>NZ_JARBDB010000051.1:0-599 GCF_036577605.1 Paenibacillus sp. GYB004
GTGGCATAAAAGCCGAGACTGTTCGGCACCACACCGGTGAACGCGTAAGTCGCTCCCGTTACACTCGTCGCTGTCGCTACCAACGTGCCATTGGTCAAGTACAGCTTCAAGGTTGCGCCCGCAGTGAAACCGCTGACGCTGATACTCTCCTCGCCGCCTGTCACCGCAGGGGAAACCGGAATGTCCGGCTGTACCGTCACGAAACTACTGTTCGCGCTGGTTACGCCGTTAATGCTTTGAACCGCATAGTAGGTCTTCCGGGCGGTCAAGCCGCTGAATCGCCATACGCCGCTGCCTTGATCCGACGGGGAATCCGAGATCAGGCTCCCGTTCTCTTCGTACAGCTTCACCGTTGCGCCGCTCAGCACGTTGCTTACGTCCACGTAATCAAGCCCCGCCGAGGCCGAAGGCACCCTTAACGTAACGCCGACAAAAGCGGAGTTCTCGCTCTCCTCGCCGCTTACCGTCTGCGTGGCATAAAAGCCGAGACTGTTCGGCACCACACCGGTGAACGCGTAAGTCGCTCCCGTTACACTCGTCGCTGTCGCTACCAACGTGCCATTGGTCAAGTACAGCTTCAAGGTTGCGCCCGCAGTGAA
>NZ_JARBDB010000052.1:0-322075 GCF_036577605.1 Paenibacillus sp. GYB004
GTTTTAGCTTATGCTTCATGGTGAGTGCCTCTTTTCATATGGGGATCTGTTCTTTGGTCGGAACGTTTCCCAGTATACTAGAGGCGCTTTTTTCATTCAAAGCTCAAACTACTTCATTACAGGAATAGCTCCTTATTGATGGTCAACCTGCAGTTGAATATTTTGTTACTACCAATTCAGGGCAGACGATAAAAGAAACTGTCATCATGAGGGATGTTAATTGTTCAAAGCATTATTTCCTGGGTTTTGCGGCTGATATGGCAAAATGGTTATTGTTAAAGAAAATTGCCAAAAGGTAACTTAAAATGAAAAAGCTAAGCTGAGTTGAAGAGCAATTGTCCACATACAATATTAAAAAAGTTGCCCGCAAGTGTAGGCAACTTTTTACATTATGTCAGATGATATTAAGCATTTTTATTAATTGGTTCTTTTTTGCCCAGTTATAAATATATTCTTTTATTTCTTCCATACGTGTTATAGGATCGATCTTACCGTCTCTTTGCCCTACAAGGGAATTATAAGTTAGCAACATGGGAATCAAGTTTAGACGGTCCACGTAAGATGCTTGATCATTGTACCCTGGATTAAGCCAATGTAAATATATAAAGTAGTCTTTTTCTGCGAAATATTTCAAGCTGTTTATAGCATCATCCGTGTACTGTAAAGAGCAAAGGACTATCTCTGGGTCATAGCCAACTTGAATTATTTCCTCAACATTTCTTTGTCTTTCCTGTGGAGATCCATTAATCAAAAATACGTTTGTGTATTCTTGATCATTAAAATGAAGCTGTCTGAGTGATTTTTGTGCAGTTCTTACGTTACGATCATTAAACAATGTTTGCCAGGTTGTTGATTTCCCCGAATTCCTATTTCCTAAAACAGCAATTAACAATTTGTCCTTCAGAACAATTCCCCCTTAACAGTTCTTCTACATACCAAATATATTGAATACAGGAAGAGAATATTCGTAGAAAAACAAACGCCTTTGTTGTTGGAGGGGCCCGATCAAGAAGGTAAACACAGACGATATGGGCAAACCAAGTCACGGAGGCCTCACCTGAATATGTCTGCGATGTATGTTTCACGTTAAGTTAGTACAACGTAGGCATTTGAATGCTCCACTATTGACATTAGAACCGAAATTCTCATGCACTTGAGATCGCTTAAGAAAACCCGCAAGGATGTGTCGCTGCACGATCCGATCGGAACGGATAAGGAAGGCAATGAAATAACGCTCATCGATATCCTCGGCACGGAAGCCGATGATGTCGTGGACAAAGTGCAACTGAAGATCGAAAAGTCGAAAATATACAAAAACCTGGACATTCTCGACGACCGCGAGAAGGAAGTCGTCGTCGGCCGGTTCGGCCTGGAGCACGGCGGAGAAGAGCGGACGCAGCGGGAAATCGCCAAGGAGCTCGGCATCTCGCGCTCGTATGTGTCGCGGATCGAGAAGCGGGCGCTGATGAAGCTGTACCATGAGTTTTATAAGGCGAAGCGGTGAACGAGTTGGAAGTGGGATGACGCGGATAACGGCAGGACGGGCAAGCGAGCTTGATCGCACGACATCACGGGGCAGCCGGAGCATCGACCGGCTGACCAGCAGGTGTATAAGGAAATCCAGCAATCCGGCTTATTGAACCCTCTGGAAGCGGTCAAACGGGGGAACGTCCACTTTCTGGATACCGACAAATATTACGGCCTGGATATCGTAACCATTCGCGAAATGATGAAGGAAGCCGCACAAATGCTAGCGAACCTGTTCAAAAATAGAAGTTGACGAGAGCCTGTCGATTCAATGTGTAGAAGTGTTAGCAGGCCGTTCCAAGTGAAAAGTTACCTTCTTCTACTCAAACAGGTTGTCCGGAATCCCTTGATTGAATAAGGATTGTAAGGTAGGGGATTCCAGACAAAACTCGCCAGAAGGTAATCTTTTCCCTTTCCACTTGGTTGTCCATAATGAATCGACAGCCTCGACGAGTGTGTTACTAGCGGCTATCCGAGTAGGCTCGTACCCAAAAGACCGTCCGGGATATCCCCGGACGGTTAAGTGTTCCCACAAGACGGCTGGCCATCGGCCGGAATGCTTCTGCCGCTGACAATACCTGCATAGGCGCATGTTTTTGGCCCAAGGAACGCTAACCTAACACTCGGCCTGCGTCATCTCGTTCGTGAACACGACTTTGTACTGGTCGGGCGTCATCTTGACCGCCGATTCGGGAGCATAGTGGAACTGGAGCGCCCGTCTCCGCTTATTCGATAAATTCGGAGGCGTGCCGTGATGGAGCAAGCCGGAGAAGACGAGAATCCCGCCCGGCCGCAGCGGCACGGCTTCGTCCTTCTGAACGTCCACTGCGGTATCGCACAGCTGCCAGTCTCTTACGGCGTAATGCGGCACCGGGCCGTTTTTGTGGGAACGCGGAATGACATGCATGCATCCGTTGTCGAGAGCGGCTTCATCCAGGGCGATCCACACCCCGGCGACCATTTTCGTAAAAGAGAAATTGGAGTAGGCCATATCCTGATGCCAAGGCTTCTCGATCCCGGCTTCCTTGGACGGAGGCTTGAGCAGCGCCTGATCTTCGCAGAAGCGCGGCTTTTCGCCGAACACCATCTCTAGCACCTTCCTGATCTTCGGATGATAGCAAATATGATGCAGATTCGGGCAGTAGCCGATAAATTTATGAAGCTTGCGGACTGCAAACTCCTGTTCCTCCGGCGTAAGGAAATGGCCGGCTTCTTCCATCTCGCGTTTGCCTTTGAAATATTGAATTTTCGGTCCGACGATTTTGCCGTGAATCGTGTCGGAGATGTCTTGAATCGCCTTCTCCAGCTCATCTGCGCTCAGCACCTCGTCAATCGCCACATAACCCAGTTCCCGGTAATTGCGCACCGTCTCCTCCGTTATGTCGTCCACCGTCCCGACCCGATGCTCGGCCAGTTTATCGTAACGATACAATCGCTGCGCGATGTCCTGCGGATTCGCTGCCGGATTGAACATGGCCATCCTCCTTCACCCGTTTGATCGTATCGTAACAGATGATAGAAGGAACCGGAATGCGCGATGTCGCATATTGATGTCCTGAAACGTAGAGGAGCC
This sequence comes from Paenibacillus sp. GYB004, assembly GCF_036577605.1. NCBI lineage: Bacteria > Bacillati > Bacillota > Bacilli > Caryophanales > Paenibacillaceae > Paenibacillus > Paenibacillus sp. GYB004. Next base: position 3,101 of record NZ_JARBDB010000052.1, read on the forward strand.
AGGCGTAGCGTCAGCGGGAAGGCGGCTGTCGGGAGCCGGGAGCGGGCCGGGACAGTCTGGCGTTAGCCAGGTATTGGGACGGAGCTACGTTGAACACCCGCTTGAAACTTTTGCTGAATGCGTAGACGTCGCTGTAGCCCATACGTTCGGCTACCTGGGAGACGCTCATCCGGGTTTCCACCAGCAGATCGCGGGCGCTCTCCACTTTGGTCCTCGCGATGAACGCCTTCAGCGTAACTCCGCTGCAAGCTTTGAACAGCCGGCTCATATAGGAAGGGGACATGCCCACCGCATCGGCCATTTCCTCCAAGTCGACATCGACGCCCCTGGCTTCCCGGATGTAAGCCATCATCTGGCGGACCCGCTGCATTTGTTTGACCGAACCCGGGCCGTAATCGCGGGGAACCAGGTGCAGCCGGAACAGCCGGACGAAAAACTGCTTCATCAGGCTGTCGAATTCGAGCTCCTGCAGCGGCGCCGGAACATCAAGCAGCTCCATGATCGCATACAGCAGGTTCTCCGCGCGAAAAGCGCCGCCGGTTACCGTAAACCGCGGAAACGGAAAAAGCGGCACCTTGCCGCCCGTGTCCGCAACCTGAAAATGCAAATACAGCACCGTCAGCCGGTCGTGCGGATCTTGTACCGCTTTCGGAAGGTCGCCGGGGCGCATGATCAGGCAGCTCTGTTTCTGAAGCTCGAACCGCTCCCCGCCGAGCGTCATCGTGCCTTTGCCGGACAACACATAGAAGATATCGTAGTCATGGAACGGAGTCTGGTGATCCCAGTACCATCCCGGCGCGCAGTCCCGTTTGCCGTAAGATGGACTTGGCAGAAAAGTAACGGATTCCAAAGGGTGGTTCACGGTTAAGCGCCTCCATTTCCTTCCCATTCGTACCAAAGCACTCTCAGTTTACTTCAAACGTCCGGGCAGTTCCAGCCTCGTTTCGGCGCCGTTTTCCGCAATCGTCAAGAAGCTGCAGCAATCAAACTGCGCCGCCTTCGGCATCGGAAGAAAGCTGACCGCGCATCATTCCGATACGTGGAAGCAGCTGGACTGGGATACGTGAAAGTGAAGATTCGCCCGGAAGCCCGCGTGCATATTGTGCAAAAAGGAGTGCTTAGATAAACCGGAGACAGAGCCGCAGGAGGGCTCTGTCTTTTTTTTGCGCGCAGCGGCAAATTTTAGTTGCTTTGTAAAAGTTGTTTGATATAATGATAACGATTATCATTATCAACAAATTTCGGAGGGTGGAACATGATGAGTTGGAATCGATTGCGGGTTGTATCGGCGATGGTCTGCATGATCATCGTGCTGGCCGTTGCAGCTGGATGCGGACAAGCGTCCGTCAAGGAGGGCGGGGCAGGTTCGAACGGTTCAGGGGCGTCCGCTGGAGCGTCGTCGTCCAATGGAGCGTCCCCCGGCGCTGCCCAGATGGAAGATAAAGGAACGATGGCATACGAGGCGGCCAACGGCAAAATTGAGGTGCCCAAACAGCCGAAGCGCGTACTCGTGCTGGGGGACAGCTACTACGGGTATTTGCTGGCTCTCGGCATTCAGCCGATCGGTGTCACCGATCATGTGAAGAGCAACCCATACTTTGCCGGATATGTGAACGTGCCGGATTTGGGCGACGGGAAGTCGACCGAGAAAGTGCTGGAGCTGCAGCCGGATTTGATTATCGTCTTCCAAAGCGATGACGGCAGCATCGATCAATTGTCCAAAATCGCGCCAACGGTGGCGATCGCTTACGGCAAGCTTCCGCTGCGCGAGCAGCTGCTGGAATTCGGCAAGCTGACGGGCCGGGAAAAACAGGCCGCAGACTGGATCGCGAAGTGGGATCAGAAGATTAAGGATGCCGAGCCGAAAGTGAAAGCCGCCGTCGGCGACCAAACCGTATCGATTCTCCAGCCTTACGCGAAAGGGATCTACGCCTTCGGGCATAATTACGGAAGAGGCGGCGAGATTCTGTACGGCGAGTTTAAGCTGAAGGCGCCTTCGCCGATTCAGAAGGACGCGATCGACAACGGCAAGGGGTGGGCGAGCCTATCGCTGGAGGTGCTTCCCGAGTATGCCGGCGATTTTATATTTACCAGCCCGTGGACAGGAGATCAGGGCGATCCGGATGCCGTGTACGGAAGCACGATATGGAAAAATCTGCCCGCCGTTAAAAACAACCGGGTTTTCGAACTCAACAAAGACGCGGCCTATTTCAACGATCCGGTATCGATGGAGAAACATCTGGAATTTATCGTCCAGAAACTTACCGGAAGCCGTTAGTACCGGGGCAAATCATTCCTGTGGAGCGGAGAAAGGAATGATCGTATTCCGTGGCGAAATAAGAGAGTATGATACGAACATCCAAAACGTATAGTTGGAAGCATCTGATGCTTTTTTTAGTTTTTCTGATCGTTCTGCTTTGTCTTCGGGTATTCTGGTTCCAGTATTCCCTAGGTCCGGCTCCGACTGCGGTTCAAGGCGTGCTGGATCTGAGGGGATGGGACTTCAGCAGTAAGCGGACGATCCAACTGAACGGCGAATGGGAGCTGTATCCCGAAGCTCTCGTCTTCAATGAAGACGTGCGGTCGTCCGGGGAGGGGCGCCAATATATTCAGGTTCCAGGCGATTGGGAAGGAACGATCGACGAACAGACAGGTTCCCCGTCTGGTTATGGAACATATAGGCTGCGAATCCTCGCCGATCCTTTGCCGGATCAGCCGTATGCGTTCTGGATCACCGATATACAGGCGGCTTCCCGACTCGAAATTAATGGGGAATTCGCCGGTGAATTCGGCCAACTGGGAGAAAGCGCAGCTGCGTATAAACCGAAATCGGCATCTTACACCGCTTCTTACAACCACGCGGGTACGAACGAGATTGAGCTGCTGGTGACCGTAGCAAACTTCGACAACACGATACATGGAGGCATCGTAAAGCCGATACGCTTCGGAACGCAGGCGGCGGTCGACACGGAACGGTGGTACTCGATCGGGTTCCAGCTCGTTACGTTTACCGTTCTGCTGCTTCACGGGGTGTATGCCATCGTTTTATTTTTGTTTAATCCGCAGCAAAAAGCTTTTCTCGTTTTTTTCCTTTTGCTGCTTGCGGCCGGCATTACAATCGTGTCGGATCACGACAAGCTGCTGCAGCTATGGCTTCCGCTGAATTATACGTGGTCGTTTAAAATAAGGCTCCTCTCGTACATGTGGCTGACCTTCTTCATGGTGCTGCTTGCCCGGTATTTCTCGGATACTCCGTCCGGCTCTACCCGGTTCAGACTGTATGCCGCCGTATTGGGCGCGTACTCGGCATTTATTGTGGCTGCTCCAGTGACACTCGTTTATTATAGCTACGGCTTCCGTGTATTTTCCGTATTGTACATGCTTCCGTTTATCTGGTTTGTGTATCTGATCGGAAAAGTGGCTCGCAGGAAGGAGCCGGACGCCTTCTTCCTGCTTGTCGCAGCGACGAGTATTGCCTCCAGCGTTATATGGGGGATGATCAGTCCGTACGGCAAGGTCAGCGCGATCTACTACCCGATCGACATTATTGCGGCGATCGTCGGCTTCTCCGCGTACTGGTTCAAGCGGTACGTCCGCAACGCGCAGGACAATGCGAAGCTGAACGAACAACTGCGCAAATCGGACAAGCTGAAGGATCAATTTCTTGCCCAGACGTCCCATGAGCTGAGGACGCCGCTGCACGCCATTATGAATATCGCCCGGACTGTGGCGAACAGGGAGAAGCCGGTGATGGGGGGCAGAAGCTTGCGCGACATGGAGCTGCTGGTCTCGATCAGCCGTCAGATGTCCCGTCTGCTCGACGATCTGCTGGATGTGGTACGGCTGAAGGAGGAACGGATTCAGCTGCATCGCAAGCCCGTGCACGTGCAGTCTGTAGCGTCCGGCGTTATGGGCATGCTTGTCTTCATGACCGATAACAAACCGATCGCTCTCCAGATGGACATCCCCGAGTCGATGCCGCCGGTGCTCGCCGACGAGAAACGGCTGGTGCAAATTATTCAAAATCTGGTCCATAACGCGATCACCTACACGAATGAAGGCTCGGTGACGATGACCGCGGAAGCGAAGGACGGGATGCTCGTCACGTATGTGACGGATACGGGATCGGGGATGGACGAAGAGACGTTGGCCCGCATCTTTCTGCCGTACGAGCAAGGGACGCCCGGGCTGGACCGCAGCAGAGGGATCGGTCTCGGATTAAGCATCTGCAAGCAGCTCGTCGAGCTTCAGGGCGGAACGCTAACCGTGCGTTCGGAGCCGGGCAAAGGTTCGGAGTTCAGCTTCACGCTGCCGCTTGCGGCGGTGTCCGAGTCCGAGTCTTCTTCCTCCGCGCCCGCGTTCGGGCTTCCGGCCGAAGAGGAGATCGCAGCGGCAGACCGGACCGGGGCGGACCGTCCGCCGGCCGGGGACCAACTCGTCGCCGCCTCCCCGGTGCCGGACGTATCGCCGCCTCGAGCGGGCGGCAAGATCCATATTCTCGCGGTCGACGACGATCCGATCAATCTGCAGGTGCTGTCCGGCATTCTTTCGGCGGAGTCTTACCAGGTCCGGACGACGACGTCCCCCAGCCAGGCGCTGGAGCTGCTTGCCGCCGGCCAGTGGGATCTCGTTATCGCGGATGTGATGATGCCGGAGATGTCCGGCTACGAGTTGACGCGCCGGATCAGGGAGCGTTACGCCATATCCGAGCTGCCGGTCTTGCTGCTGACCGCTCGCAGCCAGCCTGAAGACAGCTATGCCGGCTTTCAAGCCGGAGCCAACGATTACGTCACGAAGCCGGTCGACGCCCTGGATCTGAAATACCGGATCTGGTCGCTCGCCGCCGTCAAGCAATCGTTGAAGGAGCGGCTGCGCATGGAGGCCGCTTACTTGCAATCGCAAATCCATCCTCATTTTTTGTTTAATACGTTAAACTCGATTATGGCTCTAAGCGAACTCGACACCGACAAGATGCGGAAATTGGGCGACGCCTTTACGTCGTATTTGCGTATCAGCTTCGATTTCCTGAACGCGGGGGAACTGGTCGGCCTATCCCATGAGCTGGAGCTGGTCGAAGCTTATCTGTATATCGAAAAGGAACGGTTCGAGGAACGGCTGACCGTCGTCTGGGAGGTGGAACCGGACATCGAGCTGCTGCTTCCGCCGCTGACGATCCAGCCGCTGGTCGAAAATGCGGTGAAGCACGGGATATGCAGCCGGGTGAAGGGAGGGACCGTTCGCATCCGGATCTTGAGGCTGCAAGGCGCCGTTCATTTCGAGGTGCAGGACGACGGCCACGGAATGGATGAGGAAACGGTGAACAGACTGCTCAGCCGGACGACAAGCCGCGGCGGAATCGGCCTGATCAATACGAATCGGCGATTGAAGCAGCTGTACGGCAAAGGATTGTCGATACGCAGCCAGCCTGGCGAAGGGACGAGCGTCTCGTTTGAGGTTCCGGAAGCGGCGCTTGCGGACGAAGTCTGACCCGAGGCCCGTGACACCGCGCAAGCTGAAGCTGTACGGACAAAATCCCCGGAGGGGCCGCCTATTGCGGCTCACCGGGGATTTTTCGACAGAAACCGGACGGCATGACTGATCAGTACCGGCAATACGGAGATGTGACCTTCTTCGGCAAACGATTTGAACGATACGTCCAGCCGGGAATGGTTCGGCGCGGACAAGCGGGCGGCCATTGCTTCGGCTTTATCGTAAGCGTTGCTCTTGTGCGTACGCTCCTGTTCGCCCATCGCGATCAGGAGGCCGATCCGGCCGCCGTCGCCGCTCAGCCTCGCGGGTAAAGTCCGCTCCTTCTCGAGCAGAGCGCTCTCATTCCAATGAATCGACGGGCTGCCTGCGATATACGTTTGGAAAGCGCCGGGATGGGTAAGGAAGGCGTGCAGGACAAACAATCCTCCGAGCGAATGGCCGAAGATCGACTGGCGGGCCGGATCGACCGGATGCATGGCGGCGATCGCCGGCTTCAGCTCGTCTTCGATAAAAGTCATAAAGCCGGACGCGCCGCCCTGCTTGGGCCATTCCCCGCCCGTCGGGTGCTTCGGCAGCTCGGACCGGGGGACGGGCATCGTAAAGTCGTAATGCCGGTTCGGGTGAAACGGTTCCTCGGTTTCGTAGCCGATCCCGACGACGATAGCGGGAAATACGCCCGTTTTCTCGGGAGTGCGCGATTGGGCGCGAATCGTTTCGGTCATCGTTGCGAACACGGAATTGGCGTCGAGCACGTAAATGACCGGATAGCCGGAGGCCGGCGGCGATTGGGAGGGCATGCTGATAAAGATGCGGTACGTTCGGCCCCGGTATTCGGCGGTCATCTGCTGGGACCGCGGGATGTGGACAGGCTGCTGCTGGAGTGAAGTCATCGGTTTGGCTCCCCGTATCGTAGTAGCATTTCTCTAATTGAGATTGATTATCATTATAATCGGGAGAGCAAACATTTGGCAACCGCGTCCGGAACCGGAGCAGGGAGAAATCGGCGGGCTGCGGCGGAGGTCGGCGTATTCCGCCTTACGATTGCGATGCGCCATCACCATACCGACTACGCGAGACGGACAGCCAGCGTGTGACGTGGAGCTGCGCCGGGAGTTGCTTATGGTGAGAAAAGGTTGGCGTGCTCAGACTGGGCTTGACCGGGGAACGGGTTCATGCTACTTTTAATACTGATAATCATTCTCAATAAATGAAGGGGCGTAACCAGGATGTTTCATCGACTTCCTGATCAGCTGCCCGGGCCGGCAGTCTTGGACCGCTTATGGATCAAGCTGCGGAGCGTGGACGGGCAGCGCGGCCGTCTGGAGCAGCAACTGATCGATTCTTATATGCTTATCGCAGCTACGGGGGGACAAGGCTGTCTGACCATCGATCTGGACGAGTACCGTCTGCGTCCGGATACGATCTATGCCGCATGGCCGGGGCAAACGATAGGGGTATCCGGCGGTACGGAAGGGCTGGAGCTGTACCGGATTTCATTCGAGGTGCGGCCCGATTCGGAAGCCGCAGAGCCGTTTCCGCTAAAGGGAGAAATAACGCTGTATCCGGAGTCGCAAACGGCTATCCAATGCGAGCTGCTGCTGGGGTACAGCCGCAGCGAAGACCCGCTCGAGAGGTTCCGGGGACAAGCCGCCTTCCACGAGCTGCTGTACGGAGTGATGAAACATAAGCGGCAACTGCCGGTGGACGACTCGCTCAGCGCGCTGGAAAGAACGCGCCAATTCATCGAAAGCCGCTACAATGAAAATTTGACGATCGAGCAGTTGGCGCGGATCGCCGAGCTCAGCCCGAAATATTTTGTGGATCTGTTCAAGAAGACGTACGGCAAAAGCGCAATCGATTACGTGACCGAGGTCAGGGTCAATCACGCCAAACAATTGATGGTGCAGACCGAAACGAAGCTGCGCGATATCGCTCATCAGGTCGGATACAGCGACGAGTTTTATTTCAGCCGAAAATTCAAACAGGCTGCGGGCGTATCCCCTTCGGCTTACATGAAGAAGCGCCGCCGCAAAATCGCCGCCTACACGTCGGCCATCCTCGGACACCTGCTGGCGCTCGGCATCGTGCCGTACGCGGCTCCGATGCATCCGAAATGGACGGCGTCCTATCATAAGAAATACCGCTCCGACATCCCCGTTCATCTGAGCGCCTACCGGTTCAATCACGATTGGGAGGCGAATGTGGAGGCGCTGGCGCATGCGCGGCCGGATCTGATCCTGTGTCATGCGGATTATCTTCGTCCCGATGAGCTGCTCAAGCTGGAGGCGATCGCTCCGGTACATAACCTGACACAGCCCGCTGCCGACTGGCGGCAGCAGCTGCGGACGATCGCAGGATGGCTCGATGCGACGGCCGAGGCGGAGCGCTGGCTCGGCGATTACGAGAGAAAGCTGGCGACGGCGCGCGAACTGCTGAAGCGTGAAATACAGGACGATACGGTGCTTGTCCTCAGCATTCATAAGAATACGTGCCTGCTCTGTCCGAGACGCGGGATGCGGGAAGTGCTGTACGGCGATCTGCGCTTGAATGCGCCGGGCGGGTTCGACGAAGCCGTATGCGGCCGGACGGTAAGCTTCTCCGAACTGGCGGACATCGATGCCGGCCGGATTCTGGTCAACGTCTGTCAGGAGACGGAATCGCTCGCGTTCTGGCAGTCGCTGCAAGCGAATCCGCTGTGGAAAGATTTGAGGGCGGTCCGCCGCAATTACGTCCATCCGATTTCCTCCGACCCTTGGCGGGAATATTCGGCTTCCGCCGCGGAGCGGATGGTGGACGACATGATTCGTCACGTATATGGAGATCATCCAGTTCATTTCCGGAAATTGTCCATGTTCGGGAGTGCCGATGTTGATTATAATTCTAAATGAGAATTATTTTCAATTAACTGATAACGGTTCTCGTATATTGTGCGGATGCCGCTATCTTGGAGGCTGACAAGTTGGAAGGAACAATCAATCGGCATACTTACAACGGCAGAGTTCTCACGGTGTATGTTCCGCCGCAATACGGAACCATTTCCGGGAAGCTGCCGGTCGTATACGTGCACGACGGGGATGAGCTGTTCTCTCCGGATGTAAGCGACAGTTTGACGGTGCTGGAGCGGATGACGGCAGACGGGTTGGTGCGGCCGCTGCTGCTGGTGGGCATCGATCCGAAGGAACGCCGAGATGAGTATACGCCTTGGCCGGCCCCCAAGCTGACGGCGCAGTTCAACGACTTTGCCGGAGAAGGGCCGGCGTATCTCGCGTATCTCGTCGAGGAGCTGATGCCGTTTATCGCGGAGCGCTACCGGACGGGGAGCGGTCCCGGTCATACCGGCATGATCGGCGCGTCCCTCGGCGGTCTGATCTCGATGTTCGCCGCCTATGAGCATCCCGGCGTATTCGGCCGAATCGGTTCCATCTCCGGTTCGTACTGGTACGAGAGGTTCGTCGAGTATATGAAGGAGAAGCCGATCGCAGACGGGGAGCGGCGGATCTACATGTATGTCGGGACCGCGGAAGGTGCAACGAAAACCAACATTCAGAAAACTATGGTCGCCCGGACGTTTGAAGCACATGAGGTGCTGCTTGCCGGCGGGTTCCCGCCGGACCGGCTGAAGCTGCACGTCGAAGAAGGAGCGTCCCACGAGCTCAACTGCTTTACGGATCGTTTTCCGGAGGCGCTGCAGTGGATGTTTTCAAACGGGTAAACAAAGAGAGGGGAACGAGAAACGTGAATAAGAGATTGATGTTGACAGGACTTGCCGCTTTGATGTTGGGACTTACCGCTTGCGGAGCGAAGGAGACGGCCGCCCCGGCCACAGGGAATGCGGGAACGACCCATGCAGGAAGCGGAAGCCAGACTCCGGCGGCTGCGGCACCGGCGGCAGCCAATCAGGCGGCCCCGAAAAAGCTGACATACCTCGGCAAGGAGTACACGGTAACCGTTCCTACGGACAAAATCGTCATCACCGGTTCGGTCGAATCGATGGAAGACGCGCTGGTGCTCGGCGTTAAGCCGATCGGGGCGCTGACCGTAGGCGGCAAATTCCCGGCGATCTTCTCCAAAATCACCGAAGGCTCTACCGGTATCGGGGAGAAAACGCAGCCGAGCCTGGAGACGATTCTCAAGCTCAAGCCGGACGTCATCCTCGCCAGCACGAAGTTTCCTGCGGAAACGCTGGAGAAGCTGGGCAAGGTCGGTACAACGGTTCCCATATCGCACATCTCGACGGACTGGGAGGCGAACCTCAATCTGCTCGCAGAACTGACGGGCAAGCAGGAACAGGCGAAGAAGGCGCTGCAGTCGTACAAGGACGAGGTCAAAGCGGTGAAGGAGAAGCTCGGACCGGTATTCAAGGACAAGAAGGTCGTTATGATCCGGGTTCGCTCGGGCAGCATCAATCTGTATCCGCAGGACGTATTCTTCAATCCGTCCATCTACGCGGAGCTCGGAGCCGCCGTGCCGGAGGAAGTCAAACAGGCCAAGGCGCAGCAGACCGTCTCGCTCGAGAAGTTCTCGGAGATGAATCCGGACTACGTATTCGTCCAGTTCGCCGAGGAGGAAAATGCGGATAATCCGAAGGCGCTGCAAGATTTGCAGAACAATCCGATCTGGAAAAGCATCAATGCGGTCAAAAACGGCAACGTCTTCGTGAACCTGGTCGATCCGGCGGGTCAAGGCGGCACGGCTTACAGCAAGATCGCGTTCCTAGATGCGGTCAAGTCCAGCAAATTGATGCAGGCGAAGTGAGCGGAGCCCTATGCGATTCCAGTTGCGCGCCTCCGCCGTCATCCTGTGGACCGCGCCGGTTGCGATCGTTCTGACGATGCTGCTGTCCGTGCTGTACGGAGCCAAGCAGATCGATATCGGGACGATCCGCGATTCGCTGTTCCGGTTTGACGAAGGGAATGTGAACCATCAGATTATTATGCATTCCAGAATTCCGCGTGTGGTGGGAGCGCTGCTGGTCGGCGCTTTCCTCGCCGTCTCTGGAGCGCTTATGCAGGGGATGACAAGAAACTATCTTGCATCCCCTTCGATTATGGGCGTGTCCGACGGGTCGGCGTTTGCGATTACGCTGTGCATGGTGTTTCTGCCGAACAGTTCGTCGATGGATATGATTCTGTATTCGTTCGCGGGCTCGGCGCTCAGCATCGTGCTCGTGTTCGGCCTCGCCTCGCTTCTGCCCGGCGGTCTGTCTCCGGTGAGGATGGCGATCCTCGGAACGATTATCGGAACGTTCCTGAGCAGCGTCTCCGCGGCGTTGTCGACTTACTTTCAAGTATCGCAAAATATAAGCTTCTGGTACAACGCCCGGCTGCACCAGTTGGACCCGGCGTTGATCAAGCTGACCATTCCGTTCGCGGTCGTCGGCATAATCATGGCGCTCCTGCTGTCCAAGTCGATATCCGTACTGGCGCTCGGCGAAGACGTCGCCGTCTCCCTCGGCCAAAAGACGGCGCTGATCAAGCTGGCGGCGACGCTGTGCGTCGTTATTCTGACCGGCATATCGGTGGCGATTGCCGGGAAGATCGGTTTCGTGGGCCTGATCGTGCCCCATATCGCGCGTTTTCTGACCGGTCTCGATTACAAATGGATCATCCCTTGCTCGGCCGTGCTGGGCGGCGTATTCCTGGCGCTTTGCGACGTGTTGAGCCGGTTTCTCAACTATCCGTTCGAGATGCCGATCGGGGTCGTGACGGCGATGCTCGGCGTACCGTTTTTCCTCTACCTGATCCGGACGAGGGGGGGAGAAAAGCGTGCATAAAGGGACAACCGGACGTTTTGCAGCCGTGATGGCCGTCGGCGTCGGCATCATTCTGGTGACCTTTTATATGAGCCTGACCAACGGCGCGTTCGATATGGCGGTCAAGGATGTGTTCACCACATTGCTTGGGATCAATCCGCAGCAGGATTTCGTCTTCGTTATTTTCGAGCTGCGGCTGCCCCGCATCGTGATCGCCATCCTGGTCGGCATGGGACTCGCCATCGCGGGGGCCGTCCTGCAGGGCGTGACGCGTAACGGGCTGGCCGATCCGGGCATACTGGGCATTAATGCCGGAGCCGGGGCGGCTATCGTTATTTTTTTGTATTTTTATCAAGGGCAGATTAAAGGGACCGGACTTGCCGCCATTATGGCGATGCCTCTGTTCGGGCTGGCGGGCGGACTTGCCGCGGCGCTGCTTATCTACGCCATCTCCTGGAAGGACGGCCGGCTGGAGCCGCAGCGTCTGCTGCTGACGGGAATCGCCGCCGCTGCCGGACTGGGCGCCGTCTCGCTTTACCTGACGTTAAAGATGAACGCCAAAGACTTCGAGATGGTCGCGGTCTGGACGTCGGGAAGCATCTACAACGCGAACTGGAAATATATCGGCGCGGTTGTGCCGTGGCTGGTGCTGCTTATCCCGGTGATTATCCGGAAGTCGTACATCCTCGACCTTCTTCAACTGGACGAGAACAGCGTCAGAAGCGTGGGCGTAGCGTCGGAGAAGGAGAAGGCGCTGCTGCTGCTGTGCAGCATCGGTCTGGTCAGCGCCTGCGTGTCGGTATCCGGCGGCATCGGCTTTATCGGCTTGATGGCCCCGCATATCGCGAGGCGGCTTGTCGGAGGGGCGCATCGGCGGATATTGCCGGTGTGCGGATTAGTCGGGGCGCTGCTCGTCCTCGCCTCCGACTTTATCGGAAGAATGGTGTTTGCTCCCGCCGAGCTCCCGGTCGGGATCGTGATCGCGATTATCGGCGTTCCGTTTTTTATTTTCCTGCTGTACCGGAACAAAAAGCGGGCGTAGTCTTCAGTCCGCTTCGCTTCCGGAACATCCGGGCAGGAGGAGCCTCCCGTTCCGGTCGAAGGACAAGGCGAGAGGACCTTCGAGCACCGTACAGTCCGGCCGGTCCCGAAGCTCTTCGCAGACGGGTTCGGATACCCAAACTTCATCGAGATGAAGCGTGTTTTTGATATACACCAGCCGGACCTTCCGAGGGTCCGGCGTTTTTAATGCAAACATCGCCTGGTCCACAAGCTCCCTGTCGTTAGCGAAGCTCATCGGGACGGCCGCCCGCATCACGAAACCGCTGGTCAGGCAATTGAGATACGTAGCCTGCTTGTCGATGCTGCGGACCACGGCATCCGTCGTAAAATCGGCCAGCCCGATTCCGGCGGCATTGCCACGGGACGCAGACGACAGCCCCAGTACCCCGACATATGTAATATCCGGGAGCTTCGGTTCCGCTACCCCGTGAATTCTCATCCGGCCGATGATATTGGCATCCATGCCGGTGCCGCTGTAGTTTTTGCCCATCTCTCCGACGAGACACAGATCGATCCGGTGAACCGGCAACGAAGGCATCATCCGCTTCGCTTCCAGCAGCAGTCTTTTCTCGGCGGCAAACAGCGACCCGGCCGGAATGCCTTCCATGATCGCGGTCTGCTCTTCGGCATTCTCCACGATGGCGATCCCGCCGATAACCGGCGCCTTCTCCAGACAGACGCGCGCGATCGAGGGAATCGCGGCGGCCAGCTGCTTGGCCCCCAAGCTGTGGACGCTGTTCGCTCCAGGCGCGCGGCCGAGTCCGACGGCGAGCATCTTCAGCAGTCCGCTCTCGTAATCGCCCTGAAACGCGGTATGCGGCTTAATCCGGTTGATGATAAGGATACCGTCGGCTTCGAACGCCTCCTTGGCCATATATACCGGAAGGCCGGCGACGCCTGCGGCTGTGTTCGAGGTTGCAGCCGAGGTCGCAGGGACCGGCTCTCCCGCCGTCGCGCCGAGCCGGACCACTTCGCCGGAGCAGCGGATCTCCGCTCCGACCGACCGCTCCGTAATGCCCAGACTGGCCAGCACCTCACGCTGTCCTTCCGCTTCGCCGCTCCCGTGACTGCCCATGGCGGAGACGAGGAAGGGGCGGTACCCTCTCTGCCGAAGCTGGTCGACGACCGTACGCAGTATAACGTCGATGCTTCGGATGCCCCGCGATCCGGCGGTGATCGCGACGGCCGCGCCGGACGGCAGGGCGGCTTCCTTTAGCGACTGCTCCACTGAGCCGCGTATCGCGGAAGGAAGATCGGCGATCCGGCTATCGGGAACGTGCTGCCTGATTTTGTACAAACGTACAGGTGATTCGGCGGTCATGTGCGGCTCCTCCAGACTTGCTTGCGTTGTAGATCAACGAAGACTCTAGTTTGTCTCCATTTTGTCGACTTTTGTTGCAAAAACGTTCTGTAACTTCCCGAAAGGAGGGACTACAGAACGTTTTTAAATTTGAATTCAAATGCATTATTCCGCAATTTACTATAATGCTGCTTCTATGAAATCGTCTGCTTCCTGCAAAATTACTCCAGCAGCCTTTTTAGCAGTTGAGTCCGGTTTGTGGCGTTCAGCTTGCCAAGCATCGATTTAATATGTTTTTTGACTGTAACCTCGCTCAAATACAAGGTCGAGGCAATCTCCGCGTTCGTGCGTCCCTGCTCCAGCAGCTTCGCCACTTCCTTCTCCCGCGCCGTTATATCGGTCCGTTCCAAGATCCGGTCTCGGGATGTGTGATCCGGCACAGCTACCTCGGCGGAAGGCTGCGGCGGAGGGAAAAGGCCGGCCTGCCCGGTAACCTGTATCATTTTATGGATGTAGCTGAGCACTTGCTCGTTATGTAAGTCGAGTATGAACGTCGCCGTTTCGGTTACGCCGTCGTAAATGCGATGGGTGCCGTACGGCGCGGTTTTGAAGCCGAGGCTTTTGTGAGTTTCCACGAAGTACGGATGAGGCGACGGCGATTCGATGATCAACTCGCCGGTGAAGATCAGGGAATGGAGCAGATGACCGATTGCAGTTTGCTGGGAAGCGTCTGCGAAGTCGGCGGTATCGATCGTCTCAATAAACCAGCCGGCTCTCGTATGGCCGGGTACGTTCAGCCGTTTCGCCAGATCGGGAGGCAGATGGTTGAAGTACGCCGCCGAGCGCGGAGCTTTCTTCAAATAAGGCAGCGTGTTCGCGTTAATCGGTATGATGACCGCGACTCCGATGATGGCGCCTCCCGCGTCTTTCATGACCCGGACGACATCGTATCCGAGCGTGAACAAGGCGCCGAAGTCGATGTCTTTGATCGTGAAGCACGTCTGCTCCGCCGTAAGGTGAAAATGAAACGAACCGTCCGTATAAGGGTCGTACAGCTCGATCCGGGTATCCTTGGCATTGGCGTACCGGTCCCGGGCGTATAACTCGAGCGCTTCCCGGTAATTGGCGCCTGCCGTCTCGAAGTGCCGGGGCGACAGCTCGAACCAGTTCATAAACGCGCGGATCAAGGCGTCGCCGATATAATACATCAATTCTATCGCTTCTCTGGCGGTAGGAGACGGCCGGCCCGATTCGGTCAACTGCTGGTAATAATAAGCCAGCGCCCGCGAACGGATCGACTCGTAACGCTTGGGAGTCCGGGCGAGAAGCTCCCGGTTGACCGCCTCTCTCATCAGGCTGTGTACGGTCCACCCGCGGTCGACTTTGCGGATGAAGGAGAAGCGGATGAGCTGATAAAACTCGGAGGCGGTAATCTCCCGGTCCATGATGAACGACAAGTTCTCCTGGTTAAATTGCCGAAGCACCGAAGCCGCTTCGATAAAAGGACGCATATGCTCGCCCGGCACTTCCCGCAGCCAGCGGCTTACGATAAACGAGAGCGTATCGTGATCGTCCGTGTACAGCTGAGCTTCGCCGGTGGGGGACTGACCCAAGAGGAGGGTAAGCAGCGACATCGTCAAAGGATGGCCTCCGGAATGACGCCATATCCGCTGAATCGTCGGCTGGTCGAATATATGGGTATATTCTGCGAAACGTACGACCGACTCGTAATCCAGATCCGAGAGAGGAAGCTTTACGAGAAGCTGCCTCCATGCCGGGGACAAATACCAGACTTCGGACAACGCATACCGTCCTGAGATGACAATCAGTACGTGTTTATCGAGTTTCTTCAGAAAAAACTCCCGCAGCCATTGATCGAGCGCCTCCAAATGCTCGTAAGCGTCGATCAGGAGAACGACACGCCGCCCGGAAGCCGTTTCGTTCAGCGCAGATACGCATTCGACGGGGAGGCGCGCCGGGTCGGAGGAATCATCGCCAGGCCATTCGAGTGAGTCCAGGATGTGGCGGCAGAACGCTTCCGGCGTTTTGACGAAACCTTCGCTGTCGATCGTAACGGTGATCCCGCCGCTTGCTTGCGCCAGCTTGTCGTACTCGTCGAGCAGCGTGCTTTTGCCGATTCCGGCCGTGCCGTATACGTTTACTATTTTTTTGGACCGGGAGCTGTCGTGAAAATGTTGCAGGAAGGCGGCGATTTCCCGCTGTCTTCCGACGAGCATTTGGCTCTCAAGCTCATCCAGCCGTTCGTCCTCTGCCATCGATTTACACCTTCTTCGATCAGGATCGGAAATTACTGGCATTCCTTATTTTACTCGGATTCGGCTCAAAGCGATATAGAAATATGGGGTTGGGGTATCCATTCGGATACCCCATTTGTATCTGACCGGATACTTATTCCCGGATCGGGTCCGTGATAAGGTTAGGGTAGAACGAAGGAGGAGGGAGCGGGTGCAGGGATGACCAATCCATTTCGACTGGGCAGCGCCGCGCTGTACGCCCGGGATGCAAAGAAACTGGCGTCGTTTTACAGGTCGGTATTCGATATGCAGCTCGCGGCGTTCTGCCGGAAGCACGAGGATCAGACGTTTCTTGCTTTCCGGCCGGAGACGGACTATTACGAGATCAGCTTTGTCGGCGATCCACGTCAGGTACAGATGACGTTTTATGCAGAATCGCTAGGCGCGCTGCAAGGTTTATGGAGGAATGTCCGGTCGCGGGGCATTCGCGTACATGGGCCGTATACCGAAGGCTGGGGAGTTTCGTTTCAATTCGGCGATCCGGAAGGGAACCGGATCGAGGTGTTATGGCCGCAGCGGTTGAAGATCAGCCGCAGGGCGATCCGGGCGATTCAGCTGGAATCGTGGACAGATGATGACATCGGAAAGTGGCAAAGCGAGAATCGGGAGGAACAACCGCAGCAATCGGATGAGGCCGGGGAATGAAGGAGGAGCAGCGAAACGATGGAAGGGGAAGGGATCGAGATCGTCCTGACGATCGACAAGAAGGAGGCTTACGTGAACGGGAAGCTGCACACGCTGGCTGCTCAGGCGGTATTCAGGGACAGCAGGATGTCCGTACCGGTTCGTTTGGTACTCGAAAATGTCAACATGAAAGTGTTGTTCGACGATGAGGAGATTTTCATTACCGATGCTGTGGAGTAGAAAAAGTCGTAGCGGGCCGTAAGGCTCTGGTTTTGAAGATACGAAATGTAACATAAAAATCGTTTGATACCCGGGAGGGACTTGTTTTGAGTTTGCGCAGAGGAAAGCGGGACTGGTGGAGACGAACCTTTCACGCCTGTTTGGTCGTTATTATTTTGATGAGCACGTTATCGCCGGTCCTTCAAGCGTCGTCGTCGGCTGTAGACGGTTTGACGGCTGCGGAGGCCAAAGAGCTGCTGGAGAAACTGGTAAGCGGAGAAAGCGCGGAAAGCACAGGGGAAATCCGTACGATTCAGGCCGCGACACTGGAGCGGCCGCCGGGGCCTGGAGTGACGGGATCGGTATACAGCCTGGCTGCTTTGCTTCCGAACGATCCGCTGCTGCCGCAGCAATGGGCGCTCGGGGCGATCGAAGCGGAAGCGGCGTGGAATACGGTTACCCGCGCGGCTTACGGTGCCATGCCGCCGGTCGTCGTCGCCGTCATCGACAACGGGTTCGACACGGCCCATCCGGATCTTGCCGGCAGGCTGCTGCCGCTGATCGACTGCTCGGGTGACGGGGAGATTCCGTGCGTGGATGCGGCTCCGGGGGTACGGGCCGTGAACAAGCTGACGGACGGGGAAGAGCGGGGAACGCACGCCGCAGGCATCATCGCCGCAACTGCCAACAACGGGATCGGGATAACCGGCGCGGCCGGGACGATGCCGGTATCGATTTTGCCGGTTCAGGCGGCCGACAGCGCTTTTAACGTAGCGGCTGCAGTCAGCAGAGCGATGGAGTGGAGAGGAGCGTCGGGTGAGCGGGTAAGCGTCATCTACATCGGCCCCGGGTTCAGGGAGTATGATCCTCCGACCTACTTGTCCGGTGTGATCGCAGAAGCTTATGCGCAGCAGATCGTCATAGTAGCGGGGGGCGGAGACGACGGAACGCCGGTGCGCAACGGGGAAACCGACGCCTACTACCCGGCGGCGCTGCCGCAGGTGATATCGGCGGGAGCATTGAGCCGGTTGTCGGTCCCGCTGGCCGGATCGAATCCGGGAACAACCGTCATGGCGCCCGGCGAGGAGATCCTAAGCGCGCTGCCGTCCGGGCAGTACGGCACGAAAACCGGTTCGGCCAGCGCCGCCGCATATGTCGCGGCAGCTGCGGCGCTCGTTCGCGCCGTACAGCCGGAGCTCACGGCGGGCGAAGTGCGCCAGGCGATAACGGCCGGTGCATCCGGTACGTCATGGAGCATGAATCGGACGCTGTTATCCGTTCTACCCGACCCCGGGGATCGGACGGCTCCGGTATGGCCGGCCGGGAGCGTTATCCACGCGCCGGCGGTCGGTCACAATGCGGTCCGGCTGGAATGGACGCCGGCGGTCGGCGAGACCGGACTCATCCGGTACGTTCTATATCAGGATGGGGCGCCGCTGCCGGGGGGTTCCGAATCTCCGGCGAACATTCGCGGACTGACGCCCGGCACCTCTTACGTATTCAAGGTCGAAGCGGCCGATTTGTCCGGCAATCGGACGACAGACGGCCCGTACGTGACGATCCAGACGAAGCCGCCCATCGTTACGGAAAAGATCAGCGTGAATGGGCTAGGCGAGCCGGGGAACGGCGACAGCCGGTATTCGTCCGTCAGCGAGGACGGCAGGTGGGTGGTGTTCGGCTCCGAAGCGGCCAATCTGGTCGCGGGCGATACGAACGGCAAGGAAGACATTTTCCTCCGCGACAGAATGAACCGGGTGACGAAACGGATCAGCATGTCGCAAAGCGGTCTGGAGGCCAACGGCAGCAGTCATGCGCCGGTTATGAGCATGGACGGCAGATTCGTCCTGTTTTCTTCCTTCGCGACGAACTTGCTCGCCGCTCCGGGGTCCGGCTCGACGGAAGATCTCTACTTGTACGACGGCGAGACGGGCGGTTTGGAAAAAGTAGCCGAAGACGTAAGCGCCGGTTACGTATACGTGTATGAGAGGCCGTATGCGATGAGCGAGAACGGCCGGTACGTCGCCTTTGCTTCTTACGGGACGAACGGTGTGGAGGATGATTTCAACAACAATTGGGACGTATTCGTCAAGGACCGGTGGAGCGGTCAGACAACCCGGATTACGGACCGGATGTACGGCAGCTTCAAGTATCCCCACACGACCCGGATCTCGATGACGCCGGACGGCCGATATATTGTGTTCACCTCCGATGAGCACGATCTGGTGCCGGGCGATACGAATGGCAGATCAGACGTGTTCGTGTACGACCGGAAGACGGGTCTTACCGAACGGGTCAGCCTATCTTCTTCGGGCGAAGAGGGGAACTCCGCCAGCGAGAGCGGATCGATCAGCGCGGACGGACGGTATGTCGTTTTTACGTCGTATGCGAACAATTTTATTCCGGGTGACGACAGCTACAACCTGGATTTATTCGTCCGCGACAGAATCGCGAAAACGACGGAGATCGTAAACGTGACCCTGTCCGCGGAACCGGGCTTCGGATCGAACGAATCGCCCTCGATCAGCGCGAACGGCAGGTGGATCGTGTTTTACTCGAACGATGAACTGCATCCGGGCGCGTACAACCGGAACGTCTACCTGCACGACCGCGAGACCCTTCAGACGGAGCTGATGAGCGCATCTCCTGCTGGCGAGCCGGGCAACGCCGACAGCATCCGCGGAGCTGTAAGCTGGAACGGCAAATATGCGGTTTTCGATTCGGTCGCTTCCAACTTGGCAGGCGAACCGGAAGGAGAATCCACTTACGGGCATATCTATTTCAGGGAACTGCCGGTTTACGCGAACAGCGACCGGACACCGCCCGTATGGGGCGAAGGCGCCGCGCTTGCTGCAGCGCAAACGGGCGGCTCCTATGCGGCGCTCCGCTGGACGCCGGCGCTGGATGAAGCAAGTCCGGCGATCTATAAGGTATACCGCGACGGCGTACTGCTGGATATCGTACCGGAACCGGCTTATCTCGTTACCGGATTGTCGCCGGGCAGAACGTACTCGTTCGCCGTAGAGCCGGGCGATACGTTCTACAACTGGAGCGCGGCGCGGATATCGGCGTCGGCTTCGACGCTTGCCCAGCCTGAGACGACGCCGCCGGAAACCGCTAGCGGCATCGCATTGCTGCCGGAACTCGGAGGTTTGGAGGTCCGCTGGACCGACCCGGCTTCTCTCGATTATGTCGGGACCATCGTGAAGTGGCGGAAGAAAGGGGCGATCGGCTACAAAGAAACGGCTCGGATCGCGCCGGGCGTACAGACGGCGGCTATGCAAGGACTTACGAACGGAACCGAATACGAGGTCGTGCTCGTCAGCCTGGATGCGGACGGCAACCGTTCCGAAAGCGCCCCGGCCACAGCCCGTGTGACCCAAGGGCGGCAAATCACCCGCGTAAACGTCTCCGGCTCCGGGGAACAAAGCAACCAAACGAGCTTGCGTCCGGATGTGAGCGATGACGGAAGATACGTCGTATTCGATTCGGATGCGGATCATTTGGCGGAACGGGACGGGAACGGAAAAACGGACGTATTCCTGTATGACCGCGTTGCCGACACGATCGAGCTGATCAGTAAAACCGGAGACGGAGCTTCCGCCGACAATATAAGCTTCGAGCCGAAAATAAGCGGCGACGGACGATATATCGTCTTTACCTCGTATGCCGGGAACCTGATAACGGACGACGCGGCCGGCCCGGCGGCGGATGTGTTTCTGTACGACCGGCATACCGGACGTATGGCCAAAATCAGCTATCCGGCCGAAGGCGGGGCAGGCAACGGCGACAGCTACAGGCCGGCTGTAAGCGGCGACGGCTCGAGAATTGTCTTCCTTTCCTATGCCAAGCTGGTGCCGGACGCACCGGATCAACTGAGTGTATACCTGTACGAGCGGGAGACGGACTCCGTGTCGCTGCTGCGGCTGGCGGACGGAACGATCGCGAACGACGACAGCGGTCCGCCCGCGATTAGCGGCAACGGTCAGTATATTGCTTTCGCTACGGAAGCGAGCAACATGGACCGGACCGATACGGACCGCTACCTGGACGTTTATTTATTTCATATTCCCGACAAAACGGTCAAGCGGATCTCGACGTTCCCGGGCGACCGGACGATTTCCTACGATCCGTCCATTAGCGAGGACGGACGTTACGTGGCGTTTAAGTACGAAGATCACAGCGATTATAATCTGTTTCCGGTTATTTACGTGTACGACCGGGACCGGGACGAGACGGTTGCGGCTAGCCGTTCAGTCACCGGAGGACTGCCGGACGGAGACAGCGAATCGCCTTCGATAAGCGGCGACGGCCGGTATGTCCTTTACGCTTCGAGAGCGGCCAATCTGGCTGCAGGCGACTCCAACGGCGTATACGACGTATATGCGTTCGATCGGCATACCGGGGAGACGGCTCCGCTAAGTCTCACGTATGCAGGCGGATGGGCTAGCGGCAGCTCCAGAATGCCCGCAGTGAGCGGCGACGGAATGTACGTGGTGTTCGAATCGGAAGCTTCCGATCTGATCACGGGCGATACGAACGGTGTATCCGATCTGTTCCTCGCACTTTTGCAGGCGCCGCCTCCCGACGATACGGTTCCTCCGGTGTTCCCGGAGGGCGGCCGCGCCCTGGTGAAGGAAGCGGGAGCCGACTTTGTGACGCTGAGCTGGCCTGCGGCAAGCGACGACCGTGCCGTTGCGGGCTACCGCGTGTCCTACGGCGGTACCTCTTACGTTTCTTTTCCCGGCACTGCAACAGAAGGGACCGTATGGGGGCTTCTGCCTGGTACTGAATATACATTTACAGTAAAAGCGGCGGATGCGGCAGGAAACGAGAGTGCGAACGGATTAACGGTCGTTGCGGCGACAAAGAGCGGATCGGAGGTGCGGTTAAACGACGTCAGGGCGACGACCGAGCGGAGCGGCTCCGGCTACGCTTCTCTGAACGGAACAGTGCGGCTCGAAGCGGAAGGAAGTCCCGGTGGGAGCGCAGAAGCCCGTATCGACTATGTGAAGGCGGACGATACGACTGACAGCTTGCTTATCCCGCTTACCGCTTCCGGTGCGGCAAGTCCGCTTTATGCGGGGGAATTCGCCATCCCGGAGGGCGCCAAGCAGATCCGCAGCGCGGAAGTAACTTTAACTGTAGCCTCCGCATCCGTCAAGCGGAGCAAGACGCTGGATATCCCCGTAGGCGGCAGCTTAAAGCTGCACATCCGCTCCGAGGACGGATCGAGGCTCCAAAATGCGGTACTGACGCTGAGCGGCGGCGCGTTGCAGGGCGAACAGAAAGTAACGCTGACCGGCAATGGCTCCTATACGTTCGGCGGTCTCCCTTCAGGCGAAGGCTATGAGCTGAAGCTTCGCTCCTCGCTTGGCCGCGAGCTGCCTTTGAGGGAATCGGATCAAGGATATACGGTCCGTCAGGGGCTAACGGCGGAAGCGACCGTCCATCTCCGCGTGTTCCTCCAGGTCGTCTATGCCGGCGGCGGGATCGCCGACATCACGTGGTCGATTCCGGCGGACGAAACGGATTTGGCGGGCTTCGTGATCTACCGGAAGACAGGCGGCGCCGACCCAGCCGAAGTCGGCCGAGTAAACGATCCGTCGGTTACGAAGTTCACCGATGCGGGACTGGCAAGCGGAGCCTCGTATTCGTATGAGGTGCACAAACGGACAACGTCGGGCACGCAGACTCCTTTCTCCGACGAAGTGACCGTTTTTACTCCGGAATTGTCGATCGCCGATCCGCTATGGAACGCGGATACGATCCGGGTGGGCGGCTCGAAATATGCCGTAACGGGCAGCGGCCTCCAGGTCCGGTTCAAAGGCGAAGCGAACCGCAGCGCCAAGATGACGGTGGAGTATAAAACGTGGTTCGACGCTGCCGGGCAACTGCTGGAAGAGCCGGCGCAGCAGACGAAAGAAATCGCGATGGAGCCGGACCCCGAAGCTCCGAACGGGTACAAAGGGACGTTTGTGCTGGAAGACGGGATCTCCGAGGTGCGGCGCGTAAAACTGTCCGTCACGGACGCTTCCGGCCGGAGTACGGAAAGAGAGGTGACCGGACTGTATTATCCGGTTGCCGGCAAACTGAAAGTGAACGTTTATCCCATACCGGAAGATTTCGGGAAATACGACGGCAATTTAACCGTCCGGGGGAAATCGTACGCGACGTGGAGCGAGATCGGGACAGGCGGCGGGGAGATTGCGATTCCGCTTCCTTCCGGAACGGATTATTCGTTTACGATTATGGGCAGCAACAGAACCGTTATTTGGAATAGGGAAAACATCGAAATTCGGAACGGATTGCAGACGGAAGCTCAGCTGGAGCCGCCGGCCAGAGTGCGCATCACGGTACTTGACGCCAAAGGCCAGCCGCTTCCGAACGTGAAATACGTCCTTCGCGGAAAGCGCGGGTCGGTCGACCAAGGGAAGACGGGACCGGACGGTATCATCGTCTCTCAAAAAGCGTTGTTCGTCGGGGAAACGGTCACGTTAACGACGGACATGAGCGATCAGCCGGCCTATAAGCCCTTTACCGCTTCTTTCGTGCTGGACCGGGAGCATTATGAGCAGTCGGTCTCACCGGTGGCGAAGCCCAGCGGTACGTTGTACGGCAGCGCCTTGGACCCGGCTGGCAAGCCGACCCCGGACGCCGCCGTTCACATCTACAATGAATCGTTCCGCAGCGTCGCAGCGGTTGACGAGAACGGCATGTACAGCATGGAAGTACCGGCAGGTTCCGTCACCGTGGAGGCGGTAAGCAAATCGAATGCGCTGGTGCGTTCGAAGCCGGCCCGTATGGACGTAACGGAAGGCGAGCGGGTTCAAAGGGACCCGAAGCTGCTGAATATGGATGCGAGGGTCAACATCAATTTGTATACCAAATTGCCCGGCGGCAATTGGCAAGGTCCGCTCGATCTCGATTGGAGAGTCGCGATCCATATGCACCTGACGTCCACGCATTCGGTGCTGGAGCACGGGAACCCGGCGCGTATCCGGGCGCAGGAGGGCGATGTCGTCCAAATATGCGCCGACGGCCGGGAGGCCGGTCTGTCCAAGAAGTGTGCGGAGACGACGATCGACGAGAACCGGAACGGCGCCGTTGATCTGTATCTCGAAAGCGCCGGTTCGTCGGTAACCGGTACGATCGTTCATCCGGAGGGCTCCGCTTCGGCAAGCTACCGGGGGGATTTGTACCGGCTGAGCGAGCAGGGACGGTTGAATTTGCAGCGGATCGTTTGGCTGAACAGCGGACCTTTTAGACTGGACATCGCCGAGGAAGGTAATTACATGCTGTATGTCAGCGACAACCCGTCTCGTCCAACGGCTGCTCAAACCGTAAGCTTCCGGCTCGGGGCGGGCGAATTGAAGCCTCTTGGCGACATTCGGCTGGGCAGCAGCGGGAAGTTCAAAGGCAGAAGCGGAACGAGTCTCCAGCTTTTGTCCGGACCGGCCACGCTTGGCAGCGCCGCTGCTATCCGCATCAGCTACGCCAATACGGGAGAACCCCGGGGACAGGCGGAGCAAGCGAAGCTAACGATCGGACTGCCGGAAGGCACCGCGATCGTACCGGGCAGCGTCACGGTGGGAGGACAGCCGGGCGAAGCGAGGATGCAGGGACAAACTGCGGAGATTTCGTTGGGAACTGTCGCGGCTGGCGCTTCGGGAGTCGTGCTGTTCCAGCTGTCGATCGACCAGGTGGACTCGAATCAGGAGAAGGCTTTATCGGCTTCGCTGCGCTATACGTACGGCGCTGAGGAGCGTGAGGAGCTTCTCGGAGTGCTCCCGGTTGATACGGTGCCGATCACGCTTGCGGCGCCGGAGACGGTTACCGGTTACTCCATGAAAGTGAACGGGAAGGCGCCTGCGGGAGAACAGGTGACCGTATATGACGGAAATGTGCCGCTTGGTCAGGCGGTAAGCTCGCCGGCCGGTTATTGGTACCTGTCCGTACAATTGCCCGAATCCCGCGAGCCCGAACACCGGCTGCGGGCGGAGACGATCGTCGGCGGACGGCACGTATCGAGCGCGACGGCTCTCGTGAACGTCGATCCGGAAGCGGCGCTGCTGGAGGAAATGTCAATGATGCAGGCCGACGGACGCAGGATGACGTTCCGCCCGTCCGAAGGGCAGGCTATATTCCCCTACGTCGTCGTGCCGGGTAAGCCGTTCCTGTTCGAGATGAGCTTCAGCCAGCCGGAACGCATTAGCGACGTAACGGTGCAGATGGGCAACAACATCGCTAATGCTCAAAAGGTGGATGGCTTGTTCAAGGCGACCATTCCGACAACAGACGATATCGGTCCGGTATGGGTGTCTTACCGGGTCAAGCCGAAGTGGGTTCCGGATACGGCGGGCGGCATGCCGACGGAGGAGCAGTTCCGCAGCCGGCTGCCGTCCCGTATGCAAAACTATACGATCGAGAAAATCACGATTCCCGATGCGGACTTGAATGCCGTACTTAACGGGACGGCGGACTCGGCCAAGTCGGCGGTGATCGACGCCAAAGTGCCCGGCGATATGAATGCGCAGGCGCAGATTACGGTTCAGAGAATGCCGAATTACGAGCCGACGCCGGACGAATACAGGCAGGCGGAGTATACCGGACTTCCCGTCTACGGCACGTCGGTCAGCTACAAGAAAAAGGGCAATTCGCTCGTCATCGATTTCAGCATCAACATTCCGGCGGAAGAAATCAGGGAAGCGGGAAGTCTGGCCGCAGGCTTGCAGCGGCTCGGCCAAAAGGCGGCCGGGACGACGGGCAAAGCTGGCCAGGGCGAAGTCCGCATCATGTCCGGCGGCAAAAAAGAAATGATCAAGCTCGCGCTTCAACTGACGCTTGACGCCCTGACCGATCACGTACCGGATGTTATGGCGCTGATCGATAAACTAAAAAGCTTAAAGGATCTCGCAGGCGCCTCGAAACTGTTCGAAAAAGCCGAGAAGCTGCTGATCCGTGCGCAAAATTTGTGCGATCCGAGAGCTAGCGAGTATTACACGAGATGGGCGGAGGAAATCGGCACAACGATCATGATCCATGAAGGGATCAAGTGGACGCTTCAGGCGGCCGGTCTCGTTCTGGGTCCCGAGACGCTCGGGCTCAGTACGGCTCTTGGGTTCTGGCTGAGCGGGCTGCTGGCGGAAAACGTGCTCGACTCGCTCGTTGAAGACGAACAAGGCAAGCTGGAGAAGGCGCTGGATCAATTTAAGTGCAAGCTGAAGCCTTATCCGGAGAAAAAACCGCAAGCCGATCCGAAATTTATATGGGACCCGA
Organism: Paenibacillus sp. GYB004; assembly: GCF_036577605.1. Lineage (NCBI taxonomy): Bacteria > Bacillati > Bacillota > Bacilli > Caryophanales > Paenibacillaceae > Paenibacillus > Paenibacillus sp. GYB004. The sequence goes on from NZ_JARBDB010000052.1 coordinate 29,139, forward strand.
GCGGTTATGTGTACGAAGGGCTGCCGGACAATCGCGTTCCGGATGTGAAGGCCACCGTACTGGAGCAAGATCCGGTCAGCGGATTATGGAACGTCTGGGATGCGGCCTGGTACGGCCAGGCCAACCCTCAGTATACGAACGGGGAAGGGCGGTACGGCTGGGACGTGCCGAAGGGCAGATGGCAGGTCATGTATGAGAAGGATGGGTATGAGACGGCCTACAGCCATGAGATGGAGGTGCTGCCGCCGCATTTCGACGTGAACGTTCCGATCGTATCCTATCAGCCGCCGGAAGTTACTTCCGTTACGGCCCGGCCGGGAGGCGGCTCGGTGGACGTCTACTTCTCGAAGCCGGTTAACGCGGACGATCTGGCGCCGGAGCTGATCCGCTTAGACGGACGGGAAGGCACCGTCTCCGGAAGCGTGTACGGGATCGGACCGGTGACGGTCGGCGGACGGATGCTTGCGTATGGCATCCGGTTCCAGCCTGCGGCGCCGCTGACGGCCGGCGAGACGTATGTAGTAACGGTAAGCCGCTTGGTTACAAGCTATGCGGACATTCCGCTTCAGGCCGACGTCCGCCGAACGGTTGCGGTTCACGGGCAAGATGCTGCCGCTCCTTCCGAGGTAGGCGGGGTCAGTGAAGGGATGACGTCCGATTCGATTACGCTGATCTGGAACGACCCGGCAGACGCGGATTTCGATAAAGTGCGCGTATACTGGAAAAAATCGTCCGATCCGGCCTATGGTGCTCCGCTTGATGTGAGCAAAGGGACGAAATGGGTGTCGGTGAGCGGACTGGAGCAGGGCGACTATTCGTTCCGGCTGGCAACCGCCGATACGAACGGCAACGAATCGGCCGGAGTCGTACTGATGCGTACGATCGGCGAGCGGGAACGGGACGATTACTCTCCGCCGCTGCCGATCCTCGATCTGAGGGTGACCGCTGCGGAAGCGGACCGGCTCCAGGTCGCTTGGACCGATTCGGTAGCGCCGGATCTGGCGAAGCTGATCCTGAGCTGGAAGCCGGTCGGAAGTTTCGCCCTGGCGAAGACGGCCGCTGTCGATCCGGGAGTCGGGACGTATACGATCTCGGGACTGGAGCCGAATACCGAGTACGAGCTCACGATCCAGGCTGTGGACCGGAGCGGCAACCCGTCGATAGGCAGTTTGCTTTCTGCCTCGACGAAGCCTGCGAACGGCAAACCGCTGCCGGGTCCGGGCGGCGGAGGCGGCTATGCGCCGGTACCTCCGAAATCGCCGGGTGCAGGCTCGGAATGGATTATTGAGCCAAAGGGCGGAACGTACGCCGCTTATGACGGCAAGGTGAAGGTAGTCGTGCAGGAAGGGGCTGTCCCTGCGGGCAGCAAGATGACGGTTGTGCAAAGCGAGAGCCCGGCGGCGCAGCCGGGATCGGGATATACGTTAACATCCCCGGCTTACGAGCTGAATCTCGGGACGATCCGACCGAAGCAGCCGCTAACGCTGCTGATCGAATACGACCCTGCTCTGTTAAACGGATTGGATGCAGCCCGTCTCGGATTGTATAAGCGGAACACGATGGCTGCGGCCGGATGGGTATATGCCGGGGGAATTGTACAGGAGAAGGAGCATCGGGTCCGCACGGATGTGACGGAATCCGGCCAGTACGCCGTACTTCTGTATGAACGCAGCTTTAGCGATATGCCGGGGCATTGGAGCCGGCCGGACGTCGATGTTCTCGTCAGCCGACATATCGTGAACGGGGTATCGGAGAACCGGTTCGAGCCGGATCGGGCGATCACCCGCGCGGAAATGACGAAGATGCTCGTCGAGACGCTGATCGGTGCCGGTTTGCAAAAGCCGGATGCTCCGGAAGCACCGACTTTCCGGGACGTTTCGAAGGAAGCGTGGTATTACGCGTACGTCGAAACGGCATCCCGAGCCGGGATTGCGCAAGGCGCAGACGGCATGTTCCGTCCGGGCGATCCGGTGACGCGCGAAGAAATGTCGCTGTTCGTCGGCCGGGCCGTGAATCTGCTCAGCCGCGGCGCTTCGGAGCAGCCGGACGACGATACGTCGCTGGACCGGTTCGAAGACGCCGGCCGGATTTCGGAATGGGCGAAGGCCGGTATGGCGCGCGCCATCAGTCTCGGTTTCATCCAGGGGATGACGGACCGGACGATCGAGCCTCAGGCGGAAGCGTCCCGCGCGCAGGCGGCTGTTCTGCTGCTGCGTTTGCTGGCTCGTTACGGATATATAAGCGAGTAGATCAGAAGCCGCCCGGTGAGGGCGGCTTTTGCCTTGCCCCCTTATCCGGAAGATCCGATACGAACATTCCTTTATAGAGGTAGTTCAAAAAGTCCACTTTTGATCACGGAGCAGATACAGGAAGCCTACTTCACATCGAATATGGAATTCAGCCGGAACTTCCGGTGCTCACAAAAGCTCCCACTACGCTCCTCATTTCCTAGCTTCATCCCATCTTCTCGGTGCTGAAAACCGGACTTTTTGAACTCGCACTTATAGGGGGGACGACAGCAAATGATAACGAAACGTTGTTTATTTTGCGATAAAATCGTACCGGTTAAAGAAAAAGGCGAATACAGCTGGTTTGTCGGCTGCAGCTGTGCTCCCGACAGCCAATACAGTTTGCGTACGGACAGCTATGACCCGTTTGCCGCGCTTTCTTATCAAGTGAAGCACCAGACGTTCCCGATCGTCTCCGGGTATATCCGCGATATGAGTGAATGCGGGGAAACGGTTGCTCTTGCGATCGACGATCTGGAGCCGATCTGCGAGTCTCCGCGCGTACCGGCCTCGATCGAAGAGAAGGCCGACCTGCTGCTCACTTATTTCCACAGGCGTTGTTCGGGGCCGAACGAAGCGGTCGTCATCCGGCAGCTGCCCGAGCAGTACAACTTGACGTATTCGCCGAACTTGCAGGAGTTCGTCCATATTATAGAGAAGCTCCGGGAAGACCGGCTGATCGAGCGGGCCGGTTCGACCATCCGGCTGACGGACAAAGGGTGGCAGGAAGCGGCCGCCAAAGCCGGAGGCAAACAGTTGAAGCCCTGCTTCGTAATACTGGCCGATCACGAGGAGATGAGGACGGAATGGGCCGAGAAAGTATTTCCGAAGCTCGAAGGGTGCGGGTACTTTCCAAGACTGGCCGGCAAGCCGGAGGCGGGCAAGGTCGGAGACGATACGATCCGGCTCATGTCCGGCAGCAAGCTGCTGATCGCGGATTTATCGGTGCCATCGCCGGAAGTGTACTTTGCCGCAGGGCTGGCGCTCGGCCTAGACGTACCGGTCGTCTGGACGGTGAACCGGAAGGAGGCGGACCGTGTGCCGATCCAGACGGATCAGGTGCGCCCGTTCGTGTGGGACCGGGCCGAAGAGCTTGCCGATCTGCTTCAGCATCGGATTCGGGCTTTGTGATTTGGCGTGCGGCTTCCCGCTAGGCGGTTCGGGGTTGAAATTTTGTGAACGAACCGGCTGGCGGAGGCGATAATTGCCAGAGGCGGCAGTGACAGCGGAAGAAAAACTTCCTTTAGCGGGAGAAAAACTTCCTTTTGCGGAGGAAAAACTTCCTTTATTTGAACGATTGCGCTTCAGATCGGCTTATAGAGGAAGATTTGCTTCCGCTATTTAGGGGTAAAGGACGAGCGAGGCTCGTTTTTGCGGTAATAACGGAAGTGTTTCTTCCGGTTATAGTTGAAATCGGGGGGGATTCCGTGAATAGCGGAAATGATTCTTCCGGTTAATTGCTAAATCCGAGGGGTTTCTTGAATGACGGAAATGTTTCTTCCGCTGCAATCAGCCGGCAACCTGATTACTCAACTAGCCAACTAGCATCTTGAACCACCAGCTCTGCATCGTCAGCGTGGGTCATCCAGCCTAGTACCATCTGCTCAGCACCATCATCAGCAGAATACTATCAGCAGAATACTATCAGCAGAATACTATCAGCAGAATACTATCAGCAGAATACCATCAGAGCAGAATACCATCAGAGCAGAATACTATCAGCAGAATACCATCATCTTTGCATGCTCAGCACTACATCTTCAGCACTTCTCCGTCGGCTCTGCATCATCAGCCCTGTACCATCAGCCCGGAACCCCCACCCGCTCGCACCAGCCCCCAGCTCCATCACACGCCCGCCCTATCACGGCTTTTTCATCCTAAGTCCGTATGAATGCCCGTCTGCGACAAGGAAGGGCTGACGCGCGATGAAAGGTGATTGACAAGCGAAAGAAGTTGCGATAACTTGTGGATAGGCTTATGTTCATTCCATTTCGGGAGCGCTCCCAGATGGACGATCAGGAGGTAGTCACACGATGAAGAAATTGGTAGACCTGCTGCAACAGAAGATGGCTTTGATCGTCAGCGTGCCTTCCAATTCGCTTCCTTTGATTCAGGCGGCGGTGGAAGGAGGGGCGGATGCGATAAAAATCCATTTTAATATCGAGCACCGGGCCAGCGGAACGATGTTCGGGAAGCCGGAGCAATATGCCGGGCTCGCGGAAGAGATCGCCCGGATATTCCCGGGGCCGATCGGCTGCGTGCCGGGGGATTCGTCGGAGAAGGTGACGAAGGAGACGATCGACCGGCTCGTCGGTTACGGCTTCGACTTCGTCTCGCTGTACGCCCATCATGCCCCCGCCTGGATCTGCACAGAGCGCAGAATCAGTACGATGGCCGCCGTCAGCGGCGACTATACGGAACGGGAAGCGGCGTCGTTCCGGACGCTGCCGATTGACGTATTGGAGGCGTCGATCGTACCGGGGACGGAATACGGCACCCCACTGACGGTCCGGGATTTGCTCGCCTACCGAGTACTTGTCGAAGCGTCGGGCAAACCTGTTGTCGTACCGAGCCAGCGCCGCATTACGGTCGACGATCTGGAAGCGCTGCAATTGACCGGCGTGCGCGGCGTCATGATCGGAGCGATCGTAACCGGGACCGAGGCGTCGTCGATCTACGAGACGACGAAACGTTTCCGCCGGGCTATGGACGCCCTGAATGGAAACGGTTGAGTGATTTCGTTCAGGTCTCGAACGATGAGTTGTACGAAAACCAAATTAGAGTATAGTTATTTGGGAGCGCTCACGGTTTTACGGTCGGATTTATCGATCTCCGCCTTTTTGCGAACGGTAGTTGGAACGGATAAAAATAAGGATAAACGGACGGGAGAGATTAGGATGACGGCAAGCAAGCAAGGAAAAGCGGATACCCTGGGACGATACGACGTCATCGTCGCAGGAGGAGGGCCGTCCGGAACCGCGGCGGCCATCGCCGCCGCCCGCGGAGGAGCGAAGACGCTGCTGATCGAGCGGTACGGCTTCCTCGGCGGGATGATTACGAACGCTTTGGTCGGGCCGATGCAAAGCTTCCATTCCAAAGACGAACAGCTCGTCCTCGGCATAGCCGAAGAGGCGATAGCGAAACTCGTGGAGCTCGGAGGATCTCCGGGGCATGTGAGAGATATGGTCGGCTTCGCTCCGTCCGTTACGCCGGTCGATGTGGAAAAGCTGAAATACGTCCTCCAGCAAATGTGCGTGGAAAGCGGCGTAGAGCTTATGCTGCATACGGTCGTCACCGGAGCGGACGTGTCGGAAGGACGGATCGGGAAGCTTCATGTGTACAACAAATCCGGTCCGCAGACGGTGCAAGCTCCGGTAGTCGTCGATTGTACGGGCGACGGGGATGTGATCTGGCAAGCCGGCGTTCCGTTTCTGAAAGGAAGAGAAAAGGACGGCCTCGCTCAGCCGATGACGATGATGTTCCGGATGGGCGGCGTCGATCTGGAACGGGTCAGATCGTACATGGCGCTCCATCCGGACGAGTTCGTGCTGGCGGAAGACTGGGAGAACTGCTCTCATGTCGGCGTGTCGGGCTTTTTCTCGCTGGTTCGCGAGGCGAGACAATCGGGCGAGCTGACGATCGAACGGGACCGCGTGTTGTTGTTCGAACTTCCGGCGCCGGGTGAAGTGAGCGTCAACATGACGCGCGTTATCCGTTACGACGCAACCGACGGGCAGGCGCTTACGCAGGCGGAGATCGTATCCCGCGCACAGGTTATGGAAGCGGTGCGGTTTCTGAACAGGCGGATTCCGGGGTTCGAGAACGCCGCCTTGATCAACTGCGGCACCCAGATCGGCGTGAGGGAATCGCGCCGCATGCAAGGGGTATATACGCTCACCGGTGAAGACGTGCTCGCCGGACGCAAGTTCGACGATGTGATCGCACGGGGTTCGTACCCGATCGACATCCATTCTCCGGACAGCGGCGATCTGGACGCCACCGAGATGAAGTCCGCCTCGTCCTACGACATCCCGTACCGCTGTCTGCTGAACGATACAGCGCGTAATCTGATTGCGGCTGGCCGCTGCATATCCGCTACGCACGAAGCGCTTGCTTCGGCGAGAGTATCGCCCACGGCGATGGCGATCGGGGAAGCGGCGGGCACAGCGGCGGCGCTGGCCGCTATATCGGGAGTAGAGCCTCTGCAGCTGGACATCCGGCTGCTTCAGGTGAAGCTGATCGAACAGGGCTGCAATCTCGGGATGCAGCCGGAAGGGAGATAAGATGAAGCCTATCGCCTTAGTCCCGTTAGACAGCCGGCCTTGCTGCCGGTCGTTTCCCGAATCGATCGCGGCGATCGGCGGGTTCCGCCTGCTTACGCCGGCGGTCGAACGGCTCGGCCGGTTCATGACGCCGGGCGATTGTTCCGCCGTTCGGGACTGGCTTCGAGAAGCGGCTTCGCAAGCGGACGGCATCGTCGTGGCGGCGGACCAGCTCGCTTATGGCGGGCTGATCGCCTCCAGAACCTGCGAGAGAAGCTTCGAGCAGGCGATGGAGACGCTGGACGTGCTGCGGGAGATCAAGGAACGGTATCCGTCAAAGCCGATCTATGTGTCCAGCGTGCTGATGCGAATAACGGTTACCGGCAAAAATGCGCTGTTCGCCAAGTACTGGAAGCTGGTAGCCGATTACGCCCGGTTGTATGACCGGGTCCACCGCCTGCAGGAGAGCGGCCTGGAGGAAGAGCTTGCCCGCGTGCGCTCGCAAATTCCAAAGGAGGTGCTGGAGGACTTCTTCCGCGCGCGTGAGCGGAATAAACTCGTGCACCTCAAGCTGATCGAATGGGCGGGTGCAGGCGTGATCGATTACTTGGCGATTACGCAGGAGGATGCAAGCCCGGTGGGCGTCCATATTCCCGAGCAGCATGAGCTGCAGCGCGTGATGTACGAGCAGCGGGCGCAGGCGAAAACGATCTTGTACCCGGGCGCTGACGAAGCGGCTCAGACGCTGCTTGCCCGGATGATGCAGACGTTGTCGGGCCGCCGGGTGAAGGTGTATCCGCGGTTTTCGTCCGAAGCCGGCAAGCTGACTATCCCGGCCTTTGAGGACCGGCCCGTGGAGGAGACGGTCAGGGCGCATCTGTGGTCGGCGGGCGCGATCGTCGTAGGCGCTGCGCAGGAAGCGGATCTGATATTGTCCGTAAACCCTCCGATGTCGGGTAAACCGGACTGCGGTCAGGAGACTCACGGATTAAAAGCCTGTTTCGATTCGCGCCATATGCTCACCGATCTGGTCGAAAGCGCCCGTTATGACATGTTGCAAGGCCGCCGGGTCGCCGTCGCCGATGTAGCGATGCCGAACGCCTCGGACGTGGAGCTGGTCCGGTACTTGCTGGACGAACGGCTGTTTACGGGGCTTACCGCTTATGCCGGCTGGAATACGGCCGGCAATACGCTTGGCACCTGCATCGCGCATGCGGTGGCGCGGACGCTGCAGACGATGGGCGCTTCCTCTTCCAATAAAACGGAGGCGGATACCGAGCATTATTCGTTTCTGCTCTCCAGGCTGATGGACGAATGGGGCTATCAGGCCCAGGCGAGAGGCGAAGTCAATGGCTGGATATCGGAGCAGGGTTTGAGCGGAAGTCCGTGGGATCTGGAGTCGGACTACGACCGGGTTAACTCCAAGGCCGCCGAGATCGTGCGGCAGCTGTTCGACAAGACGAAGCGGCAGCTGCTCGGACCTGTGTTCCCTGCAGCCGGAGGGGCGGGCGGCGCGATCATCGGCGCGGAGCTGGACACGGTGCGGTTGCCGTGGAACCGGACGTTCGAGGCGGAGGTCCGTGTCCGGGTCTCGCTTGCGGATGACGGCGATCCAACTACAGTTTGACAAGCGGCGCCCGACACTGAAATAATGAAAGAAAAAGAAGCGCGGTGATAGCGATTGTCGTATACGCTCGAGTCCATAGCCAAACTGTCCGGCGTCTCCAGAGGGACCGTTTCGCGGGTCATTAACAATCAGCCCGGCGTGAAGCCGGCCGTCCGGGAACGCGTGCTGGGCGTAATAGCGGAAACAGGTTATGTGCCCAATCCCCAGGCGCGAAGCTTGGCCGGAGGCAGGACGGAAAATATCGGAGTTGTCGTATTCGGCAATAGCCCCCTGTTTTTGTCGCACCATCTATTTTTCGAAGTGTTGCAGGGCATCCAGAGCCATTCGACACTGAACGCTTACGATCTGGTGCTGTTCTCCAACCGGAGCGACCGGGACGCCGAATATTGGAAAAGGATCGGCGACAAGCGCAAAGTGGACGGGCTCATCATAATGGGGGAACGGATTCAGGAGTCGTACTTGCAATATTATTACGAACGGGACATTCCGTTCGTATTGGTCGGCAAACGGCTAAGCGACAATATTCCGCTGTTCTGCGTGACGTCCGATTACCGGAAGGGCGCTTATGAAGGAACGAAGCATTTGCTCGATCAGGGACAACGCAAAATCGTTTTGATCCGGGGGCTGCTGAACACGTACCACGAGAACGAACGGTATGCCGGCTATGTGCAGGCGCTGGAAGAAGCCGGTCTGGGACCGGACGAGTCGCTTATGCTGTACGGACAAGCCGAGAAGCAGACGGCTTACGCCGAGATGAGCAGGCTGCTGGAAGGCGGCGTCACGTTTGACGGCGTATTTTCCGGCAATGATCTGATGGCGTTCGGAGCGATCGAAGCGATGAAGGAGCGGGGACTGCGTATATCGCAGGACGTTGCCGTCGTTGGGTACGACGATATCGAAGCGGCCCAATATTTCGCCCCGCCGCTAACGTCGGTCCGGCAGGATAAGCGGAGGATCGGCCAGGAAGCGACGCAGCTGCTTATGAGACTGCTCCATAATGAGATCGACCGCTCCGTGCCGAGCGATATTATCATCGAAAGCAGGCTCGTGATCCGGGACAGCTCGCATAGCCGTTAATGTGCTCCTGGGCGTCAGCCGGGCACGTTCAGCGTCTTCCTTACACATCCGATCTATCCATCGATAACAACGAAGCCGTCTTCTCGTAGATTTCTCTACGAAGAAACGGCTTTTCTAGTATACTAATAAAGGTTGACAGGGTAGGCATCCTAATATATTATGGATTGACAATTAAGCATACTAATCCTATGGGAATAATATACTAATATTGGTAGTTGCCGTCGTATGGAGGGAAAACCATGGAAACATTGCTGCAAGTGGATCGGATACAGACGGTTTTTCGTACGGAGGCAGGCGAAGTGACTTCGGTCGACCAGGTCAGCTTTGATCTGTACAAGGGCGAGACCGTCGCACTGGTCGGAGAATCCGGCAGCGGCAAAAGTGTGACGGCTCTATCGATCCTCGGACTGCTCGGCAAAAACGGCCGGGTCAAGCAAGGGACGATCTCGCTTGAGGGCAGGCAACTGCTGGAGGCGACTCCCGAACAAATGCGCCAAATCCGGGGCAACGAAATCTCGATCATTTTTCAGGAGCCGATGACTTCGCTTAACCCGGTGTTCTCGATCGGCAGCCAGCTCACCGAAGGAATCCGGATTCATAAAAAGTGGGGCAAAAAGCAAGCGCGGGAATACGCGGTCGGCTTGCTGAAGAAGGTCGGCATCTCCCGGGCGGAAGCGATTATGAAGGAGTATCCGCACGCTTTGTCCGGCGGGATGAGGCAGCGGGTAATGATTGCGATGGCGCTCGCCTGCCAGCCCCGTCTCGTTATTGCCGACGAACCTACTACCGCGCTGGATGTAACGATTCAGGCGCAAATCTTAAACGTATTAAAAGCGGCCAGACAAGAATACGGCCTGTCCATGCTGCTTATCACGCACGATCTCGGTGTCGTTGCGGAGATGGCTGACCGGGTGCTGGTCATGTACGCCGGACAAGTCGTCGAAGAAGCGGACGTGATTACATTGTTCGCAGATCCGAAGCATCCGTATACGCAGGGGTTAATGGGCTCTATACCGCGTCTCGATGCGCCGCCTGGCGAACGGCTGCCCGCCATTCCCGGGACAGTCCCGAGTCCGGCCCGGATGCCGGAAGGCTGCCGGTTCCATAACCGGTGTCCTTATGCGGCTGACAAATGCCGTGCCGAACAGCCTCCCTTGCTTTCTGCAGGAGAAAATCATTCGGCCCGCTGCTGGTTTGCAAACGACTTGGCGGCTGCGAACCGGCCGGGGGAACAGGAGGCCGGAAATGGACAAGTCCGTTGAACCGATTGAACAGATAGGATCGAATGCACAGATAGAACCGATCCGGCAGCCTTTGCTGCAAGTCGAGGCGCTCAAGAAATATTATCCGATCCGAAGCGGGTTGTTTCTGAAGCAAAAAGCGTTCGTCAAAGCGCTGGACGGGTTCTCGTTGTCCATCTACCCGGGTGAAACGGTTGGCTTGGTGGGGGAATCCGGCTGCGGCAAATCGACGGCCGGCAAGCTGATCGTCAGGCTAGAGGACCCGACGGAAGGAACGATCCGGTTCGAGGATCAGGATATTACGTCGCTCACCGGCAGCAAGATGAGAAGTATTCGCCAGCGGCTGCAGATCGTGTTTCAAGATCCGTATTCGTCCTTGAATCCGAGACAACGGATCGGCAGTCTGCTTGCCGAACCGCTGATCGTGCACGGGATGGAACGTGCGGCCGCCAATGCCCGGGCGGAGGAGCTGCTGGAGCTGGTCGGCTTGTCGAAGGCGCACAAGCACCGTTTCCCGCACGAATTTTCCGGCGGCCAGAGACAGCGGATCGGGGTGGCGAGAGCGATCTCGCTGAACCCGAAACTGATTGTCTGCGATGAGCCGGTATCGGCGCTGGATGCGTCCATTCAGGCGCAAATTTTGAATTTGCTTAAAGATTTGCAAAACCAGTTCCAATTCTCCTACTTATTTATCGCGCACGGCCTGGGAGCCGTCCGGTATATAAGCGACCGGATCGCGGTTATGTATCTGGGCAAAATCGTAGAGATCGCCAAAACGGAAACGTTGTTCCGCGCTCCCCGGCACCCGTATACGAGAGCGCTGCTGGATGCGTATCCGGTGCCCGACCCGAAGCAACGGGGAAAGGAGCGGGTCTTGCTGGAGGGGGAAGTCCCCAGCTCGGTGAATCCGCCGTCCGGATGCCGGTTCCGCACGAGATGCCCTTTCGCGCAGCCTGTATGCAGCGAGCTGGAGCCTGAACTTGCGGGCAGCGGGGATCATGTGGCGTCCTGCCACTTCCCGCTTCATTAAACGAACCGCGACACGAAGGAGAGAAACGCTCATGATGGCATACGTGGTACGCAGGGTCCTTCTCGCGATCCCCGTGCTGTTCGGCATAACGGTTATAAATTTCATTATTATCAATCTGTCGCCCGGCGATCCGGTAGACATGTACATCGATCCGCATACGACGGAAACCGAGATCGCGCTCAAGAAAGAGCAGCTTGGTCTCAACGAGCCGCTTTGGGTCCAATACTTCTTATGGCTCGGCAATATGCTGAAAGGGGATTTCGGGTATTCGTTCAGCTCGTACGAGCCGGTGACGACGATATTGCTGGAGCGGATCGGACCTACGCTGCTGCTGATGGGAGCGGCGATTGCAGTCGCTTATCTCATCGCCATTCCGATCGGCATGATCAGCGCGATCCGGCCTTATTCCAAGCTCGACTATTCGATTACCGGCCTGTCGTTCCTGGGGATCTCGATCCCGAACTTCTTTCTCGGCTTAACGGTCATTTACTTATTCTCGCTTCATTGGCAGCTGCTGCCGTCGGGCGGCATGAGAACGCTGGGAGGCGACGAAGGAATCGGCGATTTGCTGCAGCATCTGGTGCTGCCGGCCCTCGTATTAAGCACGGGGATTGCGGGACAGATGATCCGTTATGTGCGGGCGAGCATGCTTGAGGTGCTTGGACAAGATTATTTGCGGACGGCGAAGGCCAAGGGCGTCAAGCCTTTTTACGTGGTCGTCAAGCACGGGTTCCGCAACGCGCTCATCCCGGTCATTACGGTGATCGGTCTCGATATCTCGGTATTGATCGGAGGCTCAGTCATTACCGAGAAAATGTTCCAATGGCCCGGGATGGGTCAGTTGACGATGCAGGCCATATTATCCCGGGACTATCCGGTCCTGATGGCGATCAACTTATGGGCGGCCGTCGTCGTCCTGACCGTTAATTTAATTACCGATATTTTATACTCGTATGCGGACCCGCGCATCCGTTACCGATAGAAGTGAGGGGGAGGTTTTATGCAACAGCAACAGCGGAAGACAGATCCGGCAGCCGCTGCCGGCTCCCTTCCCGGACAGCCGTGGACGGATGCGGACGAGGGAAGCGGGAGATCGGGATGGGCCCGGTTCCGGCAGCACCGGCTGGCGGTCGCCGGTCTGGCGTTTATGATAGTGCTGACCGCAGCTGCGCTGCTCGCCCCTTGGCTGGCGCCGCACGATCCGTATGAGGTCACGGCGGTTTTCCAGGGAGCGCCGTCGGCAGACTACCTGCTCGGCACCGACCAGATCGGCAGGGATGTGTTCAGCCGGCTGATCTACGCTTCCCGGGTATCGCTGCTGGTAGGCATCGGCGCGGTCGCCATCTATATGGTCATCGGCACGCTGCTCGGCTTGCTGGCCGGTTATTTCGGCGGCTGGGTCGATACGCTGATCATGCGGCTAGTCGATATTATGATGTCGTTTCCGGCGCTGCTCGTGATCCTCGTACTGGTCAGTATCGTCGGTCCGAGTTTGTTTAACGTCATTCTCGTGCTGGGGCTGCTGGGCTGGCCGGCGGTTACGAGAATTGTGCGCGGCAGCGTGCTTACCATCAAGCAGGCCGATTACATCAAAGCGGGTATCGCTCTGGGGCTGCCGACCCACCGGCTGTTATTCCGCCATATTTTGCTGAACGCATCGGCGCCGATTCTGGTCAAAGCGACCTTCGGCGTGGCGACGGCGATCTTGACGGAAGCTTCGCTCAGCTTCCTCGGCGTAGGCGTTCAGCCGCCGACGGCGAGCTGGGGCAATATGCTGACCGAAGCGCAAAGCCTGACGACGCTTGCCAACCAGTACTGGTTATGGGTTCCGCCCGGACTGATGATCGTGCTGACGGTTCTGTCGGTTAACTTCATCGGCGACGGCATCCGCGACACGCTCGATCCGAAGAGTATAAGCTAACGGTTTATGGTTTACCACATAGATGTCATCTTCCTGCGAAGAGGACTCCATAGACACCATTCAGGAAAAAGAAGGGGACCGTACACATGAAACATCTATTCAAATCAGCCGCCATTCTGCTTTTGTCCACATCGCTGCTCCTGGCTGCCTGCTCGTCCAAAAATTCGGGGCAAACGCCGGAAGCCGGCGGTGCAACCGGCGAATCGAAGGGCAAGCCGAAAATCGTCAACGTGGGCGTCTTTAATGCCCCGATCTCGTTTAACCCGCTGATCAGCTCCAAAGACTTGTCGTCCGCGGAAATCGGCACGATGCTGTTCGAGCCGCTGCTGAACCGGATTCAGCCGCTGGAGTTTTTGCCGCAGCTCGCGGAATCGTTCGATACGAAGGATAAACAGACGTATACGGTCAAGCTGAATGCCAAAGCGAAATGGACCGACGGCAAGCCGGTAACGACCGAGGACGTCGCGTTCACGCTGCTGCTGATCGCCAATCCGAAGGCCGAATCGAGCCTCGGCTCCAGCATCTCGTTTCTGGAAGGCGTAAACGGGGACGGCAAGCTGGAGGACGGCAAAACGGACATAGCCGGATTCAAAGTCATCGATGCCCAGACGTTCGAGCTGAAAGCGAAAACGCCGACAGACCCGAACATTATTAAGGAGCAGTTCGGCATGAAGTTCAAGCCGCTGCCGAAGCATGTGCTGAAAGACGTGAAGCCGGAGGAGCTCGCCAAGCATCCGTTCATGCAAAAGCCCGACGTCACGAACGGAGCGTTCAAGTTCGTCCAATACCAGAAAGATCAATACGTAGAGCTAGCCGCGAACAAAGAGTATTACCGCGGAACGCCGAAGCTGGACAAAATCTTTGTCAAAATTATGCCTAGCGCCAACCTCGTAGCCCAGCTGCAAAGCGGGGAAATCGATATGAACTACGGGCTGGGCATCGGCAATCTGCCGGACCAGGACTTCGAGACGGTGAAGAAAAACGCGAACCTGCGCACGAAGCTGGAGCCTCAAGTGGGGATTCAGGGGATGATGATCAATACGAAGACAATCCCGGACGTGAAGGTGCGCCAGGCGATCGCCTACGCCACGAACCGCCAGCTCATTGTCGACAACCTGATGAAGGGCGACGCGGAAATTTTCGATAGCGTGTATCCGTCCTTAAGCGCGTACCAGAACAAGTCGCTCAAGCCGACTCCGTTTGATCCGGAGAAAGCGAAAGCTCTGCTGAAAGAAGCCGGATGGGATGCGAACAAGGAGCTTGATTTCGTCGTACCGGCAGGTAACCTGATCCGTGAGCAGTCGGCGCAAATTATTGCTGAAAACTTGAAGGCGGTCGGCATCAAGACGAAAATCAGCAAGTACGATTTCGCGACGGTCAGCCAAAAATCGCTCAAGCATGAATTCGATCTGCTGCTCACCGGCATGTACATGAATATCGACCCGGATTCGTCCGCGTATTATCACAGCAAGGGCAACAGCAATTCGCCGGCGTACAGCAATCCGGAAGTCGACCAACTGCTCGAGAAGGGCAAGTCGGAGGCGGACGAGAAGGTGCGCAAGCAGATTTACGATCAAGTTCAGGTTATCGTCCAAAAAGATATGCCGCTGCTCACGCTGTATTACAACCCGACGCTAATCGCGGTTAACAAACGGGTGACGAAAGGCGAACCGCGCCTGTTCGGAACGACTTATGACGTGCATGAGTGGGACGTAGCGCAATAAGACGGCAAGACGACAAGACGAGGACGGCTCGTTCGCCTTGTTCCGCCGCACTGGCCGGGACAGGGTGAACGGCTTGCACAAGAAGAGAGGAAGGGTGAGCGGAATGGCTCAAGCGAAAAATCAAATTCAAGTGACCGCACAGTGGCTCGGCCGGCGCCGCTTCGAAGCGAAAGGCCCGAGCGGATACCCGCTCGTGATGGATTCGAATGCGGAGAACGGCGGCGACGGTTCGGGCAACAGCCCGCTGGAGCTCGTGATCATGGGCTTGATCGGCTGCATGGGCATCGGCGTAACCAAGCTGCTCGAGAAAATGCGTCAATCGCTCGAGTCGCTCGAGATTACGGCGGACGGGATTCGCGCCGGAGAGATCCCGCACGGAGTGACGGAGGTGCACCTTACCTTCGACGCCAAGGGCGAAGTGGCCGCTTCCCGGATCTGGCAGGCGATCAAGCTTGAGGCCGAGCAGTATTGCCCCGTTGCGGCTTCCTTGAAGGCGGCGATTATTCCGCACCTCGTGCTTAACGGCGTCGAGACCGCGCCCCCTGCGGAAGTCCCGGAGCCGGAATAAGCGGCGAACCGCTGCTTGGCGGCACATAATCTTCCCATACAAAGCCGATACCGTTCCAGTTTCCTGGATCAGGTGCCGGCTTTGTGTGCGTTCAGGACCGCACCGCCCAATAATAAAAAAATAATAAAAAGAGGTGCAAGCTTATCGCCGCACCCCGGTAAAAAGTTGACTTATTTATTAAGCATATGGAACACTTGCTCGACGTCTTTGTCGCCGCGTCCCGACAGATTGATGATCAGGATCTGGTCCTTGCTCATCGTAGGGGCGAGTTTTTTCGCGTAAGCGACCGGATGCGAGCTTTCCAGCGCCGGGATAATGCCTTCCGTGCGGGACAGCTCCTGGAACGCCTCCAGCACTTCCTCGTTCGTCACGGTGACGTATTCGGCACGTCCGGATACTTTCAAGTGGCTGTGTTCCGGTCCGATGCCCGGATAATCAAGCCCGGCCGCGATCGAGTAGGTCGGCTTCGGATTGCCGTCCTCGTCAAGCAGTACGAGGCAGCGGAAGCCATGGATGACACCTGGCACGCCTTGGGTCAAAGTAGGGGCTTGATCGGGCTCGACGCCGATCAGGCGGACGGACGCCTCGTCGATGTAATGCGCGAACGCGCCGATCGCGTTGCTGCCTCCGCCTACGCAGGCAAGCACGGCATCGGGCAAGCGGCCTTCCTTCTCCAAAATTTGCCGTTTCGATTCTTCGCTGACGACGGATTGGAAATGCTTGACCATCGTCGGGAACGGGTGAGGGCCGACGGCGGAGCCGAGCAAATAAAATGTCGTTTTGTAATTTTCCACGAGATCGTTCAAAGCTTCGTCGACCGCGTCTTTCAGCCGGGCTTGTCCTTTCGTCACCGGCACGACCTTTGCTCCGAGCAGCTCCATCCGGAATACGTTCAACGCCTGACGGCGGGTATCTTCCGCACCCATGTAGATGACGCATTCCATATCGAACATCGCGCACGCCGTCGCCGTAGCTACGCCGTGCTGCCCTGCGCCGGTTTCCGCGATGACCCGCTTGGCGCCCATCCGTTTGGCCAGCAGGATTTGGCCGACCACGTTGTTGATCTTGTGAGCGCCGGTATGATTCAGGTCTTCCCGCTTCAAGTATATTTTCGCTCCGCCCCACTTTTTCGTCAGCTGCGCTGCGAAGGTAAGCGGATTTTCGCGTCCCACATATTCACGCAAATAATAGTTCAGCTCTTCCTTGAACTCCGGGTCGTCCTTGTATTTGTAAAATTGAGCGGTCAAGTAATCCATAGCTTCCTGCAGCATCGGAGGGATGAAGCTGCCGCCAAACTCTCCGAAATATCCTTCACGCACGTCCTGTTGACTCATGTGCAAACGCCTCCAAATCATTACAAGTATAAGTCCCGTTCTCATCTTAATGAATGCCGGTCCGGTTTGTCAAAGCAAATTGTAGCCGCCGCGGCAAGACGGCTCCGGAAGGCCGAAAAACCTCCCGGGCTCTGGGGCTGCCCGGAAGGTTTTGTTCGGTCGGTCGGTTGTGGTTACCCGCTTATTACTTGCTGCCTGATTTGATTTTGGCGATTTCCTTCTCCGCTTCTTCCGCCGCTGTCCGCAGGGCGGTATTGACGTCAACGCCGCCTTTCGTGAGCGTATACATCATTTTCTCGAACTGCAGGGCGACTGTCCGGTTGTGCTGCGCTGCTACGAACGGGGCGGCCGGCTTGCTGATCAGAAGAGATTTGACGTTTTTGCCTTTCAAGTTCGGGTTATCTTGTCCATACACATCTTTTACCTGTTTGTTATTAATGACAGGCAAGCCCAAAGCTTGTTTCGCGATATGCGTCTGCATCTCGTCGCTCGTCATGTAGGAGATCGCATCGAAGGCCGCTTCCTTATGCTTGCTAATGCTTGTGATATAGGCTAGCGTCAGCATCGACTGCGCCCCTACGCCGCGCTTGTCGCTGAATTCGGGGAGTTGAACCACATCCCAGTTCACTTCCTGCGGTGTCGTAGGAATCGTATAGGCGTACATGGCAGCGGTTTTGCTTTTTAGGAACAAATTGGAGATCCCGGAGAACGAGCCTTCCTTCGTCACGTTGCCCGGAATTTCATAAAACCGGGATAAATTTCTCGTGAAAGCGGCCCATTTCTCATCCGTGTGAATGATCGGCTTGTCGGTTTTCGGATCGATGAAGCCTAGCGATTGCTGGTTCAGCCAGCCCATATTGTAGAACTGCGTAATAAATCCTCTGTATTCGGTGCCGTCCACCGTACGCGTCATCTGTTTGGCCAGCTCATAGGTTTCGTCCCACGTCATGCCGTCCTTCGGGTACGGTTTGCCGAATTGATCGAAGATGTCTTTGTTGTACATGAGACCGAGGGTATTCATCCGAAAGGGAAGCGCATACATTCCGCCGCCCGACAACGTTTGCACCGCTTGAAGGATGCTGGGATCAAGCTGGGACAAATCATATTTGTTTTTCTTGATCAGCTCGGTCATATCGTATTCGAATTTAAAAGGAGCGATCAGCCTGTAGTGATTCAGGTCTGCATTCAGCATAACGTCGATGGGATCGCCGGCGGCAATCATGGACGTAATATGCGCTTCCGGATTCGTATCGGGAGAGGAGACAAATTTTATCGTAATATGAGGATATTTTTTTACGATCAAGTTTCCGTATTGCTCCATAAACGTTTCCGGGAGCACGCCTGCGCTAGGATCGTAAAACGTAAGCGTTACCGGCTCTTTAGGTTTCTCGGCCTGGCTCTCGCCCTGAACTTCCGCCGGCTTGCTTCCCCCGGAGCATCCGAACAATACGGCCGCCGTCAGCGATAGGACCCCTGCTGTTTTCAAGCTCTGTCTGAACATGCTTGATCTCTCCCTTTTTGGTAAATTTAACTTGTGTAAGCGCTGTATTTAATACTACAATAGAAACCAGAATCGAGTGCGACATTGTTTAAGCGCCATCGGTCACTTTTTTACCAGTTGTATGTTCCAATGGGTCGTTCGATATCGGAATCCACTTCTGAATGGAGAGGCGAAGCGGCATGAGCACGAAGAAAGTACCGATCTATGAAGACTTTGTCGGCGGCGTTCCGAATCTGATTATTGGCAACGAGCGGTTTTATATCGATATCCGCGATTCGCGCCATTCTTATTTGCACCACCACAATTTTGCGGAGATCTCGTTTTTCTTTGAAGGCAGCGGGGTTGAGACGATCAACGGGGTGGAGTATGAGCTGAAGCAGGGCAGTGTAACGGTCATTCTTCCCCACCATATGCATATCATCAGGACTGATATGGAGCGCCAGCTGCGCAAATATTGCTGCATGTTCGATCTGCAGCTGTTGTCGGGGATGAAGGAAGACAGCTGGTTTTCGCGGATGCTGTACGGAATCGGTTCGGGCACGCCTTCGTCGGTGCGCTTCAAAGGCCAGGAGAGCGAGCGGATGGAAGGAATCTTCGGCCATCTGCTGCAGGAGTTCCATAACACGAGCAGTCCCGGACGGCCGAATATGATCAAGGCGAAGCTGAACGAAGCGATGCTGCTGTTTATCCGCAAAGGCCTGGACGTCGCCTCCTCTTCCGGTTCCGGAACCTCGTCGCCGTCGGCCGAAGAGACGCCGCTGTTATGGCCGATTTTAAAATATTTGCATACGCACTGCACCGAGAAGCTGACGTTGACCGAGCTGTCCAGCCAGTTCCATCTGAGCGTGCCGTATATGAGCCGTTTTTTCAAAGAGCATGTCGGCATGGGCTTTGTCGAGTATTTGCATCGGCTGCGCATCCAGCGCGCCACCAATATGCTGCTGTACACGGATAAGACGATTACCGATATCGCCTATGAGGTGGGGTTCGACAATTCCCGCACGTTTTCCCGCGTCTTTCGGGAGCAGAAGGGCCGCTCGGCCCGGGAGTATCGCCTCGTGCAGATGAAATAACCCAACTTTTAGGAGCCCGCGAGGGCTTCTTTTTTGTCAGAACGTATATCGTGGGAGTGGCTCTAAATCTCGGTTAACGCCAGCGCGGGAAAGGACGTCGTATAATCAGGTTCGATCGAAAACTAACGAATCGTAGCGTGCTTATGGCTGAAAAGCGACGTTAGTGCAGACTTAACGAATCCAGGTATCGTTATCGAACCGAAAGTGGAAAAAACGATCCGATTTGCGGGGAATAACATTACAAGAGTTCGTTACAAATTCAAACGTCCGCATTCAGCACGGCTAACGAACGCTGGGTTCGTTAGCCATACCACCCGCATGAAGACAACACGACTGAGGACGAGCGGCTGGAGCGAAGGTACCCATTCCCTTCCACGACCTAGCATAGGGGTTTGCACGTCAAAGGACCGTCCGGATGTTTTCCGGACGGTTTTTCTTATTTTATCAGACGCCGGCAGGCGTTTGCGCTTGTTTCTTAAAATGTCGTTATCGATGTTTAGTATTAGTTATTTATTGAGAAAATAAGTTCGAGTAAGCTGGAACCGAGGCTAAATAAAACCTATCGATGGAGGGTCAACATGAAACATATACAAGGGAAGCGCATGTTATCGGTCGGCGTTACCGCTTTGCTTACGGCCGCTTTGGCAGCCGGCTGCGCAGGGGGAACGAATAACAATACAAACCAGGGCGCTCAGCCGGGAGGAGGAGCCGCAGCGGGGGACAAGCCGTTCCAGGGCAAAAGCATTACGTTCGTCACGGCGAACCATCCGTGGGGCGAGGCGATCAAGCCGCTGCTGCCGGAATTCGAAGCGAAGACGGGCATGAAGGTGAACGTGCAGAGCTTCTTCGAGGATCAGCTCACCCAGAAGCTGACCGTGCAGTTTACGGCCAACTCCGCGACGCCGGACGTCTTCATGTACCGCCCGCTGCAGGAAGGCAAGCTGTTCTACAAAAACGGCTGGGTAAGTCCGCTGGATGAATTCCCGAACAAGGACGCCAGCTACGACTTCGCCGATTTCTCCAAATCCTCGATCGGTTCGGTAACCGTCGACGGCAAGCTGGCGGGCATTCCGATTATTACGGAGCAGGAGATTTTATACTACCGCAAAGACTTGCTGCAAAACGCAGGTATTGCCGTTCCGAAAACGATGGACGAACTCGTGGCCGCAGCGAAGAAGCTTCACGACCCGTCCAAGGAAATATACGGCTTCGTCGCCCGGGGACAGCGGTCACCGCTCGTCACGCAAGTGTCGTCGTTCGTCTTCTCCGAAGGAGGCGACTTCCATAACGGCAACAAAGCAACGATTAATACGCCGGAAGCGATCAAGGCTTTTACGACGTACGGAACGCTGCTGAAGGACTTCGGCCCTCCGGGAGTGCTGAATATGTCCTGGCCGCAGGCGTTCGGGATTTTCGCCCAAGGCAAAGTCGCCTTCATCACCGATGCGAACTCCTTGTACGGCAACGTGACCGATCCGGAGAAATCGAAGGTGTCCGATAAAGTCGGCTTCGCGATGTTCCCGGGCGGGGCAGGCGGCTCCAAGCCTTACAGCATCACGTCCTGGGGGCTGGCGATGAACTCCAAAACCGCGAACAAGGAAGCGTCGTGGGAATTTATCAAATGGGCGACCAGCAAAGAGATTGTGCTGAAAACGCAGCAAGCCGGCAATCCGGGCGCGCGTGCATCCGTATGGGATATGGCCGAAGGGGTAACCGGTTTCCCGGCCGAGCTCGTTCCGATCATCAAGGAAAGCGCCAAAGTCGGCGTCGACCACGACCGGCCGGTTGTGATCAGCGTCGGTGAAGCGCGGGATGCCGTAGGCGAGATTGTTCAGCAGGTTATGGCCGGACAAACGAACATTAAAGAAACGGCCGACAAGGCGAACGCCGCCCTTCAGGCGATCATGGATAAAGACAACGCCAAATAACAGCCGCTCAGCCGGTTATCCGTTCAAAAGGGTCAGCCAATGACCCTTTTGAACACTAAGAGTTGCTGTAACGTGTACGAGTGAAATAACAAGGAAAAAGCAATCCTAACAACAACGAAAACAGTTTCGTCGAAAGGCTTCGATCCGAAGCTTTTCTTCTTGTTCGACTTCCGAATTTGCAAGAAAGGTGGGAGTGACCCCCGTGCAATACAACTGGTTCGACCGGAATTTGAAATGGATCTACACCTTGCCCGCAGTGGTGTTTGTACTCATCATGATGCTGTTCCCGATTATCTATACGGTACGGATCAGCTTCTTCGAATGGAGCATGTCGGCGACGACGCCTCCGAAATGGGTCGGGTTAAGCAACTATATGGCGCTGCTGAACGACGGACGGTTTTGGCACGCGGTCTGGGCTACGTTTTATTTTACGATCGTGGCGCTGGTAATCCAGGTCGTTCTCGGCGTCGCGATCGCCGTGCTGCTGTCCCGTCACTTCAGGGGAAAAAACCTCGTGAAAACGGTATTTTTGCTTCCGATGGTCGCAACGCCGGTAGCGATGGGTCTCGTCTGGATGCTGATCTACGAACCGACGATCGGCGCGGCCAATATGATGCTGAAGTCGCTTGGGTTTAAGCCGCTGCTGTGGCTGGCTTCGACCAGCGAAGTCATTCCGTCGCTCATCATCGTCGACGTCTGGCAGTGGACCCCGATGATCTCGCTGATCGTTATGGCGGGCATCGCGACTCTGCCCAGCGATCCGTATGAAGCGGCCGACGTGGACGGAGCGAACGCCTGGACCAAGTTCACGAATATTACGCTTCCGCTGCTGAGACCGACGATTCTCGTCGCAGCCATGCTGAGGCTCATCGACGTTCTGAAGACGTTCGACATTATTTATGCAACGACCCAGGGCGGACCTAACTTCGCCTCCGAGACGCTGAATTTGTACGGCTACGTGCTCGGATTCCAGTACTTCAAGCTGGGGATGGCTTCCGCGCTGCTGGTACTGTTCTTCGCCCTTGTATTGGGACTGACGCTGTTTATGATCTGGATGCGCAAACGATTGGAGGCGGCGGCATGATGAGAAAGAAAAGAGGCGTCAATCTACTGCTTTCCCTGTTGACGCTGCTAGTGTTGTTCGTATTTGCTTTCCCGTTCGTCTGGATGCTGATCGCGTCCTTTAAGACGCAATCGCAGATTATGTCTACGGAAAACATCCTGATCTTCGAGCCTACGTTCAAAAACTATTTGAGCGTCTTCCGGGAATACGACTTTCTGGAGTTTATATGGAACAGCTTGATCGTGGCCGTAGGCTCCACGCTGCTGTCGCTTCTGCTCGGTCTGCCTGCGGCTTATGCGATCGCCAGACACCATCTGCACAAGCTGGGACTCGTGATTCTCGTGGCGCGGATTATCCCCGGGATAACGTTCCTGATCCCGTGGTTTATCCTGTTCTCCCAGATCAATCTGGTCGATACGTACACTTCGCTGATTTTGAGCCATATGCTGGTCGGGCTGCCGTTCATCATCTGGATCATGATCTCGTTTTTCGAGGCGCTGCCGACCGAGATCGAAGAAGCCGGGCTGATCGACGGATGTACGCACCATGAAGTGTTCCTGCGGATCATCCTGCCGATATCCGGTCCCGGGGTTATTACTTCGTCGCTGCTGTCGTTCATCTTCTCGTGGAACAACTTCATGTTCTCGATCATTCTCGCCGGGGACAAGACGAAGACGCTTCCGATCGCGGTGTTTAATTTTATGTCGTATTCGGAAATCAACTGGGGCGCCCTGATGGCGGCGGCTTGTATCATTACGCTGCCCGTTCTTATCATCGCGCTGCTCGCCCAGAAATATATCGTTAGCGGCCTGGCTGCCGGCGCCGTCAAAGGATAATGGGTTCTTCGCGGTTTTTTTTGTACCGGATCAACATTTTCGGCAAAATCGTCCTGATGGTCGTGCTGCTGCTCGCACCGGTTTTGATCCTGTACAGCTTCTCCAACCGGATCACGAATCAGGTCGTTCACGAGCAGTTGCAGTCGTCCAACCTGAATCAGCTGTCGGTGTTTATGCACCAGGTCGATTCGGCGATCGACAATTTATCGATGTTTCCGGTTATTTTAGGGCAGGACCCGCATATCCGCGATTATTTGGACCGCAGTCATGCGGGGCTAACCGATCTGTTGAAGGAACAGGGGCGGATTACCGAGAAGCTCGGCCTGCAAAGCGTGTCGAGCGGCTGGTCCAACGATTTGACGATCGTGTTCCCCGGGGAGCGGAAAGTGCTCTCGTCGAACATTTATTTAAACGGGGGAACGGACTGCCGTGGGACGAGCGGGTTCGCAGCGGCTGGACGTACGGGAAAGACCGCTCGCGCGGTTATCCTACCGATGCGTTTATCCGCGAGGTGGCCGAGCCGGCGGGCGCCAGGACAGTGGGGGAAGCGGCCGCCTTGTTTCAGATCAGCGTGCCGGTGCAAAATTTGAACGAGCTGCTCGACGTATTCAAGAAAGACAAGGACAGCGATCCGTTTCTGTTTCACCCGGATTATGCACCGCTTACAAGCAGCACCGCCTCGGATGAGAAGGTGAAGGATATCGTCCGCCTGCTCGGCGGGCAAACGCTTAAGGAGCAAGGGCAGGAACGGTTTGCGATTGCAGACGAAGACTATCTGATCAGCTACGTCCGCTCGAAGCATCTCGGCTGGTATTTGACCGATTACGCCCCCGTGGAACAGGTGCTTCTGCCGATTACGAAAACGGGCTACTTGTTTTACGGGTCCGTCGGTCTGCTTCTGCTGATGGGGCTGCTTGCTTCGTTTTTGCTGTACCGCAATGTGCAAATTCCGATTATCAATCTCGTACGCAGCATGCAAAGGCTGAAGCGGGGCGATTTATCGGCCCGGATCGGCTACCGCTCGAAAAATGAGTTCGACTACCTGATTTTGCGTTATAACGAAATGGCCGAGCAGATCCAGGTGCTGGTGGAGGACGTGTACGCAGAGAAGCTTCGCGCGCGGGAAGCGACGCTGAAGCAGCTGCAGTCGCAGATTCATCCGCATTTTTTGTATAACTCGTTATTTTTTATTATTAATTCGGCGATGATCGACGATCGGGACTCGGTTGTGGCGATGGCGCAAAATTTGGCCGAATTTTACCGGTATACGACCCGGGTGGACCGGGAGACGGTCACGCTGAAGGATGAGCTTGATTTTATCGGTCATTATTTGGAAATTCAAAATTTGCGGATGCGCCGCCTGGAATACGAAATTGCCGTGCCTGCGGGAATGATGGACGAGGTCGTGCCCCGGCTTATTATTCAGCCCTTGGTCGAAAACGCCATCATCCACGGAATCGAGCGCAAGCCGGGCAGCGGGCGGATCGTCATCCGCGGAGAGCAGGATGAGGACTTTAACCGGATCGTCGTGCAGGATAACGGAGCCGGGGCGACGGAAGAGGAGCTGCAGTCGCTTCGTCGGGAGCTCGGACAGCAGGTCCCGGACGATATCGGCTGCGGAACCTGGAACGTGCACCGGCGGCTGTTTTATCAATTCGGCGAAGGCTCGGGCCTCACGTTCCACCCGGTGCCGGAAGGCGGGCTCAAGGCCGTGCTGACCTGGCGGCGGAAAGCAATCAGGCCCGGCGGCGACCCGGACGGGAGAGGAGCTTCCTAGATGGTGCAGCTGTTAATCGTGGATGACGAGATCCATGTGGTGGAACGGCTGACCTCCACGATCGATTGGAGCGAGGTCGGCGTCGAGCAAGTGTACGGCGTCCATTCCGCTGAGGAGGCGCTCGCCCTGCTCGAGCGGATGTCCATCGACCTCGTTTTGTCAGATATCCGGATGCCCGGGTTGTCCGGCTTGCAGCTGATCGGGGAGATCCGGAGGCGGTGGCCGAAAACCAAATGTATTTTGTTGTCCGGGTTTTCGGATTTCCAGTATGCGAAGGAGGCGATCCTCCACCAGAGCGAGGATTACTTGCTCAAGCCGGTAACGGAGCGGGATCTCGTGGATACGGTCCGGCGGGTGATGGACAAGATGAAGCGGGAGTGGGAGGAGGTCGTCTCCAAGCAGCGGCTCGCGTACACGCTGAAGGAGCACTTGCCGCTGCTGCGCGGCAATCTGCTGAACGACCTGCTGCAAGGACGCAAATTGTCCGAGTCGTCGTTAAGCGAGAAGATGCAGATGCTGGAAATGACCGATTTTAACGGAAAGCGGTTCGCCCTGATGACGATTCGGCTGGAGGAGTATTTTCTCCAGTACGACGCCCACAGCTTGTCGCTGATGGAGTATGCGATCGGCAACATGGTGGAGGAGCTGTTCGGGGGGCGGTTCGACAGCTGGTATGCGAAGGATGCCCACGACTACCTCGTGTTCGTCCTGACAGGCAAGCCCGGCACGGACGGCGGGGAAGATTCCGTCTGGCTGGAGCGCACCGCGTCGCTGCTGCAAGCGGCGGTTAACCGGTACCTGAAAGGGAAAATATCGGTGCTCGTCAGCCGCTGGGGGACGTTCCCCGCCGATCTGTTCGGCTTGTACAGCCGGTCGGTGGAAGCGTTCCGCCGCACGGTCGGCAGCGAGCAGGAGCTGTTCCTGCGGCTGGACGACGAGCCGTTGTCCACGGAGATCGAATCGCTGCAGACGTTGTACGAGCCTCCGTCGTTTATTCATTTGCTGGAGGCGGCCAGATGGGACGGCATCGAAGAGAAGCTGATGAGCGTCTTCGCGGAGCTGGAGCAGCGGTATGCGGAATCGCAGGAGCATCTGCTCGAAGCTTATTTCTGCATTGCCTCCGCGTATGCGTATATCGCTCACAAGGGCGGCCGCCGTTTATCGTCCGTGATCGGAGCGGACTATGACAAGATGACGCGCGGGACCCCGTTTCGCTCGGTGAACCAGTTGAAGGAATGGTCGCTGCTGACGCTGAACCGGATTCGCGACGATATGGCCCGGGATACGCAGCATTCCAGAGCTTCGGTCATCAACAACATCCGCTCCTTCGTGGAGCAGCGCATTTCGGAGGACGTCTCGCTGCAGTCGATCGCCGATTACGTCCACCTGCATCCGGTATACGTATCCAAAATCTACAAGCTGGAGACGGGCGACAACCTGAGCGATTACGTGCATCGCGTCCGGATGGACAAGGCGGAATATATGCTGCGCAGCGGACAGGATAAAATCTATGAAATTGCCGCCAGACTCGGGTATCAGCGGCCTCATTCCTTTAATCACGCGTTTAAGAAGCAGTTTGGGATGACGCCGCAGGAATATCGCGACACCTATTCATAAGGGAGGGTTCATTGACCGATGAAAATTACGAAGTTGGAGCTGTTTAAAGTTCCGCCGAGATGGCTGTTTCTGAAAGTGGAAACCGACGAAGGGATATCCGGATGGGGCGAGCCGGTCGTCGAAGGGAAGGCCGATACGGTTCATGCCGCCGTGACGGAGATGAGCGACTATTTGATCGGCCAGGACCCGATGCGGATCGAAGATATATTCCAGGTGTTGTACCGCGGCGGCTTTTATCGCGGCGGCCCGATTTTGTCGAGCGCGATCTCGGGAATCGAGCAGGCGCTGTGGGACATTAAGGGCAAGTTTTACAACGCACCGGTCTACGACTTGCTGGGCGGGGCTTGCCGCGACCGGACGCGGGTGTATTCGTGGATCGGGGGAGACCGTCCCAGCGATGTGGGCGAGGCTGCGCGACGTCAGGTGGACGCCGGATTTACGGCGGTGAAGATGAACGCGACGGAAGAGATGCATTTCATCGATTCGATTCCGAAGGTGGAGGCGGCGATCGCCCGGATCGCGGCGGTCCGCGAAGCCGTAGGGAAAGAAATCGGCATCGGCATCGATTTTCACGGCAGGGTTCATAAGTCGATGGCCAAAATATTGGTGAAGGAGCTCGAGCCGTACCGTCCGATGTTTATCGAGGAGCCGGTGCTGCCGGAAAACAACGAAGCGCTGAAGGAAATCGCGAAGTACACGTCGTGCCCGATCGCTACAGGCGAGCGGATGTACACCCGCTGGGGCTTCAAGGAATTGCTCGCCCAAGGCATCGTCGATATTATTCAGCCGGACTTGTCGCACGCCGGTGGCATTCTCGAGACCCGGAAAATCGCGGCGATGGCCGAAGCTTACGATGTGGCCGTCGCGCCGCACTGCCCGCTCGGACCGATTGCGCTCGCTTCGTGCCTGCAGCTCGATACGTGCTCGCCGAACGCCTTTATCCAGGAGCAGAGCTTGGGGATTCATTACAACCAGGGCTCCGATCTGCTCGATTATTTGAAGGACCCTTCGGTATTCGCCTACAAGGACGGCTTCGTCGCCAACTTGAACGGTCCGGGACTCGGCATCGAAGTGAACGAGGAGAAAGTAAGAGAAATGGCCGCGGTCGGCCACAATTGGCGCAACCCGGTATGGCGCCAGGAGGACGGCACGGTGGCGGAGTGGTAAGGGATCCGATGGTGAGTGCGGGAACGGCCGATCTGGACCGCAGGCAATCACTCGGATAAGCAAGCGCCGGTTTCTGCACATTCGCTTCCATTGTTGGTGAAGGAATGTAATATGCACCAAATTCCTGCGTCAACAACGCAGGAATTTGTTTTTTTGGAGAGAGAGATACGTTTCCGGGGCAGGAAGCCGGTTAAGGGCGGTTTGTACTATTTTTGCTCAAAACCAGCCAACCTGTTTGTAACCCGGCTCACAGATGCCGATAGCCGAATAGCCGAGGCCTATCTGCTGCCAACGTCGTGAAAAGGCTTCGTACCCGGGGATCGGTCCGCCGCACGCACATTAACCAGCATCCTGCCTTCCGATAATGTTATAATTAGGAAGCTGCGACGATTACCAATTCACAGGGGAGCCTGTAACGAGGGAGGAACAAGGGATGAGGAAGCTGCGCTTTGGAGTATTGGGTACCGGACATATTATCGGAAAAGCGGGTCCTGCGCTACAGCAAGCCGCGAACGGCGAATGGATCGGCGTAGCCGGGAGAAATACGGAGAACGGCAGGAAAGCGGCGGATACATACGGGGTGCCGAACGTTTACGCATCCTATGCGGAGCTTCTGGACGATCCGGAGATCGACGCCGTCTATATCGCCCTGCTGAACCATCTGCATGCCGAATGGGCGGAAGAAGCGGTCCGGAAAGGCAAACACGTTCTGCTCGAAAAACCGTTTACGATGAACGCCGCAGATTCGCAAAAAATCGTCGATTTGGCGAAAGCGAACAACGTTCACGTCGAGGAAGCGTTCGTCTCCCGTTACCAGGAAGGGCATCATTTCGCCAAAGCCGCCATTCGCGACGGAGCGATCGGCGATGCCGTATATTTCCGCGGACATTTTGCTTTCACCGCACAGGAGCATAGCACCAGACTGGTGAACGAATGGGGAGGCGGCGGTGTATACGATATCGGCTGCTACCTCGTGAACTGGAGCCGTTATTTGTTCGGAGAAGAGCCGGAGTCGGCCGACTGCCGCCTGATCCGGAAGGACGGCGACGGGGTCGATATGCGGTATGCCGGCACGCTGCAGTTCCCCGGAGGCGGGACCGCTCTTCTGACCGGCGGTCTGGATATGCCGTATGGGTGCGGCTATGAGGTGCTGGGGACGAAGGGCAAGCTGGAGGTCAAGCAAACGGCCAACGCACAAGCCGTAACTTTGCAGGTGACGGTGAACGGCGAGACGAGCGAGTTCACGACGGACCGGATTACCCCGTTCCGGCTGCAAGCGGAACAATTCGCCAAACATGTCCTCGAAGGCAATTATTTGCCGGACGGAGGAGAGGCGATTATGGCGCAAGCCCGCGTCCTGGATGCGTTATTCGCCTCGGATGCCAGCCGCAGCCGGGTTCGGATCGGCTAGCTGTCCGTCCGCTCCGATGTTCATTCACACAATCTTCACAACTCCCGTTCTATAATGATTACGAAAATAAGGGGGGGAGTCAACGTGAAGAACGACGAAGAACATCCGGACGAACAAGCCAAACGCAACAAAGCGAAACTCGTCCGGCGGTATTTGCAGTTCGTAAAGCCTTACCGGTATTATATTATGGCGATCGTAGCACTTGGCTTGCTGCAGTTCATCGTTCCTCTCGCCAGCCCTTGGCTGACGAAAATCCTGATCGACGACGTGCTGGGCCAAAAGCCGGACTCCGGCTGGACGCTGCAGCGCGTCGTAACTACTTTTGCCGTCCTCTATGGGGTAAGCGTCATCGTAAGCTTTGCCCGCAACAACGTGACGTCACGGCTCGGCAGCCGGATGGTGGCCGGGATTCGCAGACAGCTGTACGAACATATTCAGAAACTGTCGCAGCGATTTTACGACAGCCGGCAGGTCGGAAGCATATTATCCAGAGTCATTAACGATGTGAACGGGGCGCAAAACCTGGTCGGTTCGAACGTAATCAATGTGGCGTTCGATATGATCATGGTTATTTTTGCGGCCTGTTTCCTGTTTTCTCTGAACGTAAAGCTGGCTTTGCTGTCGCTCTGGATTTTGCCGATCTACTATTTGACGTTTACCAATTTGAACGTGCGCATCCGCTTCGCCTCCCGCTCGGTGAACCGGCAGATGGAGCGGATCTCCGGGGTGCTGGTCGAGCGCATCTCCGGGATGAAGATCGTGCAGTCGTTCAACCGCGAGCAGACGGAGCTGCAGCGGTTCGACCGCCAGTCGGAGCAGCATATCAACCATTCGCTCTCCGCACAGCTGTTGTCCAATACGCTCGGCCGGATCAGCCAGACGGTCGGCTATTCGGGGACGCTTATCACCTGGGCGATCGGAGGAGCCCTCGTTCTGCAGGGCGAGATGACGATCGGCTCCCTGGTCGCCTTTAACGCTTATTTGGGCCAGCTGTACGGACCGATCCAGCGTTTCGCCGAAGTGAACGTTACGATCCAAAATGCGATGACGAATATCGAGCGGATTTTCGAAGTATTCGATATCGA
Source organism: Paenibacillus sp. GYB004 (assembly GCF_036577605.1). Classification (NCBI taxonomy): domain Bacteria; kingdom Bacillati; phylum Bacillota; class Bacilli; order Caryophanales; family Paenibacillaceae; genus Paenibacillus; species Paenibacillus sp. GYB004. Next base: position 59,669 of record NZ_JARBDB010000052.1, read on the forward strand.
GCCTGATGTTAAAAATGCGGAGCGGCCGCTCCCGATGAAGAACTGCGCCGGCGATATCCGCTTCGACAACGTTTCGTTTACGTACGAGACGGAGCTGCCGGTCTCCAAGGGCGACAAGGGCGCGCCGGTCGACCCGGATATCGTGGAGAAAATGAAGCCGCCGAAATCGTTTTACTGGATTCCTCCGAAAACGAAACCCGATCCGCCGCCGACGACAATCGAGACCCGGGTCGCGCTGAAACGGATCAGCTTTCACGCCAAGCCCGGACAGGTCGTCGCCCTGGTCGGCCCGAGCGGAGCGGGCAAGTCGACGCTGATCAATTTCATCCCGCGGTTTTACGACGTGAATGAGGGCGCCGTGTATGTGGACGGCCGGAATATTAAAGAATACGATATCTACGACCTGCGCAAGCAAATCGCCGTCGTCCTCCAGGATAACATCTTGTTTTCGGGAACCGTATACGACAATATCGCCTACGGGCGGCCGGAAGCGACGATGGAGGAAGTGTTCGAAGCGGCGAAGGCGGCGAATGCCCATGAATTTATTATGAAGTGGGACAAAGGATACGACACGGTGCTCGGCGAGCGCGGCGTCCGGCTGTCCGGAGGGCAGAAGCAGCGGCTCGCGATCGCCCGGGCGCTGCTGAAGGACCCGAGAATTCTCATACTCGACGAAGCGACGTCTGCGCTCGATGCCGAATCGGAAGAGCTGGTCACCGAAGCGCTTAATAATTTGATGAAAAACCGGACCACCTTCGTCATCGCCCACCGTCTGGCCACCGTCGTCCGGGCGGATCAGATCATCGTGATCGACAACGGCGAAATCGCCGAGTGCGGCACCCACGACGAGCTGATGAAGCGGAACGGGCTGTACCGCGAGCTGTACAGCAAGCAATTAAAAGCGATGCGTCCCAAAGGGATGGAGCAGTATATGCTGAGATAAAGGGTTACAAACGCATATGGAAGCGAAGCTAACCTGTCAGGCAGGATGTTCCTGACGGGTTGGCTTGTTGTGCAGGAAATGGAAATGATAAGCCAGCTAACCTAGCGGAGCGGAAACCGTTGGATGCGGGAGATTGATTCGGGTAATCTATAAGAGTTGGAGACAGATCATGTCAAAACACGGATACGGGAGGACTCGAATATGGACTACAGAATCGAGAAGGATACGCTCGGCGAAGTGAAGGTCCCGGCGGTTAAGCTGTGGGCCGCTCAGACGCAGCGCAGCTTTGAAAATTTCAAAATCGGAACGGAGCGGATGCCTGCGGAGCTGATCCACGTATTTGCGATGCTCAAGAGCAGTGCCGCGGCGGCAAACCTGCAGCTGGGGAAGCTGGACGCGGAGAAAGCCGAGGCGATCATCGCAGCGGCCGATGAGGTAACGCAGGGGCAGTGGGACGATCATTTCCCGCTCGTCGTCTGGCAGACGGGCAGCGGCACCCAGTCGAATATGAACGTGAACGAAGTGATCGCGAACCTCGGCAACCGGCATTTGGAGCGGAAGGGAAGCGCGTCAAGGATTCATCCGAATGACGATGTCAACAAATCGCAAAGCTCCAATGACACGTTCCCTACGGCCATGCATGTGGCCGCGCTCCTAGCTGTCGAAGACCGCGTTCTGCCGGCGATCGCCAAGCTGAAGGCGACGTTTGCGGAGAAGAGCGAATCGTTCCGCGAGCTGATCAAAATCGGCCGCACCCACCTGCAGGACGCGACGCCGCTGACGCTGGGACAGGAGATCAGCGGCTGGCACCGGATGCTCGACAAGACGGAGCGGATGATCCGCGACAGCGCCACCCATCTGCGCGAGCTGGCGATCGGCGGAACCGCCGTCGGCACCGGAATTAACGCGCATCCGAAGTTCGGAGCGCTTGTGGCGGAGGAGCTGGGCAAGCGGACAAGCAAAACGTTCGTTTCGGCCGAGAATAAATTCCATGCACTCACCAGCCACGATGAAATCGTATTCGTTCATGGCGCCCTGAAGGCGCTGGCCGCCGATCTGATGAAGATCGCCAATGACGTGCGCTGGCTGGCCAGCGGTCCGCGAAGCGGACTCGGAGAAATTAAAATTCCCGAGAACGAGCCGGGCAGCTCAATTATGCCGGGGAAAGTGAACCCGACGCAAAGCGAAGCGATGACGATGGTTGTCTGCCAGGTGATGGGCAACGATGCGGCGATCGGTTTTGCGGCGAGCCAAGGAAATTTCGAACTGAACGTGTTCAAGCCCGTGATCATCTACAATTTCCTGCAGTCCGCCCGTCTGCTAGCAGACGCGATTCATTCCTTTAACGATCACTGCGCGGTCGGCATCGAACCGAACCGGGACGTCATCCGCCACCATCTGGAGCAGTCGCTGATGCTCGTCACCGCCTTGAACCCGCATATCGGCTACGAAAAAGCCGCGCTGGTCGCGAAAACGGCGCACAAGGAAGGCATTACGCTGAAGGAGGCGGCTGTCCGAAGCGGGCTGCTGACCGAAGAAGAGTTTGACCGGATCGTCCGGCCCGAGCTGATGATCCGGCCGCAGGAAAGCTGAAAGGGACCGTCCCGGCGGGGTTCTTGGCTCCGCCGCTCCGAAATGCTACTATTATACTAACAACGGGTAGACAGATTCGGAGGGAATGGATTTGGATTACGCAGAGACGGCTACAGTACTGATTGTCGAGGATGATAAGGAAATCCGCGAGCTGATTCGCCTATATTTGGTCAAAAGCGGCTTTCGAGTCGAAGAAGCAAATGACGGCGTCTCCGCTTTGCGCGTATTTGAATCGGCAAGGCCGGATCTTGTATTGCTCGATATACAATTGCCCGGGGGGGACGGTCTTACGCTGTGCGAACAGCTCCGCAGCGTGTCGAACGTTCCAATCGTGTTCGTCAGCGCCCGCGGCGAGGCCGAAGATATCGTGCATGGACTTAGTCTCGGAGCCGACGACTATATTCCGAAGCCGTTCGACCCCGCGGTCGTCGTGGCGAGAGTGAAAGCGAACTTGCGCCGCGCTCCGATCTATCGCAGATACGACGCCCCGGTACCCGTTCCTTCCCGGGAACGGACGATTCCGTCCGAAGGGATTCATATCGATACGAGAAAAATGACCGTCCACGTGAACGGTCAAGAAGTAAGGATGTCGGCCAAGGAGTTTATGCTGCTTGCCTTTCTCGCCAGCCGTCCGGACGAGGTGTTCTCCGCCTCCGAGCTGTACGAGCACGTCTGGGGGAGCAACAGCAACGACGATCCGCGCACGGTGATGGTCCACATCTACAATATCCGCAAAAAGCTGGAGCAGGACCCGGCCAATCCCCGGTATATTATCAGCGTCCGGGGAATGGGCTACCGGTATGAAGGGACTGCCGCACGCTGACACAAACTCCATACAAGCTGGCACAATGGCACAAGCTTGAACGTGCCCGGGTGCTTCGGGGATTCGGCGTCCGGATCGGCGTGAGCGAAGGCCGGGTCAGCTTGATCGGAACGGCTTGGCGTAAAGCTAGCGCATCTCCTCATCCCTTCCGGGGCGGCAGGAAGCCGAGGACGGTTATATCGTCTCTTTGCGGCTCATCGCCTCTGTACCGGTCGATTTCCGCTTCCAGCATCGTCCGCTGCCGGTCGAAGGGAGCGTCTCCGTTCGCCGCCACCCACATTTTCCACCGCGTCTTGCCGTACGAGTAGTTTTTGTCCCCGCCGTTTTGATCCGCCAGCCCGTCTGTAGTCAAATAGTGTACGGCATCCGGTCCGACCTCCACTACCTTGTTCGTGTACGGGTAATCGGGGGGCGTCTTCCGATAGCCGACCGACTTGCGGTCGCCTTCGTATTCCTCGAGACCGTCCGGCGTCCGGACGAGCAGCGAACAGCCCGCTCCCGCAAATACGGTCGCGGTATCGGTCAGCAGACATAACCCGATGTCGAGTCCGTCGTCGGTTAATCCTTCTTTCCCGTTCTGATTAAGCGTCTGCTTGATCGAGCGGTTCAGACGGGTCAAGATCGCAGCCGGATCATCCGAATCGGAATGTACAAGCTGATCGAGCAAGGAAACGGTCATAATGGACATAAGCGCTCCCGGCACACCGTGACCGGTGCAATCTCCCACTGCTATCAGATGACCGCGCTTCACGCGTTTCAGCCAATAGAAGTCGCCGCCGACGCGATCCCGGGGCTTCCACAAAATAAAGTGGCCCGGCAGCGCTTCCTTCAGCTCGGCATCCGTCGGTAGAGCAGACACTTGAATGCGGCTGGCGTAGTCGAGACTATCGAGAATTTTTTCGTTTTGCTCCGCGAGCTCCTTGGTCCGGGTCGCGATTTGCCGCTCCAGCTCCTCGTTAAGCTCGATCGCCCGTTTGTAAGGGTCGGCTAGCTTGCGCGACATATAAGTAAAGAAAAAAACGACGGTCAGCAGGGAGATCGCGACGGCGGCAGCCGTCTGCCATTGAATCGTTTTCAGAAACGAGATCGCTTCGTTGCGGTCAACGGCTACGACGAGCGACCATTCGCTGGATGCGATCGGAAAAAGCATGACGTCCTTTCGGTTGCCGTCCGCATCCACGTATTCGGTCACCGCCCGTTCCCGGTCCATCATCGACAGCAAGCGGTCGGCCGATTCCGTAGGCATATAATCGCGCATGTTGTGCCCGTTCTGGGCGAATTCGTCGGACAAATAAATTTCCCCGGACTTGTCCGTCAGCCACAGGTTGCCGTGTAGCCCGTATTTGTACTCCCCGAACTGCTGGGACATATCCTGCAGACTGAGCCCGATGCCGACGACGGAGACCGGCACGCCGTTATGGCGCATGAGCGCATTAACGAAAATAAACGTATCTTTGCGCTCCTCGTTGTAGTCGATGTCGAGCTGAACCGGCCTGCCGTCCTCCAGCGTCCTGAAAAACCAGGCATCGTCCGGGTCGCTTCCCGTCATCGTATCGAGCAGTTGACCTTGTTCCGTCCAATACTGCCCGGTCAGAACGCTGACGATAAACGAATTGTCGTACTGGAACTGCTCGGTCATGCGGCGAATCGTCTCCAGCGCTACCGTCTCTTCTCCGCCCAGGCGTTCCCCGCCCAGTATCCATTCGTTCAAATCGCGGTTGCCGGCGAGCAGCCGGGCCGTCTCCATCGCCCGTTCGATCCGTCCATCGATTTTCGAAGCGATCGAACCGCCGATATATTCGAGATCGGTTTCCTTCAACTTTTTGACAGACTGGCCTTTCGTAATGTAGTAGGCGATAACGCCGGTCAAAATGATCGAAAACACGATGAGCACGGTTGCGAACACCGTTACTTTGGCCGCTCCGGCATCGTAGAGAGGATTGGCGCGCAGCCGCGATCGGTCGGTGGAGCGGGGACCGTTCATGACTCGTCGGACTCCTTGGCGATGATATCGAAAGGCAATCTTAAATCTTCCTTCAGCTCTTCCGCGCATTCGAATTCACTTTCATTATCCGGGCTGCAGTACCACCGTACGCCGACCCGTTTCCCGTCCATATAGGCGGTGTCGAATTTGTCCAGCAACATCATCAGGCATTTGGTACTGCTCGTATTGATGTAAGGCATCTGGAATTCGATTGCCGATTCGGTGTCGGACGGGAGCCGGGACAAATAGCTGTCGATCCATTCGAAGATCGGCTCGTAAAACTTAAAGGCGTTCTCCGGATACGATTGTCCGGTTATCGCCAGTACACGGGTATTCTCGTCAAAGGTTACGGCAGGAGTGCTCTTCGTAGCAACAAGGTGTAAAGGTTCCATTTATACGACCGCCTTTAAAGTGAAAAAAGCTAATTGCTCGTCCAGCTCGGTAACGAAGTATTCCAGACTGCCGGCCTTGCGGGCGATATCGATCAGGCCCAGACCTGCGCCGTCGGAAACGTCAGGCGTCTCCTCGCGGAGCTTTTCTTTGTAAAGCTTCTTCAGCTCGGCCTTGTCCATCGCGACTAACGAATCGATCTGTGAGGTAAGCAGCTTCAAATCTTCCTTCTCAACGGCGTTGCCGGAACAGACGAAGTAGCCGTCTTCGGCTTTGCCGATCGTAACGATGCTGGAATGCGCGATTTTTTCGTAGTTGGCGCTGATTTTTCTGGAGGAGCAGTAGTTGTTTATATTTTGCGTCTGCTCGATAAAGATGGAGAAGATGACGGTCACTTCATTGCGCGGACGGTCCTCGTTCTCCAGATACGTTTTGACGGCCGTTCCGTATTCCTCGATAAGGCTTTGTGACAGCTTGCCTGCAAAACTGATTAATATGCCGTGCTCGCGCAGCATATTTTGGACATGAATGAGGTGTTGGTGAATCAACGGCTTCTTCCCCCTGTATCAATATGGTTGTCGGCGACTGCCGCTTACCGGTCCGCGGCGGCCGCGGCCGCATCGCTGTATAACGGAATCGAGAAGTGGAACCGGCTCCCCGCCCCCGGAACGCTTGAAGCGCCGATCAAGCCGCCGTGACGGCCGATGATTTCCCTGGAGATGGACAATCCGAGACCGCTCCCCTGGACTTCGCTTGTACGGGGAGCTTCGCCCCGGTAAAACCTTTCGAATATATAGGGAAGCTCGCCCGGGTCGATTCCTTCCCCGGTATCCTCCACGAATAAGTTGAACCAGAACGGGGAAGACGGCTCCCGGTGCGGTCTGATCAATACCGAGGCTTCCGGCGGACTCGCCGTGATGGACCCGTATACGCGCACAGATCCGCCTTGCGGCGTATATTTCAGCGCGTTGTCGACAAAGTTGGTGACAACCTGCTCGATCCGGAGCGAGTCTATATAGATGACGGCCGAATCTTTCTGGTTCAGGAGCAGCAGCTCGTCTTCGTCGGGAGCGGGACCTTTCAGCAAATGCACTTGACGGCGCTCTGCAACAAGCGACTTGAAACGCAGCGATTCGTACCAGCGGCCGAGTGGCCGGGGTTCTAAATGAAGCGGAAGTTGATTGGCCTTCAGCGTAGAGAGCTGGAACAGATCGGAGATCAGCTGATTGATCGTCAGCAGCTTCTGGTAAACCATCGGCAAGTAATGTTCGTCAGGCTCGATCACGCGATCCATAAATGCTTTGACATATCCTTGAACGGAAGTGATCGGAGTCCGGAGTTCGTGGGAAATGTCGGATACCAGCTGCTTGCGCAGTTGTTCCTGGTTCTGCAGCTCGGCATGGGCGGCCCTCAGCTCCTGCTCGCGGTGCTTCAGCGTCCGGCCTTGAATATCGCTGATCCGCGACAGCTTCATCGTCGTTTTGAGCAGCTTCTCGTAATGGCGGACAAGCTGCCCGTAATCTTCCGGCTCCGGAACGCCGCCTGGAGCGAGCCTTTTTCGGGCGGCACTCAATATGCGCTGTTCTTCGGCAAAGACATCATGTTCGGTAACCGTCTCGGACTCCATATTTCGACCTCTCTCCAGGCACATTATAGCTCCATATTATATCACACCCTTCTAAAATCTTTTAGAGGTTGTTCAAAAAGCCCACTTTTGATCATGTAGCCGATCAGGAGCCTGCTCGACTCGCACTTTTATAAGTTTCGCGCATAAAATAGTAACTTTGCTTGATATAATTCGTAACAGGAGAGTCTATCCGCAAGAGGAGCGGAGACTGGGGAACGGACTGGACCAAGGTCCGGGTCGGAAACCGACGGCGGTCCGTGTTGCGGAAAACGGATCGGAGTTATGATGTAGTCATAAGAGTTACTGATAGGCGGGTGAATGATAATGAACGGAAAAATATTGCTGCTCTCCGGGCCGTTCGGGGAAGGCCACAAGCAGGCGGCTCAGGCGCTGCTGGAAACGTGCCGGCTGACGAGGCCGTCGGCGGAAGCGGTCACGGTCGATTTCATGGAGTGGACCTTGCCGCGGCTGCATGGCTGGAGCAAGGCGGTGTTCCACCAGGGCGTGCAAAAATTTCCTTCCGTATACGGATATTTGTTCCGGAGAACGAAAAAACCTTCGGCCTTCTCAACGTTAACCGGACGGCTGCGCTGGTACGGGCTGAAACGGATTGCGAAGCTGCTTGCGGAAGTGAAACCTTCCGTAGTCGTCAGCACGTTTCCGCTGGCGGCGGCCGCGATGTCGGCGATGAAGATGGCGGGGCTGACCGATGTGCCGACCGTAACGGTCATTACGGATCACACCGATCACAGTTACTGGGTGCATCCGGGCACGGACCGCTACGTCGTCGGCTCGGAGAAAGTGAGATCCGGGCTGCTTGAGATCGGAGTGCCTGACTACCGGATTACGGTAACCGGCATACCGGTACGGCCTCCGTTCTGCACGGGAGGCTCGTCATGCAAGCGTCCGGCGCTGAGAGCGAAGCTCGGCTTGCGTACGGATATGCCAGTTCTGCTTATGATGGGCGGCGGCTACGGGATGATGCATGAAGGCATGGTCCGGCTGATGGAGGAAGAAGCGCGAAAGGGCACTTCGCAGGTGATCGTTGTCTGCGGCCATAACGAAAAACTGCGAACGAAGCTGGAGGAGCGGCTGAATGCCGCCGTACCCGGCCATAGCGTGAGGCTGACCGGATTTGTCACCAATATGGAAGAATATATGGCCGCTTCGGACCTGATCGTTACGAAGCCGGGCGGTCTGACGACCACCGAGGCGATCGCGATGCGGCTGCCGATGGTGCTGTTCCGTCCGCTGCCGGGTCAGGAGGAGGACAACGCCGACTTCCTGACGGAAGCGGGGGTGGCGGTTCGCGCCCGCACGGAGAGAGAGCTTGTGGCCGTTGTGGGCAAGCTTCTCGATGAACCGGAGCGGCTTGCGGCCATGAGAGCTCATGCGGAACGGCTTCATATGGAGACCTCATCGTTTCACGCGCTCGACGCCATCTTCTCGGCCCGGCACATTCCGCTACCCCGGTGGGAAAATTCGGTGGTTCACTCGGTATACGAGAACGCACATTAACCGGGCGGCTGTCCCTTACACATCCGGATATTGGGCATATACTGGGAATAAGACGTGAAGACGAACACGATGGGAGCCGTTGGATATGCCGATCCACTCGGAAGCTTTGCTGGTGTTGATCCTTTTTGTGCTGCTCGTCATCGTTCTGATTGTATTCGCTTCTTAGCCGGAGTAGGGACGCCAGGTAAAAGCTGCAGGTGAAAGCCGCTTGATCATGCAGATGATCGGCGGCTTTTTGTCATCACCATAAACCTCATCAACGAGCGGCTGCAGCCCAGGCACGCATTCCGCCCGCTAACGTATGGGTGTGCACGTCAAAAAACCGTCCGGAAGCCTTACCGGACGGCTTTCTTATGGTTCTTCCGAATTAAAAACCTTTGTATTGCGGCTCCTCGTTTTCCAGCTGTTGAACGCGTGCATTAACCTGATCGACGACTTGCTGGGTTGTTTGCGCACAGTTCTGGAATACCGATTTGGCCTCCTGATTTTGAGTGCTCAGCGCAAACTGCTCCAGGCTCGCCTGAGCGCTCTTGAGCGACGCGAGGCATGTTTTTACATCGGATGCGACGGTCATGGGTTTCACCTCCCTTTTTATTAACAACACTACTATTCCCGAAAGCCGAGATCTCATTTATGTAAAAAACTGTCATGAAAGGAGATCGTTGCTCTAACTAATAATAAAGATCGACACCCCGGTTTGTTGTCCGCTTGCTTAGCTGGGAAGATAAACAGCGGATCGATATGTGCAATCCAAAACCAAACGAAAGTAACGGTGAGAATGATGCCGCAATGGATTGAAATTGCTTGGAGATCCGCATGTGCCGTTGTAGTTTTGTTCGCACTGACCCGGCTGCTTGGAAAAAAACAGTTGTCGCAGTTGAATTATTTCCATTACATCGCCGGCATCACAATCGGCAATATTGCGGGCTTTATTTCGCTAGAGATCGAGGACCATTTTCTGCTGGGCGTTACCGGTATACTGATTTGGACGTTCCTCCCGCTTTTGCTGGAATGGTTGTCGCTGAAAAGCAAGTCGGTCCGCGACATCACAGACGGACAAGCTACGGTGCTGATCAAAGAAGGGAAAGTTTTGGAAGATAACTTAAAAAAGGCCAGATTTACTTCGGACGAGCTGCTTGAGGAACTGCGCAGAAAAGGGGCATTCCGCCTGGCCGACGTCGAATTCGCCGTACTGGAAACCGATGGCGGGGTCAGCGTCCTGTTAACGAAAGAAAACCAGCCGATTACTCCGAAATTGCTCGGGATCCAGGTAGCGAACGAAAGGGAGCCACAGACCGTTATTATGGACGGAACGGTTATTGACGAACCGCTCGCGACGGCGGGACTTAGCCGCGGATGGCTGGCGGCTGAGCTGGAGAAGCTAGGGGTAGCGCTGGAGAACGTCTTTTTGGCTCAGGTGGATACGTACGGGCAGATTACGGTCGATTTGTACGACGATAAAATCAAAACCCCGAAACCGAGTCAGAGAGAGCTGCTGTGGGCGACGTTGAAAAAATGCGAAGCCGATCTGGAGCTGTTCGCGCTGTCGACCGACGAGTGGAAAGCCAAACGGTCGTACGACCAGTGCGCCGCATCGATGAAAAGCGTGCTTGAACGATGCGAGCCCTTCTTAACGCGATAACAGTCCGAAATTACCGATAGGAGGAGAGATACGCATGGCAACGATGGCCGCGAAAAAGAAAAAGCTCACTCCCGTTCAGCAGGAGTACCAGACGCTCGCCAAAAAGAAGGAGCCCCCGAGACCTCTCGTCAAAAATTGCGTGCGAGCTTTCGTGGCCGGAGGCGTGATCTGCGTAATCGGGCAGCTGCTGACGGAAATGTTCATTCACTTCTTCGGCTTCACCGAAAAAACGGCCGGCAGCCCGACAGTGGCCGTACTGATTTTTATAGCGGTCGTCTTGACGAGCCTGGGCGTGTACGACAAGCTTGCCCAGTGGGCCGGGGCTGGCACGGCCGTTCCGGTGACGGGCTTCGCCAACTCGATGTGTTCGGCCGCGATCGAGCATCGCAGCGAAGGGCTCGTCCTCGGAACGGGCGGCAATATGTTCAAGCTGGCCGGTTCGGTCATCGTGTTCGGGACGGTGGCCGCGTTTATCATCGGGATTATCCACATGCTGCTGGATTGGGGAGGGTTTTGACATGCTGACGGGACATCAGACGTGGAAATTTCCGACCCCGCCCATCATCCTGTCGACGGCTACGGTCGTCGGCCCGGACGAAGGGGAAGGGCCGCTGGTGAACGATTTCGACATCGTGCACGGAGACTTGATGCTCGGGCAGGACAGCTGGGAGAAGGCGGAACGCGTGCTGCTCGAAGAATCGACCAAGCTGGCCGTGGAGAATGCAGGGCTGACGAATGGAGATATCCAATGTTTCGTCGCCGGAGATTTGATGAACCAGATCATCAGCGCGACGTTCGCGGCCCGCACGTTGTCGGTTCCGTATTTGGGCGTATTCGGCGCTTGCTCCACCTCGATGGAAAGCCTGGCGATCGCGTCGCTGCTGGTCAGCTCCGGAGCGGCCAACCATGCGCTCGCTGCGACAAGCAGCCATAACTGTACGGTGGAGAAGCAGTTTCGTTACCCGACCGAATACGGGTCGCAGAAGCCTCCTACCGCTCAATATACGGTGACCGGCTCCGGAGCCGCCGTACTGGGCCGGGAAGGCCGAGGACCGCGTGTAACGTCCGCCACGATCGGGCGCGTCATCGATATGGGGATTACCGACCCGTTCAACATGGGAGCCGCGATGGCGCCGGCGGCGGTGGATACGATTGAGGCGCACTTGCGCGATTTGAATATCGAGCCGGGGTATTACGATATGATCGTAACAGGCGACCTGGCTACCGTCGGGTATTCGATCGCGAACGAACTGTTCGAGAAGCATCGCATCCCGATGCATCAAACAAACTATTACGATTGCGGCCTGCTCGTGTACGACGTGAATACCCAGGACGTCCAGGCCGGAGGCAGCGGCTGCGCCTGTTCGGCGGTCGTCACCTACGGACATTTGCTGAAAAAGATCAAAAGTGGCGAGATGGACCGGCTGCTAGTCGTCGCTACCGGAGCGCTGTTGTCCCCGCTTTCTTTTCAGCAAGGGGAGAACATTCCTTGCATCGCGCACGCGGTCGCCATCGAAAGCGGAAGGAGAGGCTGAATATGAATCTCATGCAGTTTGTCTGGGCGTTCGTCATCGGCGGCGCCATATGCGTGATCGGCCAGCTGCTGATGGACGGCGTCAAGCTGACGCCGGCTCATACGATGAGCACGCTCGTCGTGGCCGGTGCGGTCGTGGACGGTATTGTGATCGGCAACAAAAGCTTGTACGACCGGTTCATCGAATTTGCCGGCGCCGGTGCGACCGTGCCGATTACGAGCTTCGGCAACTCGCTTGTGCACGGAGCTTTGCAGGAGTACAAGCTTCACGGTGCGACTGGCATCATTACCGGGATTTTCGAGGTGACGAGCGCCGGAGTGTCGGCCGCGATTATTTTCTCCTTCCTCGCCGCAACCTTTGTCAAACCCAAAGGATGAGGGCAGCGGAGGAACAAGCCGCACACTTCATAGGAGAAGGAACAGCCGACTCCTGCAAGATCAGGCTATATCCTTCGGATGGAACTGGGTTAGGCGATCAGCCGGCCTGTTTCCATACAGCGGATAAGCACCGATTTTGCAGGAGTGCGGCTGGTTTCTTTTGTGGGCACAACTGGAAAAAAGTCCTGAAACGTGCTTTGATGCCTAGATCAACTCATGGTATAATTAAATCTGTTTTAAATAAAACTAAATCGCTTTCAACATAATGATAGTTAGCTAGATATAGAAGGTTATCCAATCGGGTGGACGGGGAGAAGAAACCTATGGGGAAATGGTTGGGGATCGCGGCTTCATATTTCAAAAAACGATATATGCTGCTGCTGCTTACCGGATGGCTCGTCCTGTTTATGGAGGCGATTAGCCGGAATCAGATTTGGGGCGCGCTGTCATGGAGCTTTTTGCACATTCCCGCTTTTGTGCTGAATGCCGTATTCATTTTCGGCGCCTTGCTCGTGCTGACTTCCGTAACCGGAAGAATGAGGCTTTCCTACTGGCTGGTGTCCGCCACGGGTTTTACGCTGGCCCTGATCAGCGGCGTCAAGCTGAAGATGATCGGAATACCTCTGCTGCCCTGGGATTTCGTGCTGACCGGAGAAGCGAGCGATATGGTGGAATATTTGAAAAATATTTTCACCTTCCAGCTTGTCACCGATGTGGTCATTTTCTTCGCGGTCAGTTGGCTGCTTCTGTACAGGACCAGCCATGTCGTGAAGGTGATCCGCTGGAAAGAGCGGCTTGCTTTTGCACTGCTCGCCGTCTTGTTCGTCGCCGCTGTTTATTGGGACAAACCGTTGCCGGTCAAAGCGGCGTTCGGGATCGGCCCCATCCCTTGGGACCAATCGGAGCATGTGGGAACGAACGGCCTGCTGCTCGCCACCGTTCTGAATCTCGATTATATGAATGTGAACAAAATGGAAGATTATGACAGTGGCAAAATATCGGCGATTGTGACGGCCGGAGCGAAGCCCGCTCTTCCCGAATCTTCCGAAAAGCCGAATGTGATCGTCGTGCTCAGCGAATCGTTGTGGGACCCGACGCAGCTGACAACCGTTAAGTTCAGCCAGGACCCGATGCCTTTCCTGCACGAGCTCCAGCAAAAAACGGCTAGCGGAACGCTGCTCTCGCCTCAATTCGGAGGCGGAACGGCGAACGTAGAGTTCGAGGTGTTGTCCGGCAACTCGATGCGTTTTTTGCCGCAGGGGACCATTCCGTACAACCAGCACATCACTCACGGAATCGATTCGATAGCGAGCATTATGAGCAGGAAGCACGGTTATCATGCGACCGCAATCAGCCCTTATCACAGATGGTATTTTAATAGCGATAAAGTATATAAGAACTTCGGATTTTCCCAGTATATTTCGCTTGAGTTTTTTAATCCGGTGTACGAAGGACCGTATATCGCGGACAGCGAAGTCGCTAAAATCATTATGGACCAAACGGAAAAAACGGCTGGGCGGGATTTCGTTTTCGCCAATACGATGCAAAATCATTTTCATTATTACCCGGGAAAGTTTAAGGAAAATACGATCAGCGTGGAAGGCGATATCCCGGAAGATACGAAAGGGATACTGGAAACTTACGCGCAAGGCGCAAAGGGCGCCGACGATATGCTGAAAACGCTGGTGGAGCACTATCAACGCTCCGACGAGCCGACGATCATCGCATTTTTTGGCGACCATCTGCCGTATCTGGGCGACGATTACAAAGCGTATAAGGACACCAAGTGGATTACCGGCGAGAACGATCCGGACTTCCTGAACAAGATATATCGGACACCGCTCGTCGTCTGGAGCAACTATTTGCCCGAACAAAAAGAAACGCTTAATATGAGCCCTTCCTTCCTAGGCCCGTACCTGCTCGACAAGGCGAAGCTGTCCGGCAATTATTACACCGACTTTTTGCTTGAGCTGTCGAAGAAATATCCGGTCATACCGCCGCAAAATTATTATGCCGAGATGAAGATCGATTTCGCCGACATCAAACGGTACGAGATGCTGCAGTATGACATTATGTTCGGGGAACGGTACGCCTACGGAGATCTCAAGGGCAAGATCGTCAACCCGAATTATGTCCTCGGCCTCGGGCCGATGCGGATTGAGCAGGTTACGCCCGATAAGATCAAAGCCGGCAAAGAGACGGAGATCACGGTCAGAGGCGCGAATATTCCTGCGCTTGGCGTTATCTGCGCGAATGGTAAGGTGCTGCCGACTAAGCCGGATGAGACCGGAGCGTTGACCGCGAAGCTGCCGGCGGACGCGTGGAAGTCCGGAACGGTGGATTTGCAAGTCAAGGTGATCGACAGCAAAGAGATTATCGTGGCCGAATCGGCCGTCTACAAGCTGCAAAGCGAATCCAAATAATATCCGAAAGAGCCGATCGTCCGCAAGCGGATGCCGGCTCTTAATTTTAATTTGCGCGATGATGCTGCTTTGCGGGGATGTAATCCTTTCTGATCTTTATGCGAACGGAGATCCAATTAAGCAGCAGGACCACAAGACATACACCCTGGAGCGGACTAGTTTTACGTTCTAATAAAAAGTAAGCGACTAACTGAAACTTTTGCTGGTTGGAAACGTATACATTATGATGCGAAAACCGTTGAACGGAATGAGAGTAAAGCAGCCTGCCTTCGAACAGACAGACACTTTTTTCTAACGTCCGGGGACTATACGCGGTTTTTCAATTCTTGTAGAATAGAATAAACAGCTTTGCAAGAAGGTTTCGCCCGCATTCCAGGGGCGTCGAAACGGCTTTGAAGCGGGGAACGCTTCACTCGAACGGAACTACGGATCATGGAGAGGAGCAGGACGATATGGATGCACCTGGTATGGAAGATTTTACCTTATTGAAACAACTGAAGACAAATTTGGAATCCTGCATTCTGGGCAAACAGGCCGAAGTCGAATTGCTGTTAACCGCAGTGCTCGCCGGAGGACACGTACTGCTCGAAGATGTGCCCGGAACCGGTAAAACGGTTCTCATTAAAGCGTTAGCCAAATCCGTACAAGGACAGTTCCGCCGCATCCAGTGCAACCCCGATTTATTGCCGACCGATATTACCGGAGTCGCGATTTACCATCCGAAAGAAGAAACGTTTATGTTCCGGCCCGGTCCGGTTATGACGAATATTTTGTTGGCCGACGAGATCAACCGCGCTACAACGAAGACCCAGTCGGCTTTGCTGGAAGCGATGGAGGAGCACAGCGTCACGGTCGACGGAGACTGCCATGCGCTGCCTGAGCCGTTCATTCTGCTGGCTACACAAAACCCGATCGATTTCGAAGGCACTTATGTGCTTCCAGAAGCGCAACTCGACCGGTTTATGATGAAATTCAGCCTCGGCTATCCGGACCACGAGACGGAGAAAAAGATGCTGTTCTCTCAAGCAAGCGGTCATCCGCTCGACAGGCTCGAGCCCATCGCCGATGTAAGACGTATAACCGATCTGCAGCAAAAGGTAAGACAGGTGCATGTCGACGATGCCGTCGCCGACTACGTCGTGTCCATCGCCCGGAAGACGCGCGAGCATTCTTCCGTATTTTTGGGAGCGAGCCCACGTGCGACGATCGCCCTGTTACAAGCTTCCAAGGCGTTTGCGTACATACGCGAACGGGAGTACGTCATCCCCGACGACATTAAATTTTTGACCCCATACGTGTTCGGACACCGGATGATTTTACACTCCGAAGCGAGAATCGAAGGGATGACCGTGGAATCGGTTCTCCAGTCGATCTTCCAGCAGGTGAGGGTTCCCGTCCGGCTCGAGAAATAACGGGTCACGCGCGGAAATGGGGTGAGCGATAAACGATGTGGATTTTTGCCAGATATTCAGCCCGCTTCTGGGGTATTTTCTCCTTGTTCGCTTTCAGTCTTCTGTTTTTGCTGTTCCAAGGAGGAAAGCTCGCATTTATGGTTTTCATTATCGTGGCCGCGTTATGCCTGTATTTGGCGCTAAGCCGCTGGAGCGGCATATCCAAAACCGAGGGCAGCCGGTCCTTGCTTAACAGCGAGCACGAAGCCGTCGTCGAAGCCGGGACGTCGCTCGCGGTCAAAATCGATGTGCATATTCCCGGCCTGTGGCCGATTCCTTACGTATCGATCAAGGACCACCTCGTCCGCCGGGGCGGGGAGGAGCACGTGTTCGAGACGTTCCTGATCCCCGACTGGAAGCGGCGCGGGGAAGTATCCTACCGGACGCCGCCGCTGCGCAGAGGATATTACCATTTCGGAGATACCGATTGCGCAACCGAGGATATTTTCGGTTTGTTCCAGCACCGGGGACGGCTGGAGATGCCGCATACGTTCGGCGTCCTTCCCCAAAAGACGCATATCCGCGACTGGAAGCAGCTGCACCAGCTGTTCCGCGGCATGCACCACCATTCGGCAACGACCCGCTCCCATCGGGAGACGACGCAGATCAACGGCGTCCGCGAATACATTTACGGGGACCGGCTGTCGCGGATTCACTGGAACGCAACGGCCAAGACCGGGACGTGGAAGTCGAAGGAGTTCGAGCGGGAGTCTTTGCCGAAGACGGTCATACTGCTCGACCGGAACATCCGCGCTTACCGCAGCAAGGAGCATTTCGAGCTGGCGGTGTCGATCGTCGCCTCGCTGATCGATTACGGCGCGAGCCGGGACTTGGCGCTTGGCCTGCTGTCGGTAGGCAAAAACTCCAAATATTTCGAACCGAAGCTAAGCGCGAGCCATCAGAAAACGATTATGAACCATCTGATCGACGTCGAGCCGGACGGCCAGCATGCGCTGATCGATGTGCTGAGAGACCGGGCGCGTCTGTTTATGCCGGGCGTGTTCTTTACGATCGTATCTCCCCAGTATGGCGAGACGATGATTCAATCGTTGTCCTGGATCGAGCAGCGTCAGATGAACCCTTGTCACATGTGGGTCGCCAGCGGCGTCCCGTCTGCCGACCAGGAACGCTGGAAGCGGCAGTTGCAGACGACGGGAACGATGGGATACGCCGTCGCCTCGCTCGACGAGCTTGCTCTTGCGCTGGGAGGACGGTGACCTATGGATAATCAACGCTGGTGGAGCAGGCTGCTGCTCCAGGACTGGGCGGACCGGATGACGGCCGTGCTGACGGGGTTGTTCCTGTTTCAGTTCGTCCTGTGGATCGAAAAAGAAAATCAGGTTTGGCTGCCGGAGACGGTGCGGATCGTCGAACTGACACTGCTTGTCGTCCTGGCGGTAGAACTGTTTCCGAAGCTGTACGGGGCGGCGCGCCGTCTGCTGCAGATCATCGGCGTCTTCTGGGTGACGGGGGCCGTAACCGGCTTCGTACCGCAGTGGCCTGCTCCCGTTAAGTTTCGCGAGCTTGGCGGCGTGCTTGCCGACAATTTCATGCAGCTTGCGCCTTTTATCTGGTTCGCCCTGGCGGCGTGGCTGGTCGCGCTGGTCGCCAACTGGTGGCTGAAAGCCAAGTGGCGGATTATGGTTGCGCTCGTGTTATCGGTATCCGTATTCGCGATTCGCGATTCGTTCAGCTTTCTGGTTTTGTGGAAGCAAGTGGCCATTCTTATTTTTTGCGGCCTGTTTTTGCTGGTGATCCGCCACTTTGCCGGACTAAAGAGAAAAAATCCGGTCGGCTGGTCGCACTTGGCCGAATATCCCGCTTACATTGCGCTTCCGATCATTATGCTCGTGTCGCTGGTTATTTTCCTCGGCACGCTCGCTCCGGACGTCCGGGCGATCATGACCGACCCGTATACGCTGTG
This sequence comes from Paenibacillus sp. GYB004, assembly GCF_036577605.1. Lineage (NCBI taxonomy): Bacteria > Bacillati > Bacillota > Bacilli > Caryophanales > Paenibacillaceae > Paenibacillus > Paenibacillus sp. GYB004. Next base: position 77,899 of record NZ_JARBDB010000052.1, read on the forward strand.
GAAAAATATGCGGGGCGAGCAAATAACGGTATTTAATAAAGGGTTCAGCACGAGCTCCGTGCTCGGCGGCGATTCCTCGTCGGGTTACAGCCGCAACGACTCGACGCTTGGCGGCGAATTTTCGTTCGACTATACGCCGGTGTTGTCGATCTCGACTACCCACCGCAGCTATTGGCGCGGCGAGACGCGTTCGCTGTATACGGGCAAGGGCTGGATCGTCAGCGATATCGAGCGGAGAACTCCGCTCGTGCCGGCGGCGCTGGAAGCGGAGCTGCCCGAGGACGCGCGGCTGACGCCGACCCAGCTCAAGACGGTGGAAGTGACGCAGACGGTAACCGTGCTGAGCGAAGCGGACGAGGAGTACCCGGTGCTGTTCGGGGCGTATTCGGTCGATAAAGTGCAGTCGGTCGTCCGCAGCGGCGGCAACGTAAATCTGGCCCCGCTCCAATGGTCGCCGCGTCTGGCCGAGCTGCGCTGGAACGGAAGCGCCAGACAGGCTTACCCGGAGACGTACACGGTAACGTCCCAGGTGCCGATCATCGAAGAGGCCGAGCTGCGCAAAGTGCCGTCCGTCCTGACGAGCCGGGTCGGGCTCGAGGAATATTTGTTTTTGCCGGAAACGCTGCCTAACCGGGTGAGAGATCTGGCTTTGCAGGTTACGCAGTCGGGAACGAACATGTATGACAAAGTGAAGCTGCTCGAGCAATATTTGTCGACCACGTTCCCGTACACGAACACGCCCGATCTGGGCAAGGGCCGGAGCCGCGACTTCGTGGACCGCTTCCTGTTCGAGATCAAGGAAGGGTACTGCGATTATTATTCGACGGCGATGGCGGTCATGGCCCGCTCGCTCGGCTTCCCCGCCCGCTGGGTAAAAGGGTATACGCCGGGGGCAAGCGCCTTCGATCAGGCGATGCTCGGGATCGAGGAGGAGCTGCTTAACCCGGACGGAGCCGGAGATTACACGGTACGGAATTCGGACGCCCATTCCTGGGTCGAGATTTACTTCCAGGGGTACGGCTGGATTCCGTTCGAGCCGACCGCCGGCTTTGCGCTTCCGCTTTTCGCCGAGGAGGAAGAGATCGTTACGGCTCCCGTAACGGAATCGTCGACGGATACGCCGGACGCGGCTGCCGGAGACAGCCGCGTGATTCCTGTTGCGGTCGGCACCGGAGCAGGCGTGCTGGGAATCTCGATTCTGGCCGGGATGTTATGGGTAAACCGCAGGAAATTTTCGTTCATGCGGACGTTCAAGCCGCTCGGACGGAATCTGGATGCGAACCAGAGGGCGGTACTCGAGTTCGAGAGGCTGATCCGATACGCCAGACGCAAAGGGTATTCGCGCTCGGACCACGAAACGGTCAGGGAGATGGCGGAGCGCTGGATCGTCAAAGACAAATGGCTGCAGAAAGATATGGAATCGCTGCTGCTGCTGTTTGAGAAAGCGAAATACAGCGACGCCCGTATCAGCGAGGAGGAGCTCTCGGTTTTCTCGCGGACGGTCCATAAGTTGAGGGAACAGATGTAAACGAAAGTGTCAAAAAGCCGGCAGGAACGACCCGCGTCGTTTCCGCCGGCTTTTTCTGGATAAGGGAGCGCTCAGCAGTCGCAATATTATAGGCGAAGGGCCGAAGCCGGATCGGTGTCCGCAAAAATCGCGCCGCCGCAAGCGGGCGTCCGTCAAGCCGGCGAGTCCGATTCCCTTTTGCAGGGTATGGACATCTATGGTATAGTTTGTCGTATATATAAGGATGCAAAGGAGTTTGAGCAGCGCTTGCTGAAAAAATTGATTCCGCAAAAAAGCGTCCACTCGATATACGAGATTGATGTTCAGACGTTGTGGATGTCCGGAGTCCGGGGCATTATTACCGATCTGGACAATACGCTCGTGGGTGCGAAGCATCCCCAGGCGACGCCGGAGCTGCTCGATTGGCTGAGGCGTCTGCAGGAGATCGGCTTTCAGGTGGTCATCGTCTCCAATAACAATCGGCTTCGCGTGTCGACGTTCTCCGAGCCGTTGTCTATCCCTTACATATTCCGTGCGAAGAAGCCCGGGAATGCCGCGTTTCGCCGAGCGCTGCAAATCATGTCGCTCGCTCCGGACCAGACTGTCGTCATCGGCGATCAGATGCTGACCGACGTTCTCGGCGGAAACCGACTCGGACTGTACACGATTCTGGTTCGTCCGATTGAACTGCGCGACGAAGGATTTTTTACCAAAGTGAACCGCAGAATCGAAAAGGTCGCGCTGTCTTGGATGAAGCGCAAAGGCCTAATGGAATGGGAGGACACGTAACATGGCGGAGCAAAACCTGCGCTGTTCCGGGTGCGGCATCCAGGTCCAGACAGAGAAGTCGGAAGAGCTCGGGTACGCGCCCGAAGCGGCTTTGAAGCGCGATCCGCTCTTATGTCAGCGCTGCTTCCGGATTAAGCATTACAATGAAATGTCCAGCGTAACACCCGATCAGGACGAGTTTCTCAAAATATTAAGCGGGATCGGCGGTACGGATGCGTTAATCGTGCATATCGTCGACCTGTTCGATTTTGAAGGAAGCCTGATCGGCGGCTTGCACCGTTTTGTCGGCAGCAACCCGGTCGTGCTCGTCGTCAACAAGATCGATCTGCTGCCAAAAGCGATCAACACCAACCGGATCTTGAACTGGGTGCAGCGCATGGCGAAGGAGAACGGGCTCAAAACCGCGGAAATCGTCCTGTGCAGCGCCAAGAAAAATATCGGCTTCGACCGCGTCGTCGAAGCGGTAGCCAGACACCGCAAAGATAAGGACGTCTACGTGGTCGGCGCTACCAATGTCGGCAAGTCGACCTTGATCAATCGTCTCATCCGGGATTACAGCGATCTGGAGGCCGAGCTGACCGTCTCCCCGTATCCGGGCACTACGCTTGATCTGGTCCAGATTCCGCTGGACGACGGGCGGTTCATTATCGATACGCCGGGGATCGTCTATAAGCACCGGCTTACGGAGCTGATCGACAAGAAGGATATGCAGACGCTGCTGCCGGATAAGCCGATCAAGCCGGCGGTTTATCAGTTGAACGAGCAGCAGACGTTGTACTTTGGCGCATTGGCCCGTTTTGATTTTGTACAGGGCGCCAGACAATCGTTCACTTGCTATGTATCCAACGCGGTGCCGATTCACCGGACGAAGCTGGAGCGTGCGGATGAGCTTTATGCGGCGCATAAAGGCGAAATGCTCGCTCCTCCTCACAAGGACCGGCTGGAGTTATTACCGCCGCTCGTCAAGCATGCGTTCCGCATTCCGAAAGGAAGCTTGTCCGATATATTGATATCCGGACTGGGCTGGATCGCGATCAACAGCGATGCCGGCGCGCAAGTCGTCGTTCATGCGCCTAAAGGCGTAAAAGTGGCCGTACGCAGCTCATTGATCTGAAGAGCGGCGGACGGTCGTCGTCATCTTGAAGTACGGGGAGAAGAGCCAGGATGAAGCAGGGGAATATGGACACTGCAACGGTCATGCATGGCGTGTTCGGGGACCCGATCAAACATTCCAAGTCGCCGGTTATGCATAACCGGGCTTTCCGCGAGCTTGGACTGAATGCCGCTTATGCCGCGTTTCACGTCCGGCAGGGTCAACTGAAGGATGCGGTCGCCGGAATACGCGCCATGCAGTTTCGCGGAGTGAACGTAACGATTCCGCACAAGCTCGAAGTGATGGACTACCTGGATGAGATTTCCGAGGATGCCGTGGCGATCGGGGCGGTCAATACGATCGTTAACGACGACGGCAAGCTGACGGGCTACAACACCGACGGGATCGGATATGTGCGCTCCTTGAAGGAGGAGGCCGGATTTGCGGCGGCCGGCAAGAAGGTGCTGATGCTTGGAGCCGGCGGAGCCGCTCGCGGCGTGGCGTATGCGCTTGCCAAAGAAGGCGCGTCCGCGGTCTACATCGCCAACCGGACCGTATCGAAAGCGGTTCAGCTGGCCGATTCGATCCGTCCGTTCACGACATCCGAAGGCATCGGCTTCGACTCGATCGCGGACGTCCGGGACGAGATCGATCTGATCGTGCATAATACGGAAGTCGGCATGCATCCGAACGTGGATGAAGTGCTGATCGATACTTCGTGGTTCCACGAAGGGCTGACCGTCAGCGATATCGTCTACAATCCGCTCGTTACCCGTCTGCTGCGGGAAGCTGCGGAGCGGGGGGCCAAGACGCACGGCGGGCTGGGCATGTTCATATACCAGGGCGCCTATGCGTTTGAATATTGGACCGGACGCGAAGCTCCGGTTGCCGCGATGCGGGAAGCGGTGCTGGAGGCATTTGGAAGCTAACAGGAGCTAGAGGTTTTTGAGGGGGACCATACGGATGTTAACAGGAAAACAAAAGCGGCATTTACGGTCGCTCGCCCACCATTTGAATCCGATTTTTCAAGTCGGCAAAGGCGGCACGAACGAGCATCTGATTCAACATATCCAGGAAGCGCTGGAAGTCCGGGAACTGATCAAAGTATCAGTGCTTAACAATTGTCTGGATGACAGCGACGAGATTGCGGCCGAGCTGGCCGAGAAGTCCGGCGCCGAGCTTGTGCAGCGGATCGGCAAGACGATTGTGCTATACAAGGAATCGAAAGAGCACAAGCAGATCGTGCTCCCTTAACGGGTGTACGCGCAATACAATATTGGTGTCCGAGAGGACAAGCGGAATAACTGCACATTCAGCGAATGGGCAGGGCGGGAGTGTCGGGGATGAAGGTAGGCATTATGGGAGGAACGTTCGACCCGATTCATCAAGGACATCTGCTGGCCGCAGAGCGCGCGAGGGAGGAAGCCGGGCTGGACGAGGTATGGTTCATGCCTTCCAGCACGCCGCCGCACAAGCCGAACGCGCCGAAAGCGTCGGCCGGGCAGCGGCTCGCGATGGTCGAAGCGGCGATAGCCGGCAATCCGTTTTTTCGGGCGGAGCCGCGCGAGATTCTTCGCGGAGGCACCTCGTATACGGTCGATACGGTTCGGGAGCTGAAAGCGGCGTATCCCGGATACGAGTTCTATTATATTATAGGCGCCGATATGGTGCAGTATTTGCCCCACTGGGTCCGGATCGAGGAGCTTGCCCGGATGATTACGTTTATCGGGCTAACCCGGCCGGGTTACTCTACGGATGTAAGCGGGCTGCACGAAGCAATTCGGGACAAAGTGCTGCAGGTAACGATGCCGCAGGTCGACATTTCCTCTACGTTAATCCGGAATATGCGAAGCTGCGGCCAATCGGTTCGATATCTCGTGCCGGAGACGGTCGTATCTTATATCGAGGGGAATCGGTTGTATGAATCGTGAATCATTACGGGAAGCGACCCGCAGTCAGATGCCGGCAAGACGATGGGAGCATACGCTTGGCGTCATGAGCTCGGCGGTTGCTCTGGCGAAGCGTTACGGCGCGGACCCGGAGCGGGCGGAGCTTGCCGCATTGCTGCACGATTACTGCAAATATTGGCCGATCGACGAGCAGCGCCGGGTATATGCCGAAGAAGGGCTCGATCCGGAACTGCTGGACTACGATCCGCAGCTGCTGCACGGCCCGATTGCGGCCGAGGTCGTCCGCAAACGTCACGGCATCGCTGACGAGGAAGTGCTGGATGCGATCCGGTACCATACGTCCGGCCGGGAGAACATGACGCTGCTTGACAAAATGGTTTGTTTGGCCGATTATATCGAACCGGGCCGGGATTTCCCCGGTGTGCATATAATCCGGGAAATTGCCGACCATAGCTTGGAGAGAGCGCTGATAGCCGGCCTGGATTCGACGATCCGGTTTTTGCTCGATAAGGGAAAGAAAGTATATCCGCTGACGGTTGCTGCCCGCAATGCGCTTCTTGAAGAGGCGGGCCGGGCCGGATTCGGAACGAAATAAAGGTTTGCCTAAGCCAAGCAACAGCTAGTCCAAAGGAGGATGCAGATGAGCCAATCACCGGATCATTTGATGAACGAGATCGTAAAAGCGGTAGATGACAAAAAAGCGCACAATATCGTTGTGCTGAATTTGAAGGGCATATCGCTGCTGGCCGATTATTTTGTAATCTGTCACGGGAATTCCGATACGCAGGTACAGGCGATCGTCCAGGAAGTGCGCAAGAAAGCCGAAGCAATGGGGACGACAGTCCGGGGAATTGAAGGATTCGATACAGCGCGCTGGGTGCTTGTAGACTTGGGCGATGTCGTGGTTCACGTCTTCCACCGGGATGAACGCGAGTATTACAATATCGAGCGTCTGTGGTCGGATGCGAAGGTGGTCGAGCTCGTATGAGATCGTCGGAGGAACGGATGGATGCCGGGAAGGTAGCGAAGCTGACGGTGGCGCGCGAAGTGCCGCCGAACGGCTTCTTTTTGACGAACGGGACCCGCGATGTGCTGCTTCATTACAGCGAAGTGGTCGGGACGATCCAGCCCGGCGATGAAGTGGAAGCGTTTTTGTTCCACGATACGGAAGACCGGCTCGCCGCTACGATGAAAACGCCGAAAATCCGATTAGGTGAAATCGGCTTGCTGGAAGTGGCCGACATTCATCCGAGATTCGGCTGTTTTCTGGAAATGGGGCTTGGACGCCAGCTGCTGCTGCCTGCATCCGAGCTTCCGGAAGCGAAGGAACTCCGGCCGAATCCGGGCGACTGCGTGTATGTGAGATTGGAGCACGACCGTCAGGGGCGGATGACCGCGAAGCTGGCGGGAGAGAAAGAACTCGTGCCGCTGGCGTTCCGTGCGCCGGATTCGTGGAAGAACAGCTGGGTCGATGCGATCGTCTACAAGCAGCTGCAGATGGGCACATTCGTCGTATGCGACGGAGGCGTGCTCGGATTCGGAGCGATCGGGATGATCCATGAGAAAGAACGGACCCGGCCGCTGCGTCTGGGCGAGAAAATCCAGGTGCGGGTCGTGTTCGTCCGGGACGACGGCCGGGTCAACTTGTCGATGCGCCAGCCGAAGCAGATCGGCCGGGAAGAGGATGCGGAGCGTATACTCAGCTTCCTGCGGGCCAGACCGGGAGGTTCGATGCCCTATTCCGACGAGACGCCGGCCGATGTGATCGCCTCCAAGTTCAATATTAGCAAGGCGGCGTTCAAGCGCGCGCTCGGCAAGCTGATGAAGGAAGGACTGATCACCCAAAAGGGCAGTTGGACGCATTTGGCGAAAAGCGACGAGGAATAGTTTTATGCGGCAGCTCCTGGCGTTAACGGATGAAGGAGGACGGCTCGGCGGATCAGGTCCGAGTGCGGTGCGGGTCGTTTTCCGTTTCAGACTTAAGCTTACGTTTCTTGGGAAGCTTAGCCCATTCAGTTTGCAGTAAAGCTGCCGTATTGCGCAGGGTCATTCTTACAGCTTCGCCCAAGCTTCGTTCTGAAGCTTTCTTTTTTTTGGATGATTTTGGTCGAGGGGGACCGGTACAGATGCGTTATGAACAATTCGCATACATCTATGACAAGCTGATGGAGGATATGCCTTATCCGCAATGGCTCCGGTTCATACGCCAATGCTGGGACAGCTACGGCAAGCCGCAAACGGTCGTTGATCTCGGCTGCGGGACGGGAAACTTGACGATTCCGCTGGCTCAATCGGGCCTTCGCGTGTTCGGAATCGATTTGTCGGACGATATGCTGGCCGTGGCGCAAGAGAAAACGGAACAGCGCCACCGCACGTTTCCGTTCGCTTCGGGCGGCTCCGTCACCTGGCTGCAGCAGGATATGACCGAATGGGAGCTGACCGAGCCGGTCGATTCGGTTATTTCATGCTGCGACTGCATCAACTATTTGACCGAGGAGACGGATCTGGCCGGGACATTTCGCCACACGTTCGCCGGATTGAAGGAAGGAGGCACGTTTATATTCGACGTACATACCGAGCATCAGCTGAGATCTTATGCGGAGATGCAGCCCTTCCTGCTTAACGACGACGACGTTTCTTATATATGGACAAGCGAATTGGACGAGGAGCGGTGCGAGATCGAGCATGATTTGGCGATTTTCGTCCGCGAGTCGGAATGGCTGGCTGCGGATTCACAGACGAAGGAACCGGCGCGCGACCTGAAGGATACGAACGGAGCCCGGTATGTGAGGATCGACGAGACACATGTGCAGAGGGCGTATCCGCTGGAGCGGATCGAATCGCTGCTGCGGGAAGCCGGGTTTTCCCGGATTCACCGGTTCGCCGATTTTAAGCTCAAGCCGCCGGTTGCGGAGACCGAACGCGCCTTTTTCGTATGCGTCAAAACGTCCGGGGAGTGAGTGCCATGAACGCGAATGTGCTGAAACGCGCGGAATCGTTCGCCAGGTCGTTTCATGAGGGCGACGCTTCCGGCCACGACTGGACGCATATCGAGCGGGTCGTCCGGATGGCAAGGACGATCGCGGCCGCCGAGAAGGCGGACCCGTTCGTATGCGAGCTGGCGGCGCTGCTGCACGATGTGGCCGATCCGAAGCTGAATACTTCCAAGGAAGCGGGGATCGCGAGCGTGCGCGGGTTTCTCGATAGTCTTCCGCTTGCGGCTGACGACGCAGATCATGTGATCGCCATTATCATCACGATGTCGTACAGCGAGGGGCCCGGCCGGCCGATGGCGACGGTAGAAGGAAGAGTCGTACGCGATGCGGACCGGCTGGATGCGATCGGTGCGATCGGCATCGCGAGAACGTTCGCCTATGCGGGCTGGAAGGGGCATCCGCTGCATGACGCTGCGCTGGCTCCGAGAGAAACGTGGACGCAGGAGTTGTATCACCGGGAGCGATCGACGGCGATCAACCATTTTTACGAAAAGCTGATGAAATTGAAAAGTCTGCTTCATACCGAAACAGCGCGAAAAATCGCGGATGAAAGACACCGTTTTATGGAAAGCTACTTGGAGCAGTTCCACAAAGAATGGAGCGGGAACGGCTAATCCGGCCCGGTCGTGCGGCGTGCATAGTACGCTGGAAACACGAAGGGAACGGGTCGCGCCGTTCTTTCATGCCTATCTATATCAAAATTAGAACGATACTGTTCTAATTTAGCTATTACCAATATATTTCGTTTAAGGTATAATGGAGACATAGTATGCAAACATGAAACCGCGCTGCTTGTGGACGGGTGCGGAGCTGGAGGGAGCTGCTTCAATGAAGACCGGGGATGCGGGCATATTGTTTCCTTGGAGGACGGTATACGGGCCTAACTTAGGGTACGTTCAGGAACAGTACGAAATATACGAATCCGACCCGAATTCGGTGGACCCGACTTTTCGGGAATTGTTTGCGCGCGTTGGCGCGCCGCCAGCTACAGAGACAGAAGGGACGGCACAGCCGGCCGCTGCGCGCGCGCAGGCGGTAGACGGCCTTTCCTTGCAAAAGGCGGTCGCTGCCGGAAAGCTGATCTGGAATATTCGCACTTACGGCCATTTGGCGGCGGACATCGATCCGCTGGGCCTAAGCGCATCTGCCGATACACGTTTGATTGAGCCGGAAACGTTTGGACTAACGAAGGAAGATTTGGAAGCTCTGCCTGCGACCTTGATCTGGGAAAATGCTCCGGATGACGTCGTTAACGGCTGGGAAGCGATCGAACGGCTTCGCAGCACCTATACGCGGACGATCGCCTATGAGTTCGCTCATGTCCATGAAGAGCGGGAGCGGGAGTGGCTGAACAAGCGCGCCGAGAACGGCGAACCGCTGGCGGAACCGTCAACCGTGAAGGAAAAAACCGAGCTGCTCGGCCGATTGATCGACGCGGAGCAATTCGAGGCGTTTCTGCACCGGACGTTCGTCGGCCAGAAGCGGTTTTCCGTAGAAGGAAACGACGCCTTGATTCCGCTGCTCGACGAGATCGTCCGCTCGGTCGCACGCGATGGGGCCGGCCATCTGCTGATGGGAATGGCGCACCGCGGAAGACTGAACGTGCTGGCTCATATCCTCGGCAAGCCGTACAGCCGCATTTTCGCAGAATTTCACCATTCGCCGAATAAAGACCTGGTGCCGTCGGAAGGCTCGACAGGCATTAACTACGGCTGGACCGGCGATGTGAAATACCACCTTGGCGCTGACCGTTCGGTAGCGGATCACGGCAATACGATCCGGATCGTGCTCGCGAACAACCCGAGCCATTTGGAATTTGTCAATCCGGTCGTCGAAGGCTTCGCCCGCGCGGCCCAGGAAGACCGCGGACAGGCCGGATGGCCGCAGCACGACCCGAGCAAGGCCGCAGCCGTGCTGATTCACGGCGACGCCGCATTTGCGGGCGAGGGCATCGTTCCGGAGACGCTGAACTTCAACCGTCTGACCGGATACCGCAACGGCGGGACGATCCATATTATCGTCAACAACAGGCTCGGATTTACGACGGACAGCGCCGATTCGCGCTCGACTCACTATGCGAGCGACTTGGCGAAAGGGTTCGAAATTCCAGTCGTGCACGTCAACGCCGACGATCCGGAAGCGTGCGTCGCCGCCGCCCGGATGGCCTGCGAGTTCCGCGACTTGTTTAAGAAAGACTTCCTGATCGATCTGATCGGCTACCGCAGATACGGTCATAACGAATCGGACGATCCGGAGTCGACACAGCCGCTCATGTATTCTAAGGTGCGCAACCATCCGACTGTGAGCGAGCTCTACGCATCCCAGCTGGAGAAGGAAGGCGTCCTTACCCGGGACCAATATGAGCAGATGAAGCAGGAGACGGTCTCCCGCCTTCAGGAAGCTTATGAAGATATGAAAAACGCCGACAAGCTGGGCGAGGACCGCACATGGGCGGCGGCGGACAGCGAGGCCGCTCCGGCGGAGCTCGTCACGGCGGTGCCGCTCGATAAGCTGCGCGAGATCAATCAAGATCTGTTGAAGCGTCCGGCAAGCTTCAACCCGTATCCGAAGCTGCAGCGTATCCTGGAGCGTAGGGCGGGCGCGCTGGACGAAGGCGGCAAGGTCGACTGGGCGCTGGCCGAAACGCTCGCGTTCGCGACGATTCTGGCCGACGGCAAGCCGGTCCGGCTGAGCGGACAAGATTCGCAGCGCGGCACGTTCGCGCACCGGAACATCGTGCTTCATGATCCGCAGACCGGCGAGACGTATTGTCCGCTGCACGATCTGCCGCAAGCGAAAGCGTCGTTCGCGGTTCATAACAGTCCGCTGTCCGAAGCGTCCGTTCTCGGCTTCGAGTACGGGTACAACGTATTTGCTCCCGAAACGTTCGTGCTGTGGGAAGCGCAATATGGCGATTTTGCCAATGCGGGCCAAGTAATCATCGACCAGTTCATCTCCGCCGGACGCGGCAAATGGCGTCAGAAGTCGAGCCTCACCTTGCTGCTGCCTCACGGCTACGAAGGGCAAGGGCCGGAGCACTCGAGCGCACGTCTGGAACGTTTCCTGCAACTGTCCGGAGAAGAGAACTGGACGGTCGTCAATATGACGAAGGCTTCGCAATATTTCCACCTGCTGCGCAAGCAGGCGATGCTCTCCGAGACGGAGGACGCGCGTCCGCTTATCGTGATGGCGCCGAAGAGCCTTATCCGCAACCCGCGGGTCGCCTCGGCCGGTACGGAGCTTAGCGAAGGCGCGTTCCAGCCGGTGCTGGAGCAGCAAGGAACCGGGCTTCAAGCGGAGCAGGTTGAACGAATCGTCTTGTGCAGCGGGAAAATCGCCGTCGATCTGGAGGAGGCGATCTCGGAAAACGGACAGTCGCAGCAGGAATGGCTTCACATCATTCGCGTGGAGCAGCTGTACCCGTTCCCTGCCGAGGAAATCTCGAACATTTTCGCACGGTACGGCAATTTGAAAGAAATCATATGGGTTCAGGAAGAACCTAAAAATATGGGCGCTTGGTTCTTTATGGAGCCGAGAATCCGTGACATTGCCCCGCAAGGCGTAGAGGTCCGGTATATCGGACGCCGGGAGCGTTCCAGTACCGCAAGCGGTTATCAAACCGTTCATACGTTCGAGCAGCGTCAAATCATTGAGAACGTTCAAGATCGAAGCTTCTTCGATACAAACCGATAAGGAGGCCGCGGCTGTGTCAGACATCAAAATACCCGAGATGGGCGAATCGATCACCGAAGGAACGATATCCAAATGGATGGTGAAAGTTGGAGATCGTGTCGGAGCAGGCGATCTGCTTCTTGAATTGGAAACGGACAAGGTCAATTTGGAGGTAAGCGCCGAATCCGCCGGCGTTATTGCAGAAATCCGCAGAGGCGAAGGCGATACGGTTCAAGTAGGTGAAGTCGTAGGAACGATCGGCGCCGCGGGAGCGGAGTCGGCTGCACCTGCTGCACCTGCCGTGGAGGCGCAGCCTTCCGCGGCTCCGGCTCCAGCCGTACCGGCGGAAGCCGCTTCCGCTCCGGTACAGGCCGCTCCGTCGGTTATCGCGGCATCGGCTCCAGGCGTCGCCGCTTCCCCTTCGGCCAGAAAGCTGGCCAGAGAGCGCGGAATCGACCTGCAGCAAGTTCAGCCGAGCGATCCGAATGGACGGATCAGCCGTACCGACGTCAGCTCCGCGCAGAATCAGGCGTCTGCTCCGGCAGCGCCTGCCGCGCCGGCTGCCCGTCCGCAAACGACAAGCGGCATTACGGCGGCATCGGCATCGGAAGATCCGAGCAAGCCGGTTGAGGTCATTAAGATGTCGAGACGCCGTCAGACGATCGCGACCCGCCTTGTGGAAGCTCAGCGCACGGCAGCGATGCTGACTACGTTTAACGAGGTCGACATGACCCGGATTCTCGATATCCGCAAACGCCGCAAGCAGTCATTCCAGGAGAAAAACGATGTCGGCCTCGGCTTTATGTCCTTTTTCACCAAGGCGGTTGTCGGCGCGCTGAAGAAATATCCGCTGCTTAATGCGGAAATCGACGGCGACCAGATTATCGCCAAAAAATATTACGACATCGGGATCGCGGTCGCGGCCAAGGAAGGACTGGTCGTTCCGGTCGTACGTGATGCAGACCGTCTCGGCTTCGCCGAGATCGAGAAACGGATCGCCGATTTGGCAGGCAAGGCGCGAGCGAACACGCTCCAGCTGTCCGACCTGCAAGGCGGCACCTTCTCGATCACGAACGGCGGCGTCTTCGGCTCGCTGCTGTCCACGCCGATTTTGAACACACCGCAGGTAGGCATTCTCGGGATGCACAAAATCCAGTGGCGTCCGATCGCGCTGGACGAGCAGCGGATGGAAAACCGGCCGATGATGTACATCGCCCTGTCGTACGATCACCGGATCGTAGACGGCGCCGAAGCGGTACGTTTCCTTGTGACCATCAAGGAACTGCTGGAAGATCCGGAATCGCTGCTGCTTGAAGGATAAGCGGGCACGTTCCCGGTAACGGGTTGCATATATCCCAAAGGGGATCGACAGAAGCATTGGATGCTGTCGGTCCTCTTTTTTGTAGGAAGCGCGGGGGGCGGATGGAGCGGGAGCGGAACGGTTTCTCCCGGTAACGGTTGCGTTTACCAGACAGGGCGGGGAGGGGCGCAAGTTTGCACAACCGCCGACTAGGGATTTAAGAGCTTTTTACCACCTCTTATTTAGCCGGTTTTTCCCGATTTTGGGGAAACGGGCTAAAATAAGTTGAAGAATAAGAGCTACAAATCGCTCTTAACGGGAAATCTGGTGCCATACGCCACTCCAGTTCACGTCGTGCCCGACCAGAAACTGCCCAATAGCTCGAACCACGCCCGCTACACGAACCAAGAAACATCACGCTACTCCGCACATATACACATGCACCTTAACACACATCTAGCTCCAAATCAGAACTCGCCCGCCTCCGCCCCCGCATACCCTCGAACCACGCGCCGCTCCCCGAACCAAAAAACATCCCGCTAATACGCATCCCCCCGAACAAAAGCTACTACTCCACGCACACCGCTAGTACGCATCCCCCGAACAAAAAGCGCCTACTCCACCCACATACACATACGTCCTCAAACCCGCATCTAGCTCCAAATCAGAACCCGCGCGCTCCAGCCCTCACATATGCCTCTAATCGCGCATCGCTTCTTGAACCGACTTTGCCCCACCCAACAAGCATTCGCTTCAACCTATCCCGATCACGCCCCCCGTCTGCCGCTCCCGTAATCTATAAGCCTACTATTTTTTTAGTATATGGAAATATTTTGGCATCTGGCGGAATAGAGTAGGATAAGCCCCTTTCCCGGTAACCGGGTCAACAAGACGGCGATTGTGAAGTAAAAGGAGGTTGCTTGTTCTGCATGACTATTAGATCCCCGTACGTTTCGCCGGACGATCTCTATTTATTCAATCAAGGCCAGCTGCTTCGGGCATACCGGAGCTTCGGCGCTCATCCGTGCGAACTGGATGGACAAGGCGGCACAGCCTTTGCCGTATGGGCGCCGAACGCGCTGGAGGTGCGGGTTGCGGGGGAGTTTAACGGGTGGGACGGCACGAACCATCCGCTGACCCCCGCCGGGACGACGGGCGTGTGGACCGGGTTTGCCGCAGACGTCGGCGAAGGCGCGCTGTACAAATACGAGCTGATCGATGCGGAAGGACGAAAACGGCTCAAGGCCGATCCGTTCGCGTTCCAGTCGGAGCTGCGTCCCGGAACGGCTTCGGTCGTCGCCCGGCTGGACGGCTACGAGTGGAGGGACGAGCACTGGATGCAGCACAAACAGCAGCATCCGCCGTACGAACGCCCGATGCTTATCTATGAAGTGCATCTCGGCTCGTGGAGGCTCGAAGCGCCCGAACAATTCCGGACGTATGCGCAGTTGGCCGATGAATTGGTAGACTACGTCTGCTCGATTGGCTATACCCATATCGAACTGCTGCCGCTGACCGAGCATCCGCTCGACCGGTCGTGGGGCTATCAGGCGACCGGGTATTACTCGGCTACCAGCCGTTATGGCACGCCCGAAGGACTGAAGCTGCTTGTGGACCGCTGCCATCAGAGAGGGATCGGCGTGCTGCTCGACTGGGTGCCCGGCCATTTCTGCAAAGACGATCACGGACTCCGGCTGTTCGACGGTACTCCGCTGTACGAGGATTCCGATCCGAGACGGGCGGAGAAGCCGAACTGGGGAACGCTCGCCTTTCACTTCGGCAAACCTGAGGTACAAAGCTTTCTTTTGTCGAACGCCTTGTTTTGGCTCGACGTTTATCATATCGACGGCTTCCGGGTGGACGCGGTCGCCAGCATGATCGATTTGCATTTCGACAAGCCGGACGGGATGCGGACGTGGAACCGCCATGGCGGAACCGAGCATCTGGAGGCGCTCAATTTCTTGCGCCGGCTCAACGAAACGGTGTTCGGCCACTATCCGGACAGTCTGATGATGGCTGAGGATTCGTCGGCTTGGCCGGGCGTCACGTCGCCAACCTACAAGGGCGGCCTGGGCTTCAACTACAAGTGGAATATGGGCTGGATGAACGACATGCTCCGCTATATGGGGACCGATCCCGCCGATCGTCCGGCCTGCCACACCCTGACGACGTTTCCAATGATGTACGCCTATTCCGAAAACTACATCCTGCCGCTTTCCCACGACGAGGTCGTGCACGGCAAACGGTCGCTCCTGCACAAAATGCCTGGCACTTATGAAGAAAAGTTTGCGAATTTGCGGCTGTTTTACGGGTACTGGTTTTGTTTTCCCGGCAAAAAGCTGCTCTTCATGGGCGGCGAATACGGCCAATTCGACGAATGGAAGGACGACGCCGGACTGGACTGGATGCTGCTCGATTACCCGCTGCACGCTGCCATGAACCGGTATATGCACAGGATGAGCGAGGTGTACGCTTCTCTTCCTCCGCTCTGGGAGCTGGACCATTCCCCGGAAGGGTTCCGCTGGATCGATCCCGATAATGCCGAGCAAAGCGTCCTCTCGTTCGTCCGGTACAGCCGGGAGGAGGGGCGCCATGTAGTGGCCATATGCAACTTCTCGGGCCGCGCTTATTCCGATTTCCGGATCGGCGTACCGGCTGCGCCGGCTTATCGGGTGTTAATCAACAGCGACGTCGCCGAATACGGCGGCCGCACGACCGCCGCTTGGCCCCTGGTCAAGACAGAGCGGACCAAACGGAACGGACAGCCCGTCAGCTTGACGCTGAACGTGCCGCCGCTCGCCTTTATCCTGCTTGAGCCGCTCCGGTCCGCCGGCAGGCAGCGCAAAATGAACCAATAACCCCCCGAGAGGAGAATCGATATATATGCGACGTAACGAATGCATCGCCATGCTGCTGGCCGGAGGGGAAGGACGCCGGCTGGGCGTATTGACGAAAGATTTGGCCAAGCCTGCGGTCCATTTTGGAGGGAAATACCGGATCATCGATTTTACGCTCAGCAATTGCGTCAATTCCGGGATCGAGACGGTTGGCGTTCTGACCCAATACCAGCCGCTCGTACTGAACCGGTATCTCGGCATCGGCACCCCGTGGGGGCTCGACCGGCGGGAAGGCGGGATGCACGTGCTCCCTCCGTTCGTCCGGCAGAAGGGCGGCGTGTGGTACAAAGGGACGGCCAACGCGATTTCCCAAAATATCCGGTTTATCGAGCGGTACGATCCCGAATACGTGCTGATCATCTCGGGGGACCACATCTACAAGATGGATTACAATGAACTGCTCCATACGCATAAAACAAGCCGTGCGGACGCCACGATCGCAGTCATCCAGGTGCCTTGGGAGGAGGCGAGCCGGTTCGGCGTGTTAAGCGTCGATGAAGAAGGAAGGATCGTCGAATTCGCCGAAAAGCCGAAACAGCCGAAGAGCAATCTGGCCTCCATGGGCGTATACATGTTCTCCTGGCGGGCGCTTCGCGAAGCGCTCCTGCAGGATGAGTCGGACAGCGGCTCCTCCAACGACTTCGGCAAGGATGTCATTCCGGCGCTGCTGCGAAACGGCTCCCGATTGTATGCCCACCGGTTCGAAGGATATTGGAAAGATGTCGGCACGATCGACAGTTTATGGGAGGCGAATATGGATCTGCTCGAAGATAAACCGGCTCTGGACCTGTACGACCGTTCCTGGCGCATCTACTCCGTGAATCCGAACCGCCCGGCCCAGTATATATCGCCTTATGCCAGCGTGGAAAGCTCGCTGATCAACGAAGGCTGCGTCGTGGAAGGACGCGTGAGCCGCTCCGTCCTGTTCCACGGGGTACGGGCCGAGGCGGGCTGCCTGATCGAGGATTCGGTCATTATGCCCCATGCGGTCATCGGCAAAGGAGCGACGATCATCCGCGCGATTGTCGGAGAAGGCGCCGTCGTAGGCGAAGGGTGCACGATCGGCAGCTACGATTCGCCCGAGATCGCCGTCGTGGCGAGCGGGGCGGAGATCGAGACGCTGCAATCTCATGAGGAGGCGAATCCGGTATGAAACATTTGATGATGGGCGTCATCAATCTTATTCACGAGCAGGAGGAGATGGGACCGCTGACCGCGGGCCGTTGTCTCGCCACCGTTCCGTTCGGCAGCCGGTACCGGCTTATCGATTTTGTATTGTCCTCGATGGTGAATTCGGGCATTTCCAACGTCGCCGTGTTTGCCCACACGAAATACCGTTCGCTGATGGACCATCTCGGCTCCGGCAGCAACTGGGATTTGCACCATAAGCAGAGCGGGTTGTTCGTGCTGCCGCCGGCGATTGAAAATCAGACGGACTTCGGCCGGGGCGATTTGTATCATTTTTACCGCCACCGCGATTATTTTACGCGGACTCCGCAGGATTACGTCGTCATCGCCCGCAGCCATATGGTCTGCAATATCGACTTTACGCGCGTCCTGGAGCAGCATCGGGAACGGGGCTCGGATATTACCGTCGTCTGCAAAAGAGAGCCGGGACCGCTGCCCGGATTGTGCCGGAAGGTGAAGCTGGACGAAGCGGGGCGCGTGCTCGATATGCAGGATCATTTCGGTCGGCTCGAGAGCGATGTCGTCTCGATGGAGATGTACGTGCTGCACAAGGAGCTGCTGCTGAATCTGGTAGACACCTCGCTCGCCCAAGGTCGCGATCATTTTGTCGGACATGCGGTCATGTCGCGGCTCGGCGAGCTTGCCGTCCACGCTTATATGCATGACGGCGCGCTCGGCGTCGTCAATACGATCCCGGCCTATTACCGGCACAATATGGAGCTGCTCCAGCCCGATGTGTGGAACGAGCTGTTCCAGCGGCCGGGGCCGGTCTATACGAAGGTGAAGGACGAGCCGCCGGCCCGCTACCGCCGCGGCTCCGAGGTGGCGCATTCGCTGATCGCGAACGGCTGCGAGATCGAAGGCACCGTGTATGGCAGCATTTTGTTCCGCGGCGTCAAAATCCGCGAAGGGGCGGTTATCAGCAATTGTATTATTATGCAGAACGGGATTGTCGGGGCAAGCGGTTCGCTGGAAAACTGCATCCTCGACAAGGAAGTGAGCATCCGTCCGTTTCAAGGGCTAAAGGGTTCAGCGGGTACGCCATTTGTCGCGGGCAAGCGGAACGTCATCTGAATCGGATCGGCCGCCGGGCCGCCGCAGACCATTATTACGCGGCGGCTGCCGGCATACGGAGGAGGGATTCCATGAACGTCTGGTTCGTAGCCTCGGAGGCGGCGCCGCTCGTGAAGACGGGAGGGCTGGCCGACGTTGCGGGGGCGCTGCCCAAAGCGCTGGGCTCGCTCGGGATCGACGTCACGGTCGTACTGCCGAAATACGGGGCGATTCCGGCTTCCTATAAGGCGTCCAGTGTCCCGCACGGACATTTCCGCGTGTCGCTCGGCTGGCGTTCCGTCTATTGCGGGCTGGAGGAGCTAACTGTGGACGGAGTGCGGTTTCTACTGATCGATAACGAGACCTATTTCAAGCGCGACCAGCTGTACGGTTATGGAGACGAAGCGGAACGATTCGTTTTTTTCAGCATGGCGGTTCTGGAGGCGATGGCAAGGTGCGACCGGCTGCCGGACGTGCTCCACTGCCACGACTGGCAAACCGGTCTTGTGCCCTTTCTGCTGCGCACCCGGTATTCGTATCTTCCGCAGTTCCGCAGCATCCGTACCGTGTTTACGATTCATAATCTGCATTATCAGGGCGTGTTCGGACGAGAGCTTCTGCAGGATCTGCTCGGGGCCGGAGACGACATGTTCGGACAGGACGGCTTGGAGTTTTACGGTGCGGGAAGCTGCATGAAAGCGGGGATCCGCTACGCGGACAAGCTGACGACCGTCAGTCCTTCCTATGCGGCGGAAATTCAGAGCTCCGAATACGGGGAAAGGCTGGACGGACTGCTCCGGCAGCGGGCCGGAGATTTGACCGGCATCGTCAATGGCATAGATACAAGCAGTTACGATCCCGCCGGCGATCCGCACCTGGCTGCGCCGTATTCGCGCTCGTCCGGCGGCAAGCGGCTCAATAAGCGGCCGCTCCAGCAGGAGCTGGGACTTGAGCCGGACGAAGAGGTCCCCGTCATCGGCATCGTCTCCCGGCTGGTCGCCCAGAAGGGGCTTGAGCTGATCGGCGAGGCGCTGCCCGCTCTGATGGCCGAGGATGTGCAGCTTGCCGTACTCGGCTCCGGCGATGCCCGCTATGAGCGGATGCTGCTCGATGGGGCCGCTGCCTACCCGGGCCGGCTGGCCGTGCGGCTTCGCTTTGACGAAGGGCTGGCGCGGCGGATCTATGCCGGTTCGGACCTGTTTCTGATGCCGTCGCTGTTCGAGCCGTGCGGGCTCAGTCAACTGATCTCGCTGCGTTATGGAACGGTGCCGATCGTACGGGAAACCGGGGGGCTGCGCGATACGGTACAGTCCTTCAACGAATATACCGGAGAAGGGAACGGCTTCAGCTTCGGGCCGGCGGCCGCCCACGATTTGGCGTATACGGTGCGGCGGGCGCTGTCGTTTTACCGGGACCGGGAAGCATGGGAGCGGATCGTGCGCAACGGGGAGTTGTCGGACATCGGCTGGGAAACGTCTGCCGGACGTTATGCGGAGCTGTACCGGGAGTTGTTGAAGGGATAGGCTGGCTGGTCTTTGTCCATCTACCAGAACGTTTAGGTTCTTTACCGTGCCAGTGAAGGGAAGGGACGGGGTTCCCTTACTTGACGTTAGAGAACGTATAATCAGGTTCGATCGATTACTAACGAATCGTAGCGTGCTTATGGCTGAAAAGCGACGTTAGTGCAGACTTAACGAATCCAGGTATCGTTATCGAACCGAAAGCGGAAAAAAACGATCCAATTTGCGGGGAATAACATTACAAGAGTTCGTTACAAATTCAAACGTCCGCATTCGGCTCCGATAACGAATGTTGGGTTCGTTAGCCATACCACCGGATGAAGACAGCACGACTTGAACGGCGGTTGGAGTCGAACCCTTTTCCTTCCGACGGGCTGTCGTATGGGTTTGAAGACCAAGACCGAAGGAGCTGTCTCCAAAGTTTTTCACGATTAAAGTTTTTCACGATTTCGCGAGGCTCACTTCAAGTGCGAGTTCAAAAATTCCGGTTTTCAGCACCGAGAAGATGGGATGAAGCAAGGAAATGAGGAGCGGAGCGGAGCGTAGTGGGAGCTTTTGTGAGCACCGAAAGTTCCGGCTGAATTCCATATTCGATGTCGAGCAGGCTTCCTGATCGGCTTCGTGATCAAAAGTGGGCTTTTTGAAACATCCTCGTGGAACCGGTTTTCCTCAAGAAAAAGGACTTCAGTCTCCACTTATCGTGGAAATTGAAGTCCGTTCGTTTAAAAGTGGAGACATCCCCCTGTCAGGAGAATCCTTCCTGGACAGCCCTTTTCATAGTTGTTTTCCAGCAGGCGCGGACAGGCTTATCCGCTGGCTGATCAGCCCGCAAGCCGCATCCCGCCGCTTGTCCGGTCGAGACGCGGCACGATTGGGAAGGAGGCGACCCGGTCGGCCGATACCTCATAAAATGTCCAGCGGATGCAAGTAAATGGCAAGCATGGAGGCGGAGGGTATGTAACAATGTACCCGTATATTTGTTTTTTCATGAAATGTAAGCGTGTTCATCAAAATCGAAAGTAGGGGGATTCGGATGATCAGATTACGTTTTGCATCAGTGGCGTTGTCCGTTGCGGTGGCGGGAGCTTTGGCTGCTGCGTGCAGTCAAGGGCAGGAGAAGGAGCCGGAACAGGCGGCTCCGGCAGCAAGCAATCCCGTTGAAACAAATGTAAGCGAATACAAGGGAGGCCCTGCCGAGCTGCTCATTCAGGATATCAACTCGGGCACGACCGACGAGCAGTTTCAGAAGTTTTTCGTCGAACCGCTCAAGGCCAAATACCCCCAAATTACTCTCGTGCAAACCCGTGAGACGCTGGATAAGCTTCTGGCGGCGGGAACGCCCCCCGACATCGTGCTGGTCAGCAACGCCGGACTGGGCACCGTGCTCGAGGCCGATATCCCCGAAGATTTGACGCAAATGATCAAAACGCACAAAGTGAATCTCAGCTCGATGGAACAGGCGGTCGTTCAGCAAACAGAGCGGCTCGGCGACCAGAAGGCGTTTTACGGAATGCCGTTCGCGATGAATTATGGCGCGATGGTGTACAACAAAGATATATTCGACAAGTTCGGCATCGCCTATCCGAAGGAAGTCATGACATACGAAGAAGCTCTGGAGCTCGGCAAAAAATTAACCCGCGTCGACGGAGGCACGAACTATATCGGCATTATGCCGCCCGATCTGAGACAATTGTACTGGCAGTACGGCGTGCCGGTATTCGACAAGTCGAAAAACAAATCGGTGCTCACTACCGACAAGCATGCCCAGGTGTTCTCGATGCTGAAGCAGTTTTATACAATTCCCGGGTACGTGGAAGGCGGGAAATACAGCCACTCGGTCGACCTGTTTTTCAAGGAGCAGCGGATGGCGATGTATCCGAACTGGGTGTCGGCGATCATCACGTTTTTCACCAGGGCGGAGACGAAGGACGCGTTCAAATGGGATATCGTCGCACATCCGGGCTACAGCGACAAGCCGGGTCTCGGCAAAGAGGTCGATTACCACATGGCGGTCGTCAACAAGTCGGGCAAGCACAAGGAAGCGGCTTATCAAGTGCTGCTCAGTCTGATCAGTGAAGGGGTGCAGACGAAGCTTAGCAAAGCCGGCCGTCTCTCGATTCTGACGAATAGCGAGATCCGTAAAGTATACGGCGAGGAAAGCGAGATTTATAAAGGGAAAAACTTGCAGTCGATCTTTAAAGTCTCGCCTTCGCCGCTTCCGGATGCGTCCAAATATGACGCGAAAATCAACGCCCTGCTGATCGGGGAAGTGACCAAAAGTGTCGTGATCGACGCCACCGACATCAATACGGCGCTGCGCAACGCCGAAGAGAAGGCGAACAAGGAAATTGTCGTGCCGTAAACGGTAAACGGAAAACGGATTCGGTGCGCTCGCCGCGCGGCTACCGGACCGGTATGGCCGAGACGCGTTTCGGCGCGCTGCGGTAGAGAAGGGTGGTCAGGACGAATCGCCGATTGTACGTTCAGGGACGAGTCTGCGCATATATTCGCGCGGGGTACAGCGGTTGATCCGCTTAAACAACTCGTAGAAATGAGCGGTGTTCGCGATACCGATCCGCTCCGATATTTCCGTAATGCCGATGTCCTCGGTGAGCAGAAGCCGCTCGGCTTTGCGGATCCGCTGCACGTTGATGTAGTCGACGAACGACAGGCCCATCACCTTTTTGAAATATTTGGAGAAGTAATGATAGCTCATGTTCATCATAGCGCTAACCTCGGACATCTGAATTTTCTCGGACAGCCGGAGGTTGACGTAATCGAGCACGGGGCGCAGCGAAGGAGCGTTCGCCTGTTCGTAGGGCACCGCCGCATGACGGAAGCTGTCGTCATGCCGCAGCAGAGTCAGCAGCAACTGCCGGACCTGCAAACTGGCGGCGATTTCGTAACCGATCGATTTCCGTTCCAACTCTTGAAAGAGGAGAAGGATAGTCCGGGTAAGCTCGGCTCTCATCTCCTCTTTTTGTTTAATTTGGCCGTTCAGCGAGCAGAGGGGCCGGTCGATTTCGGAAAAATACCGGAAATGCATAAGCAGTGCCGGGTCAAAGTAAGGCTGGAGGTCGAAATGAAGCACGAGATAGGCGAGTTTGTTCTCGTCTGTTTTCCGTGTGATATGAGGCTGCATAGAGCCCACCACGAACACGTCGCCCGGGTCCAGCCGGTATAGCTGATCTTGCACGCGGATTTCCATGCTGCCTTCCTGCATGTATAAAAATTCCAGCTGTTTATGGTAATGCCAGCGAGGATTCCAGTTGACGTGCGTATACGTTTTGACGACTTGCCAAATGTGAATGCACAGTACATTGTTCATATACCGGATCGGTTCGTCGTACGCGTCGTGGTTCATCGCTCGTTCGCCTCCCCTAACAAAATTGGATAGAAATTGAACAAAAGCTGTTCTATCGCCAAGCCTCACGCGTGAGTTAACCTTTTCTTGCTAGCCATTATAGAGCCGCAGCGCGGTTTTATCAATGCAGAAGGGGGAAAAACGTATGAGGAGGAACGGATGGAACGGGTTGAACAGTCTCGGGGCGGTGGCGATCGCAGCAGCGGTACTGAGCGGCTGCAGCGGGGGACAGACGGGAAGCGAAGCGGCCGGGAGCAAAGGGGGGAAGGCGGCCCTCGATTCCGGCAATACGGGTCAAACGGCACAGACGCCTGGCGGGCCAAAGGAGGTCGCGTTTTTTACGCAGCTCGGCGATACGACCGCCAATTTCGATTACCGGATCGGGGACGCGCTGCGTAAAAAATTTCCCGATTACGCGATTACATTCGTAGAGAAACCCAGCGGCAAAGACGTCGCGGAATCGATTGCGGCCGGCGTAAACTTCGATATTTTTTACAGCTCGATCGGCAATTTCGAGGATGTCGTTTTGCCCTACGATCTGGCCTATGACATGAGCGAGCTGGTGCGGAAGCACGCCATCGACCTTAGCGCGATCGAGCCGACGATATTGGACGCGGTAAGGCAGGCTTCGGGCGGCAAGCTGTACGGGCTGCCGGTATACAACAACAACTTCGTTCTTTATTACAACAAAACGATCTTTGACAAATTCGGCGTCCCGTACCCTAACGACGGCATGACGTGGGAGCAGACGCTGCAGCTGTCGGCCAAGCTGACCCGCGAGGAAAGCGGCGTTTCGTATTTCGGGTTCGGTCAGAGTACCGTCCACACCGTCCGGCTGAATCCGCTTTCGATCCCGAATGTAGATCCGGCTACGAGCAAGCCTACCGTTAATACCGATCCGCGCTGGAAATTGTTTTACCAAACGTTTTTTCTGCCGTTCGCCCAAGACACGCTTTATCAGGCATACACGGCCAAAACGAACAAAACCCCGGATCTGAACAGCTTTGTGACGGAGAAAAACACGGCGATGTTTCCGTACTTGTCGAGCCTGATCTATGTCTGGATCGATCAGTTGAAAACGCTTGATTGGGATATGGCTGCGCTCCCTTCATTTCCGGATACTCCGGATACCGGCTCGGTTTCGTATCCAACCTACTTCGGGATCGTGAAGACGTCCAAAAACAAGGACGCCGCCGCCGAGGTGCTGAAGTATATGATCTCCGAGCCATTTCAAACCGAGCTGGCGCAAAAGGCGATTATGCCGGTGCTTAAGGACCGCGGCGTTCAGGCGCGGATTGGCGAGTTATCGCCGTTCAAGGATAAGAATCTGCAGGCGATTTTTGCCAAAAAGCTCGCTCCGGTTGCGCCGAAGACGATGTACGACGGCGAGGTGACGACCATCTACCGGAATCACGGCGTACTGATGCATACCGGCAAGGTCGACCTGAACACCGGGCTGCGACAGGCGGAGGAAGCGGCTCAGAAGGCGATCGATGCGAAAAGGAAGTAACAACGGCGATAAAAGACGGTGGCGAACCTCAATAGGGCTGATTAAATGCCCGGATACGAAAGGCGGGAGAGCTCCATGGATCAGCAGCAGGGGATGAGCCGAAGGGCGGTGCTGGCCGGAATCGGGATGGCCGGCTTGTCGCTCGGTCTCGGCGCGACGATGGCCGGAGGCGCTTCAGTCGCGGATACGGTATACGGTCAGGCGGGAACGATCGGCAACAGGCTTGGTCATGGGAATGGAAACGGAAAAGGAAACGGACATCCGGAGGGAGGGGCGGAGCTTTCCGATTGCGGCGACGGCTGCCGCGTCTTCGTATCCGGATTTACGTACGAGGCCGTGCAAGCTTCGCTCGACGCGGCGGAAGGCAAGACGATTTTATTCGGTCCCGGCGTCTATACGCTGAGCGGCGGAACGCCGGTCGTCCGCTCCAATACGACGGTACTCGCCTGCGGCGAGGTTGTAATCGTACAGCCCAATACAGGCAAACATGCAGCATTTGCGGTCGCTCCGGGCAGTGAGAACATTACGATCGACGGCTTCGATATTCGCGGACCGTGGTATGGGACCGGCGTGCCGGACTGGGTGAACGGCGATGTGGACAGCGCGCTGTGGAACGCCTCTTATGCCGAAAATATCGGCATTGATATCCGCGGACGGTGGTATCAGCGCCAGGTGCTCGGTTATCCGCCGGCCCAGATGCAGGCGTTGACCGATGTGAGCCGTCATATAACGATCCGAAATTGCAGAATCGAAGGGTTCGGCCAGTCCGCGGTCATCGCCGATCAGATCGACGATTTTACCGCCGCTCACAACAGGATTCGCCGCTGCGGCCGCGACGGCATCCGGATGTACGGGGTAGTGAGCGCCCATATTTATGCCAATACCGTAAGCCGGTTATCACCGGGATATGACGGCGCGAAACCGAATTACAACGTATACGGCATTACAGCGACGCGCCTGTACGGGAGCTCTTCCGTTCCGGACCCGAATCTGTCGGTAGGTCGGCCGTCCCGCGACGTGGACATCATCTTCAACCATGTCGAACTGTGCTCGACGTGGAAGGGGCTCGATACGCACGGAGGCGTCAATATCCGCTTCATCGGCAATACGGTTCGCAATTGCTATATTGCGATCGGCATCGACAAAGGCGGCATTCACGATGTGCACGGCAAAGCGCCGGGGCGGGATCTGACGGTGAACGGCAACACGTTAGTATGGGACGGCGATTCACCGTATCGGCGGGCGGCGGTTACTGCTTACGGACATGACTCCTCGGACGATCTGATCGGACGCAATCTGACGGTTTGCGGCAACTATATTGCCGGATATGGGGGGAATGCGACCGACGGGGCGGTCAGCGTATCGAACTTTGCATCGGTTTCTGTAACGGGCAACGTGTTTACCGACTGTCTGCGGGCTGCTCTGACCTTGTTTAATACGGTGATCGATTTTACGTTCACCGGCAATGTGATCGACAATGTGGAGCTGACCGGCTATAACGTTGCTTACGGAGTCATCGTCCAGACGAAGCGGGCTACGGGGACGGTGGAAGGCAATACGATCCGCAACCGGAATCAGGTAACGATGAGCGCGGGCGTATCGCTGCAGACTCCGGACCCGGGCTTCGGGGTGAAGGTGGGCCGGGACAACGTGTTCTCGGGGGTGATGAATGCCAAGGTGAATACGGCAGGAAACGAAGCGGGCGGTTCCTATTTTCTGACTCCGCACGCATACGCGAACATTGAGCTTACTCCGTCCGGAGCTTCCATTCTGGCGGGGAAAGGAATCGCTGCCGCCCTCCGGACGGCGGTCGGTGAAGTAGAGATTACATTAAAGGAGGCGCTCTCCGGGAATCAGACGGTTGTCCCTCAGATTACGGCAAAAAACGGGGCGGGCCTTGCCGCCTCGGTGTCCTCGGTCATGTCTGGCGGATTCAAGGTGCACGTCACGGACGTCCAAGGCGCCGCCACCGATTCCGGGTTTTATGTCACCGTGCACGGATATTGACAAGAGCCGGCCGCGGCGGGGGTTATTCCTCGCCGAGCCGGCTCATCAGCCGTTTCATCTTCGATTCCGTATCGGACCCGACCGACGGCGTATACACGCTGCAGCGCAAATCAGTACGTCCCTGCACCTGCATGGACGTAAGGTCGAACAGCATTTTGCCCGCCTTCGCGTGACGAAATTCGATGAACACCTCCGGAGCGGAGCTGACGTCGTTAATGTCCCATAACCTGCGAAACTCCCCGTTCTGCCCGCTCAGCCTCTCGATAAAATCGGCATACCATTTGTCGCCTACGTATTGGCCGTAATAGTAGCGGAATATGGCCAGAAAACCCCGCACGAAATCGTCCCAGTTCACCGCCAGAGCGCGCAGCTCCTTGCGGGTGAACAGCAGCCAGATCAGGTTGCGTTCCCCGGGCGGCACCTGCTCGAAATCCATAAAGACGGCCGCGGCGGCCCGGTTCCAGCCGACGATGTTGCATTTGCGGTCAGAGACGATCGTAGGACAGTAGCGAAGCTGACCGACGATTTGGCTAAGCGCGGGCGGCAGTCCCGACTCGGGTTCGGGAGGGGGTGCCGCAGCCGGCTGCTCCAAGGCGAGCATATGCAAATATTTGCGTTCTTCCTCGTTGAATTGCAGGGCGAAAGCGATCCGGTCAAGCACTTGCGCGGACATTTTAATGTCTCGTCCCTGCTCGAGCCATGTGTACCAGGTCGTGCTGACGCCGGCGATCTGCGCCACTTCCTCCCGCCTAAGCCCCGGCGTTCTTCTCCGGCCTCCCGTAGGCAATCCGGCCGATTGCGGCTGAAGTCTGGCGCGGTGTGTCGTCAAAAATTCGGACAACGCCTGAAGTCTTTGGTCGCGGTTCATAGCTGTGCCTCCCGTGTATAGGTTATCCTAGCATTCATTATACTAGGATAACCTATAACTTGTAATAGGATAAATCCTGTGACATCCTATGGATAGAAGGCGTGCGGCAGCTCGTAGCTATGCCGTCCGGTCCTACTCAGGAAGGAATGAGTGCGAATGAACAACAATCGGGTAGTTATAACGGGAATGGGCGTCATCACACCGCTCGGACTTACGGTGGATTCGATGTGGTCGGCGATGCTGGCCGGCAAGTCGGCCATTTCCGCAATCGATACGTTTGACGTCTCTGTCTACAAGACGAGAATTGCCGGAGTCATCCGCGATTTTGATGCCGACGAAGCGATTGGCCGGAAGGAAGCGCGCCGGATGGACCGGTTCGTCCAATTCGCGGTAGCGGCCGCGAAGCAGGCGCTCGACGATTCGGCGATGCCGCTGGAGTCGGCCGACAAGGAAAGGATCGGGGTGTATATCGGCTCCGGAATCGGAGGAATCCGGACGATGCTGGACAATTACCGGACGCTGCTCGAGCGGGGGCCGGGAAGAGTGAGTCCGTCGGTCGTGCCGATGATGATTGCGAACATGGCGGCCGCGCAGGTCAGCATCCTGTACGGGCTGAAGGGACCGGTGCTGGCCCCGGTAACGGCATGCGCGACCGGCAATAACGCGATCGGCGAAGCGTTCCATCTCATTCGCCGCGGGGGAGCGGACGCCGTTATCGCCGGCGGATCGGAGGCGACGATCATTGATTTGGCGCTGGCCGGCTTCGGCAACGCGACGGCCATGTCGACGCGGAACGAAGAGCCGGAACGGGCCAGCCGGCCGTTCGACGCGGAGCGTGACGGGTTCGTAGCGTCTGAGGGGGCCGGCGTGCTCGTGCTGGAGTCGCTGGATCATGCGATACGGCGAGGTGCGCGAATTCACGCCGAGGTCGTCGGATACGGCTCCAGCTCCGACGCCTATCACGTCGTGGCGACCGATCCGGACGGCGACGGCGCTTTCCGGGCGATGCGGGAGACGCTTGCGGACGCGGAGTTGCGTCCGGAGGAAGTCGATGTGGTCAGCGCCCACGCGACGAGCACGCCGCTCGGGGACCTGTCCGAGACGAGAGCGATCAAGCGGCTGTTCGGCACCGAAGCCGGACGGATTCCGGTAACCGCGAACAAATCGATGCTCGGCCATATGCTCGGTGCGGCGGGAGGCGTCGAAGCGGTCGCATTGGTGAAAATGATTCAGGACGGAATCATTCCGCCGACTCTGAATCTGGATCGTCCGGACCCGGAATGCGATCTCGATTACGTGCCGAACCGGGCGAGGGCTTGCGAGGTTCGGGTCGGCCTGTCGAATTCGTTCGGCTTCGGCGGGCATAATGCGGTTATCGCGATCCGCAAATACGAGTTATAAGCAGGCAAGCTTTGCGTGTGACAGCCGATGCCGGAGCGGGCCGATTTGGGGGAGGGCCGAAACCTACGGCCGGGGTGTTCCAAGACGAACGCATTTTTGATAAAGTTGAGGTTCAGGCGATCGGGACGGCCCTGGCGATGCGCATCGTGGAGCAGCAGCCGGAGGTCGATCTGAAGTTTAAGCTGGACGGCGTTACGGTCCGCGCGAAGCTGGCTGACTATGGCGAATCCGTTCACGTGGCCGAGCTGAACGGCCGTTACGTGCTGCTGATCGAAGGCAGCACGTTCCAGTTTGAGAAAGGCTTCTCACCGGTCGAGCTGCTTCATCCCGAATCGTTCGAGGACGTCGCGCGCAAGCTGATCGACAAGTCGGTCCGCCCCGCGTCCCCGCTCCCGCCGGTGGGCGACGACGAAGTTCCTTGGTGAGCGGTTTTGATCTGTTTGGGGACAAATTCCTGCCTTTGCGCAGGAATTTGCTCGTCCAGCCGGTATTTCGATGTGGCTTCCTGCTTGTTGGCAGGCATTTGATTTTGAAGACCGCCAACTTTTTGCTTCTGCAGCGAGAAGAAGAAGGGGGTACCGTCTCCAGCCGATTACGGTGATCCGGAAGACATGCAAGAAGAACGGTATACCGACCTACCGCTCTTGTTGGATCGTCCGCAATTTTCGCTTCGTTTTCTCTACCGAACGCTTGACGGA
Organism: Paenibacillus sp. GYB004; assembly: GCF_036577605.1. NCBI lineage: Bacteria > Bacillati > Bacillota > Bacilli > Caryophanales > Paenibacillaceae > Paenibacillus > Paenibacillus sp. GYB004. The sequence goes on from NZ_JARBDB010000052.1 coordinate 107,672, forward strand.
AACGGCGACGAACGGGCAGATAGATTTATTGCAACAAGTGTATTGACGTTCCTTTCAGAAACGTATATGATAGCAAGTAGCAACGTATTATGGTATGACCATCGTACATATTATAATCGTTCAAAACTTTATCTCAGAGAAGTGGTCATACCATAGTATCAAAGTTCAACGAAGCCTTTCAGGGAAGTCTGGGCCAACGGCTCGGGCACACCCCAACGGACCGTCATCGATTCGCCTCACAACCTCCGCTTTTGGCATGAACCCGTAAACGCAGCTAGAGATCGGCATCATCGCTTTGGAACCGGCTTACTGTCGGGACCTTTACTACGCCTGCAACGCCGCTGGCAAGCTCTGCAAATGGGATGCTTATCCGCAGAAAGGCTATTTTTCAAGGAAATGATAACGCTTACATTTTGCGTAGTCTCGAGAGTTCGCAAGCCAATAAACGAACAACCGGCGAGAGCTCAAATAGGCCGTTCGGGAAAAGAGCGTTCCCCCCCAGAACAGCGGCAGAGAAATTATGGAGAGGAGGTGAACGAACCCCGGCTCAGGTCATACCGGAAGCAAACGCCTGAACCCGCTTGGGCGGCGATTCAGGGCTTGCGCGGATCAGAAGTTGCGTTCTCTTATTAGACTCAGGGGGTTTTACCGCAGTAACGGATGCCGACTCTTGCCGAGAAGGCCCCTTATGAACAGAAAGCATATTAATCATACCGGGAGGGTTTTCGTTTATGTTCAAGCAGCGTGTTATATCGGGTCTTGCAGCTATTGTTGCCGTTTCTTCGCTGGCAGCGTGCGGAGGGCAGAGTGCTCCGGCCAATCCGGGCAATTCCGGAGACGTCAAGGAAAATGTGCAGCCCAAGCCGAAGGAGCCTGTCGAAATCTCGATCTTCCATTACAACGGAACGTGGACGGAAGAACAGACGGCGAAAGTGTTTGCCGAACCGGTCACGAAAAAATATCCGCATATTAAGGTGAAAGCGATCGGTTACAAAAACGGGAAGCAGCTCGAGGAGATGGTGGTGAGCGGGACGCTGCCGGATCTGATAATGACAACCCCGGGTCCGGGCTTTGAAACGACGATCCGGAAATACGAATCGCAATTTGATTTGACTCCGCTCATCAAACAATACAATTACGACCTGAATCAATTGGACCCGGCCGCGCTCGGAGTTGTCCGCAGCCTGTCGACCAAAAACGAAATTTTCAGCCTTCCGATTTATATGGCGCCAAATGTGCTCTACTACAACAAAACGATTTTCGATAAATTCGGCGTCGCTTACCCGAAGGACGGGATGACATGGGACGACATGTACGAAATGTCCAAGAAGCTGACCCGCAACGATAACGGAGTCCAGTACCGCGGCTTTCTGGCTTCGTACGTCCATTTGATGAGATTGAATCAAGTTTCGCAGAAGCTGTTCGACAACACGGGAGAAAAGGTTGCCTTTGATACGAGCGAATTTAAAAATTACCTGAAAGACATTTTCCGGATCTTCGAGCTCCCCGGCTACGGAAACGATCAGAAAGTGCATGATACCAGCGTGCAGCTGTTCCTCAAAGAGCAAACCGTCGCGATGCTTGAGCCAGGCGGTACGCTGCTTGGCGAAGAAACGCTTGCGGGACTCGGCAACAACTGGGATTTTACATCGTTCCCGTCGATGAAAGAGAGGCCCGGCGTCGGCTCCCAGCCCTATCCGTTCATCATCTCGATGTTTAATACGAGCAAGCATAAGGAGGCGGCCTTCGAGGCGATGGCTTATCTGACCTCGGCGGAATTCCAGACGGCGGCCGCGAAGCAAGGGAGCTTGCTGCCGGTCCTTAGTGACAAATCAAGCGTGAAGCTGTTCGGACAGGATTCGGCGTTTTACAAAGGCAAAAATGTCGGCGCTCTACTGCCGAAACAATTTTCGCCGGTACCGGCGGAGCCGTTCTCGGAATATACGGCCAGCGCCCAGAACGAGCTGTACAACATATTCAGGAAAGTCGTATCGGGCACAGCGGATATCAATACAGCATTCCGCGAAGGAACCGAAGCGGCCAACAAAAAGATCGAAGAGCTGAAAGCGGCGAAAAAATAAGCCAGGACAATAAAACGGAAGAGGGGACTCGAGGACAGGGGCTTATGTACAGTCGCCTGTCCTTTCTTCTGTATCGATGCCGGATCTTAAAATTAGGAATCGAGGTGCCCGCATGTTCTATACCCATTGGCGCAAAACGATCAGCCTGCTGATCATCGTCTTCCTCCTCACGGAGATGCTGCCTGTCGTCACATCTGGCGGAAACGGAAACACCGCGGCGGCCGCGCCGCCCGAAGGAAGCGAATTACGATTCGCCGACGACGGCTCCAGCCTGCAGGCTGCGGGATGGAGCCGAAGAATTCCGCCGGAAGCGGGCATATACATCATCGACTCTTCCCATTCGCTGGGCAATCCGAACCAAACCCCGACGAAGCCGGTACAGCCGGGGCAATACCTCCTGTACGGCGATCAGACGGCTAGCGCTGCATCGCGTTACACCACGATATCCAAAAAGATGCCGATCGGTCCGGGCGCATGGATGCTGGAGTTCTCGGCCAAATTCGTCGATCTGATGAAGCCGGGCCAATTCCCCGTCTACCGCGGGATCAGCTTTGAGATTTTCGCAGCCGGCAAAGAGTACAAAATTACGTTTAACGATACGAATAAAATTCTCGCGATGACGAATGCGTCGGGTGCGTATCTCCAGCAGGAAGCGGAGATGCCGGAAGACGACGCCTTTCATCTGTGGGAGATCGCTTACGACGGCAACTACACGGTGACGGTAAAGCTGGACGGCCAGCAGGTCGCAAGCTTCGCCAATATCGGGTTCCCCGTATCGGGGCGTGAGGACGAGCTCGTTTTATTAAACGTTCCGCTGAACTGGTTATCCGGTACGAACGAGGTGTACATCGATTCCTTGAATATGTATTCGCGCGGACAATCGGTCCCGACCGACCTGTTACTCAACGACGACGCATCGTCGCTGGGCACCGCCGGCTGGTCCAGATCGCTCGCACCACTCCAAGGATTGTACATAACCGATGGCGGTAACTCGCTGGGCAACCCGAACGGCATCCAAATGAAAGCGGTTCCCGAAGGCCAGTATTTGTTTTACGGGGATCAGCAAGCGAGCGCCCAAGGGAAATACGTACGATTGCTGAAAACCGTGCCGATCGGCCCCGGACCGTGGACGCTGGAGTTTTCCGCCCGGTTCGTCGATCTGATGAAGCCTTCCGCCAACGATGCGGACCGAGGAATCTATTTTGACATTTATGCCGCCGAGAAAAGATACAAGATTACGTTTAACGATACGGATAAAATTATGGCCAGCGCTTCGACCCGGAAACAGGTGCAGATGCCGCAGGACGATGCGCTTCACAAATGGGAAATCGTATTCAACGGTTCCGATACGGTATTTGTCAAGCTGGACGGAACCGTGGTCGCGACCTTCGTGCAGCCTGCGACGTCCGCAGCGGGCATCTCCGACCGGGTTCAGATCGCGAACGTGCCGCTTAACTGGGTGTCGGGGACGAACGAAATGTATCTCGACTATGTGAAGCTGTATAAGATGGCGATCGGCGACCCCGATCTGCTGATCGAGGACGATGCGTCCGGATTCCAGGCGGCCGGCTGGACGGCCGATCCTCCCGCTGCCGGAGCGTATTTTACCGATCATGGACAAACGAACGGCTCGGTCGAAGGAATGGAAACCGTAGAAGAAGGACGGTATTTATCTTATGCCGATTCGTCCGCAGCAGGCGAAGCCCGGCTGTCGCAGGAAGCCGATATCGGGGCGGGGCCGTGGGCGCTCGAATTCGACGCGAGGATCGCTTCGCTCGTGCAGCCGGAACCATCGTCCGCCGAACCGGGATTTCACGCTGAAATCGTTGCGGGCGGAAAGTTATACAAGCTCGTATTCAACGGCGGCAGCAATTTGTACGTAGGCAAAGGGGACGGGGAGTACGATCGGATTCAGACGGCTCTCCTATCCGATACGTATTATGACAACTGGGGGATCGCCTACGATTTGCACGGCCGATTATTCGTGACGCGCAACGGAAGCAAGCTCGGCGTCTGGACCGGAGCAGGCGTGCCGGCGCAAGGGCCGGATGGAGTCACATTCGTCAATCGGGCGTCGGGAGCAGCCGGGGAGACTGCGGTGTATCTCGACCGGATCAAGCTGAGCAAAAACAGGCAACCGGAATGGAGCGAGTTTCAGCCGCTTATCGCAGGCGTAACGGTGCTGCCGACGTCGGATTCGGCGGAAATATCGGCTTCTGTCTCGATCTTCGACGCCGATCCGTTATGGTTTTCTACGAACAGGCTGACGGTTGAGGCCGAGCTGGTGCAGGACGGACAGGTCGTGATGCAGGCCGTGCAAGCTGTAAACGACCATACGGTGCCGCTTACGCTCGCCGCCGGCGGGCAGACCGGCTGGATGGATTTGAAGCTGAAATTAAAGGACGGCAACCAGGTAAAGAGTGAAGCTGTGCAAAAGCTGGACGTTTATCCGTCCGTCTCGCTGCTGATGCCAGGCGAAGAGGCGGAGGCGGAGCCCGGCGAGGTGTATGTATACACGGATATGGACCAAGCCGAGGACGCTGCCGGCAAGCTGCCGTGGCAGGCCGGCTGGAAGCTGGCGAGTTACCAGTACGAGGGGCTCCCCGGCGGCGGTCTGGCGATCGAGAGCACGGGCGAGGCCGGGACGCTGGGGCTGCCGGTGGGACTGGACGGCTGGTACGGCGTATATGTCGGTTATGTGACCGGAACGGAAGGGTTCGCCGTGTCGGACGGCACCGTCTCCCGGGCGATCGTTCTGGACGGCGTAACGACGGCAGAGCCCTACGGCAGCAAGGCGGTAACGGAGCTGTTCGCGCTTGCCTCGAACTTCAGCGGCGGTACGGTGTCGTTGTCTCCGATATCCGGCAAGCAGGCGAGAATTGCGTATGTGAAGCTGAAGGCGCTCACTCCGGAGGAGATCGCGCTGTATACGAAGCCCGACGAAGGAACGGCGGGCAAACGGGTCATTTATAACAACGACGGCTACAGCGACTACTTTTCCGGCCAGTACGATACGGAGCAGAGCTTGCTGAACAATGCGGTCAATTTTTTCGAGGATCAGGACGTGAACTCCCTCTATTGGACGCTTGGCACGACGATGCTGATTTTGCGGGACAGCGAAGCGGCGGGCCGCCCGTATGCGAATCTGACTCCGCAGCAAGAGCAGACATTGATGCGCGACGGGGATAAGCGGGTCCGGGACGTCGTGCTCGGTTACATCGACGCGGGAAAAGATCCGCTAGCGATCGTGGCGAACCGGGCGGATGAACTCGGTATGGACGCGTTCGCTTCCTTGCGGATGAGCGCTTTTTACAACCAGAATTCGTATCCATGGCTGAACGGGGCGCGGTACGACGAATTTGCCGGGAAAGGATATTTGCAGCGGAAAAGCGACGGAACTTCGGATATCCGGATGAGCTATGCGTACCCGGAGTTCAGGCAGTTCGTGATCGACGTGCTGAAGGAATCCGCTTCAGTAACCGGCGGGGACGGCCGGAAGCTGGTGAAGGGCGTTGAGCTCGATTACAGCCGATATCCTTACGTGCTTGGCTTTGATCCCGTTCTGACCGATCCTTACTTCCAGCAATATGGCGTAAAACCTCAAGACGAGACGACGCCGGCCGGCCAGACCCGATGGAACCAGTTCAAGGCGGACGTGATGACCGGCTTTATGCGCGATGTGCGCCAGCAGCTGGCGGGCAGCCAAATATCGGTACGCATCCCTTATGACGTCTATTTCCAGAACGGTCTGGACATCGAGGCTTGGGTTCAGGAAGATTTGATCGATCGTCTTGTCGTCAGCAATATCGGCCACGAGAACTTTTTTCCGGAGCTGGAGGCGTTCAGGCAGCTGACCGAGGGAACGGGGATCGAGCTGTACGGCAACATTAACGGAACGCTCTCCGGAAGCGATCTGACCCGGCAGCAGGAAGAGCTGATCAAGCGCGGCATCCGGGTCGCGACCGGTCACGAGCAGGTGAGCAAGCAGCAGTATATGGAGCGGGCGCACCAATTATACGAGGCGGGTTACGACGGCGTGTATATATTCAACAATTGGAAAGGACGGGCGGCCGGCGGCCAATCGATACGGGGCGAGCTTGGGGACAAAGTGAAGGTGGAGAAATGGCATCAGCTCGCTTATCCCGCCGAGTGGGTGCAAAACCTCGTCACCGTGATGCCTACGGAGCCGCAAGACCGTAACTCTCCGGAAATAACGGTTTCGCTGACAACGGGCGACGGCCGTCCCTACGCAAACGATACGTGGACGAACCAAAGCGTCACCGCCCATGTGTATGCACAGGATGAGCTTAGCGGACTCGCTTCTCTGGAAGTTTCGCGGGACGGCGGCGTTACATGGAGCGTATACGGCGAGCCGGTCCGCTTCGATCCGAACGGGATTTTCGAGCTGGCCGTACGGGCGGTCGACGAAGCCGGGAATGTAGCGCTGGAGCGGCGGACGATCAAAATTTCCACGAACGGACTGGCGGTGCACGCGCTGCTCCGGCAAGCCGACGGCACGCCGTACAACAGCGGCGAATGGACCCGTCAAAGCGTAACGGCAGCCGTGTATGCGGAGCATCAGCAAGGACTGCGGGTAACGTCCGTCACTTATTCGCTCGATCAAGGGTTGTCGTGGCAGCCTTATATCGCTTCCAGCCCGCCGGTGTTCCATGAAGACGGGATTCATTCGATCCGGTTCCGGGCCGAGGACGAGGCGGGGAACGGGCTCGTGAACGAGCTGATCATCCGGATCGACCGTACGGCGCCGTCCGTCGAGCTGACCCCGAACGGCAGCGAGCTGTCCACCCGTCTTGCTTCCATAAAAGTGAATGTGACCGATCCGGGCAGCGGGGTGATGCCATCAAGCCTGTCTTACGCCTGGACACGGGACGAGAACGCTCCGGCTGCCGGGTGGAAGAAAGTGAACAACGGCAGGACGATTCGCAAGCTGTTACGGTCGGGCGACTGGTATCTTCATATCCGGGCAACCGACAAGCTGGGCAATCAGGCGGAGGTGCGCTCCAACCGGTTTCGTTTCTCCGAGCCTGTAAGCAGCAACGCGAATTTAAGCGGGATTCGGATTCTGGATAAAAAGGTGGCCGGGTTCAAACCGCAGGACACGAACTATACCGTCCACGTCGGGCGGCAGGTCCAGCACATTACCGTAACGCCTGCGGCGCAATCCGGCGAAGTGGTGATCCGCGTGAAGGTCAACGACGGCGGCTACGCGGTCGTCCCGAACGGAACCGCGAGTATGCCCGCTGCGTTGAAGACCGGGGCGAATCAAGTCACGATTCAGGTTACGGCCGAGGACGGCACGACCCGTAAGACGTACTCCGTGAAAGTGGTTAAAGCGGGGCCTTACAGGCGGTAAGTACAAGTTGGGCGGAGCCTAAGACCAGAAAAGGGGCGAATCCGGTAGTCCGGATAGCTCGAATAGCTCGAATAGCCGGATTGCTCGGAATGCTCAGATAGTTCGGATAGCTCGGATAGTTCGAATAGTTCGGATAGATCAAATAGCTCGGATTGCTTGACTTCGCTCGCGATTGCTTTTATAATATTTGAAAGTTCCATATCGATTACAGGCATGGAAGAGGAGCAGTAGTTTGATTCTCATTTTGCGCAGAGAGCCGGTGCTAGAGGTGCAAGCCGGCAAATGGGATGAACGAACTCGCCTCGGAGCCGACGGCATAACCCGGATCGCGCAGTTCCCCGTAACAAGGGTGCGGCGGGAAGGAAAGCCGGAACGTATCCCCGCGTTAAGGGGGAGAGTGGGCAACTGCCGAAGTACGGCAGAGGTCAACTAGGGTGGTACCACGGGAATTACAACCTCTCGTCCCTAGCGATAACGCTAGTGACGGGAGGTTTTTTGGTTTGTTTAAGCCGGAGCAGCGGCAGGTAGGGCATACGCGGGAAATAAGAGCGTTATGTACTTCATTTCCGGGGGAGTTCCAAACTTGGTCTGCGTTTCCAAACAATTCATAACCGCCGCAAGCCGAGAAACGGAGCGGAACCACCCTGCGCCGCCTGCATAACCGGGCCGGAAACGGTCACAATGAAGCATCTCAAGGAGGAAGCGCTGATGACGCAAATCAACGAAACGTCCAACCAAACGCCAACCGGAACGCAAGGCTACAACCCGCTTGCGGTCGAACCGAAATGGCAGCAGTACTGGGATCGCAACAAAACGTTCAAGGTGCTCGAAAATACGCAAAAGCCGAAGTTTTACGCGCTCGACATGTTCCCTTACCCGTCCGGGGCCGGGCTGCACGTCGGTCATCCGGAAGGGTATACGGCGACGGATATCGTCTCCCGCTACAAGCGGATGAGAGGGTACAACGTGCTCCATCCGATGGGCTGGGACGCGTTCGGTCTTCCTGCCGAGCAGCATGCACTCGATACGGGCAAACACCCGCGCGACATTACGTTCGTTAATATCGACAACTTCCGCCGGCAGATTAAGTCGCTCGGCTTCTCGTACGACTGGGACCGCGAGCTCAGCACGACCGATCCGGATTATTACAAATGGACGCAGTGGATTTTCATACAATTGTACAAAAAAGGGCTTGCCTATGTAGCGGAAGTGCCGGTGAACTGGTGTCCGGCGCTCGGTACGGTGCTGGCGAACGAGGAAGTCATCGACGGGCTCAGCGAACGCGGCAACCATCCGGTCATCCGCAAGCCGATGCGCCAATGGGTGCTCAAAATTACCGAATACGCCGAACGGCTGCTCGAGGATCTCGAAGAGCTCGACTGGTCGGAAAGCATCAAGGATATGCAGCGCAACTGGATCGGCAAGTCGACCGGAGCCGAGGTAGTTTTCGAGATCGACGGTCATGCGGGCCGCAGCCTGACGGTGTTCACGACGCGTCCGGATACGCTGTTCGGAGCCACCTACTGTGTGCTTGCTCCTGAGCATGAGCTGGTCGCTGCGATTATGACTGCGGATCAGTCTGCGGCGGTCAAAGCTTACCAGGACAAAGCGGCGACGAAGAGTGATCTGGAGCGCACCGATCTGGCGAAGGAAAAAACCGGCGTCTTCACGGGCGCGTATGCGATCAATCCGGTGAACGGAGCCAAGGTGCCGGTTTGGATCGCCGATTATGTGCTCGGCGGCTACGGTACCGGTGCGATTATGGCCGTTCCGGGACATGACCAGCGCGACTGGGAGTTTGCCAAGCAGTACGGGCTGCCGGTCATCGAGGTCGTGCAGGGCGGCGACGTATCGAAGGAAGCGTTCGCCGGCGACGGCGCGCATGTGAACTCCGGTCTGCTCGACGGCCTGGACAACGAGCAGGCGATCGCCAAGATGATCGGATGGCTGGAGGCCGAAGGCAAAGGACAAGGCAAAGTGACGTACCGTCTGCGCGACTGGCTGTTCAGCCGCCAGCGTTACTGGGGCGAGCCGATCCCGATTCTGCATCTGGAAGACGGCACGATGAAGCCGGTGCCGGAAGATCAATTGCCGCTGCTGCTGCCGGAAGTGGATGAGATCCGTCCGTCCGGTACAGGAGAATCGCCGCTGGCGAACGTCACCGATTGGGTGAACACGATCGATCCGGAGACGGGCAAACCGGCGAAGCGCGAGACGAACACGATGCCGCAATGGGCGGGAAGCTGCTGGTATTATTTGCGGTTTATCGACCCGCACAACAGCGAGCAGTTGTGTTCGCCGGATAAGCAGAAGGAATGGCTGCCGGTCGATCTGTATATCGGCGGTGCGGAGCACGCGGTGCTTCATCTGCTGTACGCCCGCTTCTGGCATAAAGTATTGTACGACCTGGGCGTCGTCGCGACGAAGGAGCCGTTCTACAAGCTCGTCAACCAGGGGATGATCCTCGGCGAGAATATGGAGAAAATGAGCAAGTCGCGCGGCAACGTCGTTAATCCGGACGATATCGTCGGCCAATACGGCGCGGATACGCTCCGTCTGTATGAGATGTTCATGGGACCCCTGGAAGCAACGAAGCCTTGGAACACGAACGGGGTGGAAGGCGCGTACCGGTTCCTGAACCGGATCTGGCGTTTGTTCGTAAACGAGGACGGCAGCCTGAATTCGAAAATCGGCGGTGCGGGAAGCGAGGCGTTCAACCGCACGTGGCACCGGACGATCAAGAAAGTAACTGAGGATTACGATGCGCTGCGCTTCAACACCGCGATCAGCCAGTTGATGATCTTCGTCAACGAAGCGTACAAGGCGGAGTCGCTGCCGGCGGAAGCGATGAACCATTTCGTGCAGATGCTGTCGCCGATCGCGCCGCATCTTGCGGAAGAGCTGTGGGAGCGTCTCGGTCATAACGAATCGATTACGTACGCCGAGTGGCCGGCTTACGACGAAGCGCTGACGGTCGACGACGAGGTCGAAATCGTCGTTCAAGTCAACGGCAAGATCGCCGACCGCGTCAAAATCGCGAGCGGGATCGACGAGGCGGCGATGCAGGAAATCGCATTTGGCCTTGATAAAGTAAAAGAAGCGACAAACGGCAAAACGGTACGCAAAGTAATTGCCGTGAAAGGCAAGCTCGTCAACATCGTTGTCGGCTAACCTCATAGCATAGGGACGGGATCGTGAAACGAACGGCCGGCCTTCGCCAGGGAACAAGCAGTTCCGTCAGGCGTTGGGCCGGCCGTTTAGTCTATGATGCTGCCGAAGAATAGTTGATCGATCTTCTCGACGTCTTCGTCGTATTTGGCATGGGTCGCTTGCAGCAGTCTGACGAAAGTCTTCTCCAGCTCCCGTTCCATCAGCTCGAGTCCCGCTTCGATGATGCCGCCGGGAACCGCTACCCGCTGCCTGAGCGATTCCGGCGTATAGCCGCCCTCGTTCAGCAGCTTGCCGGTGCCGAGCAGCGTCTCGGAGGCGAGCCGGGTCGCTTCTTCCCGGGGCATGCCGGCCACCTGGACCGCGGCGTCGATCAGCTTTTGCACGAAATAGGCGAGAAAGGCCGGTCCGCAGCTGGAAATGTCCGAGGTGACGCGGGTATACGATTCGGCTACACGAATCGGCTTGCTGATCGGGCTGAGCAGCCTTTCGAGTGAGGCGCGGTCTTCTCCGTTCATCCGTTCCCCGTATATGCATAAAGCCGCTCCGCTTTGCACTTCATTCGTGATGCTGGGTATCACTTTGGCGACTTTGCAGGGCAGAGCGGATTCCAGATGCTTGAGCAGCACAGGGCTGGTGATGGAGATTACGATCTGGTCAGCCGTTATATAGGGTTTGATTTCGTCGATAACCGATTTGAAGGAGAGCGGCCTGACGCAGAGAAATACGAGATCGCAAGCTGCGGCGACCTCGCCGTTCGATCCGGCGGCCGTCAGTCCGGGGTAACGCGCGGCCAGCCGCACCGCTTTCTCGTGCGATCGGTTTGCCGCAACGACGGCAGACGGCCGGATCGCCCCGGATCGGATAAACGATTCGATTAGAACGGTTCCCATGCTGCCCGTTCCGATAAAACCAACCTTCATGGCGATATCCCTCCCGGAGAAGTAGACATTTCGGGTAAAAAGGCACGTTTCCACAATGAAAACCGGGTTTCGGCATTTCTGCTAAAGAAGGCGGCCCGGCATACAGACATCTATACTATTTTTCTATGTGTATGCGCGAGGTGTTGGCATTATGCGTCTCGTTCGGGACGATTTCGAATCCGTTTGAGATCGGAGAGGAGCTGTTGCATGAACAAGCGTGCGACAAACAGAAACCAGTCGTTTTACGCCGTTGCGGCGGTATGGTCGATCCTGGCGCTGCTGCTGTGGACTGCGGATACGGTCGCGCAAGGACGCGGAATGCATGGAGCGGGCTGGACCGTACGCGGCGCGGAGCTGCTCGCTTTGTTTGCCGCGGTAGACGGAGAGCGGCAGCCCGCCGGAACGGCTCCGGAGCCGGGGGGAGGAAAGGCGCAGGCAGACGGAAGCGGCTCTGCGGCCGGGCACTCAGGTACAGGCACTCTCGGCGGCCCCGCAGCTTCGGGCGGCGGAGCCGATACAGGCAGAGGCGGCGGGACTGAACCTGCGACGCCGACGGTTTCCGTAACCACGTCCCCCGAGGGTACGATCGACATCAACCGGGCGTCGGCCGCCGAGCTGCAGCAGCTGCCCGGAATCGGTCCGTCCAAGGCGAAGGCGATCATCGACTACCGAACGGCCGGCGGCGGGTTCAAATCCCTGGAAGAACTGATGAAAGTAAAAGGAATCGGCGAGAAAACGTTCGAACAGTTAAAACCTCGTATTCATATAGGTAATTAATCCTGCATGTCCTTTCCATTTGACCAAAAATATGAGACAATATGGACGTTTACTATTAGTGCGAGTTCAAAAAGTCCTGTCGGGCAGGCTTCCTGATCGGCTTCGTGATCAAAAGTGGACTTTTTGAACAACCTCTACTACCGGAAATCTAAAGGAGGAACCGTTTTCCCATGACTGAACAACGCAAGCTTGCTCTGGAAACGCTGGCCGTCCATGCCGGCCAGGAAATCGATCCGACGACACTATCCCGCGCGGTTCCGATTTATCAGACAACCTCGTACGGCTTCCGTGACACCGATCACGCGGCCAACCTGTTTGCCCTTAAAGAGTTCGGCAACATCTACACCCGTCTGATGAATCCGACTTCGGACGTATTCGAGAAGCGGATCGCAGCCTTGGAAGGCGGAGTCGGCGCCTTGTCGACTTCTTCCGGACAAGCCGCTATCACGTATGCGATTATCAACATCGCCGGAGCGGGCGACGAGATCGTCTCCGCCAGCAGCCTGTACGGCGGCACGTACAACCTGTTCGCGATCACCTTGCCTAAGCTCGGCATTAACGTAAAATTCGTCGATCCGAGCGATCCGGAAAACTTCCGCAAGGCGATTACGCCGAAGACAAAAGCGGTTTTTGCCGAATCGATCGGCAATCCGAAGGGCGACATTCTCGACATCGAAGCAGTCGCTAAAGTGGCTCACGAAAACGGCATTCCTCTTATCATAGACAATACGTTCCCGAGCCCGTACCTGCTTCGCCCGATCGAGCACGGAGCGGATATCGTCGTTCACTCGGCGACGAAGTTTATCGGCGGACACGGCACTTCGATCGGCGGCGTTATCGTCGACGGCGGCAATTTCAACTGGAAGGAAAGCGGCAAGTTCCCGGGCCTCACCGAGCCGGATCCAAGCTACAATGGCGTTGTATATTGGGATGCGGTAGGACCGATTTCTTACATCATTAAGGCGCGCGTACAGCTGGCACGGGATATCGGTGCGACGATCTCGCCATTCAACTCGTTCCTGCTCCTGCAAGGGCTGGAGACGCTTCACCTGCGGATGGAGCGCCACAGCTCGAATGCGCTTGCCGTCGCTAAATTCCTGGAGAAGCATCCGGCTGTCGACTGGGTCAGCTATACGGGCCTCGAGAGCCATCCGTCGTACGGCTTAGTATCCAAATATTTGCCGAAAGGCCAAGGCGCGATCCTGACGTTCGGCATCAAGGGCGGCGTGGAAGCCGGACAGAAAGTGATCAACAACGTCAAGCTGTTCTCGCACCTGGCCAACGTCGGCGATTCCAAGTCGCTGATCATCCATCCGGCGAGCACGACGCACAGCCAGCTGGAAGGCGAAAAGCTGCTATCTACGGGTGTAACGCCGGGTATGATTCGTCTGTCTATCGGTACAGAAAATATCGACGATATTTTGTACGATCTGGATCAGGCGATTCGCGCCAGCCAAGCCTGATCGGAGGCGCCGGGCGATGAGCAGACGCAAAGACTGGGACACCTACTTCATGGATATCGCTTATATGGCATCCACCCGTTCGCAATGCAGCCGTAGACGCGTAGGCAGCGTGCTGGTCCAAGGCAAAAAGCTTCTCGGCTCCGCCTATAACGGCGCACCGATGGGAGTACCTGACTGCTCGGAGGCCGGCTGTATGCTGGTCGAGGAGTATGAAGTGAAGGTCGTTGACGGACGCGAGGAGATGGTGAAGAAGCAGCGGTGCATCCGGACGATTCATGCGGAGCAAAATCTGCTGCTGTTCACCGACCGTCACGACCGCGAAGGCTCGACGGTATACGTCACCGACCAGCCCTGCTGGACATGCGCCAATATGCTCGCGAACAGCGGGATCGTCGAGATCGTGTATCACCGTCCATATCCGAAAGACCGGGAAAAAGTGACGGAGATGATGGTAACGAGAGGTATCCGCTTCCGGCAATTGGCCGACTATACGCCGCCGCCGGGCATTATCGACGAAGTGACGAATTAACGGATACGAATTGAGAGGAAGCACCTCCTTCGGTTTGACTGAGAAGGGGTGCTTTTTCTTATGTATGGAAGTCGAGTTGTTTCGCCTCTGCGGGCGGTGATCGTATGAATCGGCCGCTTACGCTCGTTGCGGTAATGGTAGTGACCGGCGCGGCGATCGGCAGCCGGATGCCGCCGGGAATGCTTTCCTGGAAATGGGCGATCGCCGCTGCCGCTCTGGCCGTTATGACGGTGCTGCTCGCCCTGCCGGGGCGCAGATGGATCGGGCTGCTGCTCGTCGCCGTAGCGGCCGCCGCTTATTATCAAGGCTACGATTCGCGCAATACGACGACGTTGGCGCTTCCTTCGGCCGTTCAACAAAGCGGCCAGACCGGAAACGGAATGGCCGCGGCCGAAGCCGAAGCGGAGCTGGCCGGTACGATCGCTTCCCCGGTCGCCGTCGACGGGGATAAGGTGTCCTTCGTACTTCTTGCCCACCGTGCTGCCGTCGGCGGGGCGGAACCGGTCCGCCTGCGCGAGAAGGTGCAGGTGTCGATCCGCCTGCTCCACGCCGAAGAGCAGGAGCGGGCGTCCGGATGGGGGCGAGGCGATCCGATCGTCCTGGCCGGGACGATCCGAAAGCCGGGGTCGGCGCGCAATTTCGGCGGATTCGATTACAGCGCCTATTTGTATCGGAAACAGATTCATTGGCAGTTGTCGGTGAAAGGCTTGGATCAGACTAGCACCGGTCCGGAGGCGGACGGGGAGCTGCGGGGCGGAGGCGGACAATCAGGCGGTGAGGCGGCAGAGGGCAGCGATGGACGGACGGGCGGGGGATCAGATGCCGGTGACGGGGCGATCGCAAAGCGGCAGCTACCGCTGCCCGACTGGAGCAAGGTGTACCGCTGGAACGACGATCTGCGGAGTTATCTGGGAGGCATTATGGATCGGGCGTTTCCGGACCGGATCGATGCGGGTTATATGAAAAGCTTGGTGCTCGGCTTAACCGACGATATGGACCCGGATACGTATCAGCAGTTTTCGCAGCTCGGCTTGACGCACATTCTGGCGATCTCCGGGCTGCATGTGGCCGTTTTCGTCGGAGGCTGTATGTGGCTGCTGCGGCTGTTCGGCCTTACGCGGGAGCGGATTCTGGTCATCACGTTGGTGATCGTGCCCTTTTACGTCGCTCTGACTGGCGGCTCTCCCTCGGCTGTTCGCGCGGGCATTATGGCGATGATCGGGCTGTATGCGGCGAGGCGGGGGCTTTGGAAGGACGCGCTGAACATCATCAGCTTGGCTGCGGTCGCCATGCTGATATGGAATCCTTATTTTTTGTACGACGTCAGCTTCCAATTGTCGTTTCTCGTGACGGTGGGACTAATTGTCGGCGTGCCCCGGTTCTCCAGGCTGCTTCCGGTCCGCTCGCAAGCGCTGAACTCGTTGTTGGCGGTTACGGTCGTAGCTCAGCTGATCTCGTTTCCGATTACCGTGTTTTATTTTAACGGAGTGTCGTTGTTATCGGCGCTGGCTAACTTGCTGCTTGTTCCGTTTATCAGCTTCGCGGTGCTGCCGCTCGGGACGTTCGTGCTGCTGGCCGGGTTGATCTATGAGAGAGCCGCAGGCTGGATCGGTGTAGTCACGTCTTATCTGAATGATGTAACGTTCTGGCTGGTAGACGTCGGGGCGGTGCACGATCCGCTCCGTCTCGTCTGGCCAAATCCGTCTCTCCTGTGGGTGCTGCTGTACTACGTGCTGCTGGGAGCGGTATATGCAGGCGCGGCCAAATGGAAGGAAAGCGGCAAGCCGGCGTTTGCTATGGCGGCAGTCGCGGTTTTTATGTTATTTCTGTGGCATGGCTACGAGCCGGACCGGTTCGTCCGGGATGGCAAAGTCCATTTCATCGATGTCGGCCAGGGCGACGCGATTCTCGTACGAACGCCGCAAAGCCGTCATATGCTGATCGACGGGGGAGGGACGGTGACGTTCCGCAAGCCAGGTGAGGAGTGGAAGGAACGCCGCGATCCGTATGAGGTCGGAAAGAAGCAATTGGTCCCGCTGCTGAAGCAAAGAGGAGTCCACCAGCTTGACCTGCTCGTCATCAGTCACCAGGACCAGGACCATATCGGCGGGTTGCAGGCGGTCGTCGAGCAGATCCCGGTGCGCACCGTCGTTATGAACGGGACGTGGAAGGGCAACGCCGGCTCGCGCAAGCTGTTCGAGACGGTCATGAGGCTCGGCGCCGAGATCGTCACGCTGGAGCAGGGGAAAACGGTCGCGCTGGACCGCTACACCGAACTGACCGCGCTTACTGCGTCCGGACCCGAGACGCGAGTCCGGCTTGCGGAGGAGCAAAATAACGAGTCTGTCGTGCTGCTCCTGAATATGAGGAACATCCGCTTTTTATTTACCGGGGATATGGAAGCCCGGCAGGAGAAGCTGCTTCTCGAAGCGCTGAACCGGACTCGCGGCGATCCGCCTTCATCCCCGGTATCCGTCGACGTTCTTAAGATCGCCCATCACGGCAGCAAAACATCGACGACCGAGGAATGGCTCGCCTTCTGGCAGCCGCGAATGTCCGTCATCTCGGTCGGTCTCAAGAACAGCTACGGCCACCCGAACCCGGGCGTGCTGGAACGTCTTGAGCGATCAGGCACGACGATTTACCGGACGGACCGCGACGGGGAGGTGGTGTTTACGGTAAACGGCCAAGGGGTCCGGGTGGATAAGAAGCTGTAGCTGGGAAAGTAGAGGGTGCAAAAGACCCATATTTGACGAAGGTGAACCAACCCCTTGTTCGTTATATGTCTTCTCATACGGTGCAGCGGATATAGCGCAAAGCAGGGGATTCCAACTCCCAATCCCTCAGTCCAGCCCGGAAGAAAGAGAGAGCTCCTGCAAGTCCCCGTCGATGCTCCATGAAGTCCGCTCGATAAAGAAACACGTTTTCACAGCTGGAATCGGTCGCGATTGACAACTCCACGCCAAAATGGTATAAAATGTACGTGCAATCCCCATATCAGTGCAACGATGGGAACTTCCTTGCAGGGCGGACTTGGTGGAAGAAACAAGCCGCGTACAAGGATCAGTAGCGCTTCAATATCGCAGTCCCAGAGAGCCGGCGGTTGGTGCGAGCCGGTACGCGAATGAACGCGAAGTACGTCCCGGAGCATCCGAACCGAACCCGTTTCTTGCAAACGGAAGGGGAGGACGGACAATCGGCCGTTAACCGATCGAGTGGAGCATGCCGCGAACGGCACGTTCAATTAGGGTGGTACCGCGATGACTCGTCCCTGTAAGCTGCAGAGGGCGGGTCTTTTTTGTTGTACTGGAGATGAATATCGGGAGCTCCCCGCTTATGGGGATCTTTCATTTACACGACATAAGGAGAGATCGACAATGAGTGAAGCTCGTATGACGGATCAACAATTGCTTGAAGATTTGGAGTACCGGGGGCTGGTGTACCAGGTTACCGACCGGGAAGGGCTGAAGAAAAAACTCGAGAGCGAGCGGGTCGTGCTGTATTGCGGATTTGACCCAACGGCGGACAGCCTGCATATCGGAAGCTTGCTGCCGATTCTGTGCCTGCGCCGGTTCCAGTTGGCCGGTCATATCTCGATGGCGCTCGTAGGCGGCGGCACCGGACTGATCGGCGACCCGAGCGGCCGCTCGTCGGAACGTTCGCTGAATACGGCCGACACGGTGGCGCAGTGGACGGAAAGCTTGAAGCGCCAGCTGTCGCAGTTTCTCGACTTCGACCTTCCGGACAATGCGGCGAGGCTCGTCAGCAACTACGACTGGCTGTCGACGCTGGACACGATCTCGTTTCTGCGCGATGTCGGCAAAAATTTTACCGTCAACTACATGCTGGCCAAAGATTCGGTCGATTCGCGGCTCGCTAACGGCATTTCGTTTACCGAATTCAGTTACATGATTCTGCAAGCCTACGATTTCCACAAACTGCATCAGGATTTAGGGTGCTCGCTTCAGCTCGGCGGCAGCGATCAATGGGGCAATATTACGGCAGGGCTCGACCTGATCGGCAAGATGGGTGGCGGCGAAGCTTACGGCATGACGATGCCGCTCGTCACGAAAAGCGACGGCAAAAAGTTCGGCAAATCGGAAAGCGGTGCGATCTGGCTCGACCGCAACAAGACGAGCGCTTACCAGTTTTATCAGTTCTGGATCAATACCGACGATAACGACGTCATCAAGTTTTTGAAATATTTCACGTTCCTGACGCGCGAGCAAATCGCGGCGCTGGAGACGGAGCTCGGCGAGCGGCCGGAGCAACGCGCCGCCCAGCGGGAGCTGGCCCGGGAAGTGACCCGGATCGTGCACGGTGACGAAGCGGTGGAGAGCGCCGAGAACATTACGCAGGCGTTATTCTCGGGAGATTTCGCCCGGCTGAGCGAAACGGAGCTCGTCGAAGCGCTTCAGGATATGCCGACGACGGTACTGAGCGGACAGCAGGAGACCGGACTGATCGACCTGTTGGTGGAAGCCAAGGCCGCTCCGTCCCGCCGTCAAGCCAAGCAGGATATCGAGAGCGGCGCCGTCTATGTCAACGGAGAGCGTATGAGCGGGATCGACAGCATGATCGGGGAACAGCACCGTTTGCATAGCAAATACGTCGTGCTGCGGCGCGGCAAAAAAAATTACTATCTGATTAAGTTTGAAGCGTGAGGAATAACGATTTCTGA
Organism: Paenibacillus sp. GYB004; assembly: GCF_036577605.1. NCBI lineage: Bacteria > Bacillati > Bacillota > Bacilli > Caryophanales > Paenibacillaceae > Paenibacillus > Paenibacillus sp. GYB004. Next base: position 126,668 of record NZ_JARBDB010000052.1, read on the forward strand.
AAGCTAGGGGAGCTGGCGTTCGGCCGGCTTCCTTTTTGTTGTCCCCCAAGCCGAAACGCAACCAGGGGCATTGACGTGACAATCTTGCAATATTACACGATCAAAGCGTAAGAAATGTCGATGGATAGAAGGAACCGCCGGCGGTATACTGACCATTGAGCTTGTAACGAAACGAAGCCGCAAGCGTCTTTTAAAAGTAATCATAAGAAGATGTTTCTTTATCGGTAATGAAATATTTTTGCGAGTTTCTGACGAAGAAAAGCTGCGACTTACGCAGGGTCATTCGACGTGGCCGTGGCAAAGGCTTCTTTTAAAAGCTTTGCTGCCTGCCATCAATATTAATGTGGAGGAATACCGCCCTTGTTCGAAGCTTACCTGATTCCGATCCGATATGCGATCCTGACGTTTCCGATTGCGGCATTCGTCATCACGCTCCCGTTTCTGATCGTCCAATACCGCAAGTACGGGTACTTGCATAAATTTCGCGCAGTGATCATCTACTCGCTGCTCTTGTATTTGATGACCGCACTATACCTGGTTATATTGCCGCTTCCCGCTACGCGGAATACTTGCGCGGCCGTTCAGGGAGCGATGGCGTCCTTCGTCCCGTTCCGGTTCGTGTACGATTTCTGGAAAGAAACCGGGGTCCACTTCGCGCAGCCGTCCACTTATGTGCAGCTGTTCAAGGAAAGAGCGTTTTGGCAGGCGGCCTTTAACGTGCTGCTGCTCGTACCGCTCGGGGCGTACTTGAGGTATTATTTCCGCTTTCGGCTGCCGGCGGCGGCTGTGTCGGCATTCGGGCTGTCGCTGTTTTTCGAGGTGACGCAGGTGACCGGGCTGTACGGCATCTACGATTGTCCGTACCGGCTGTTCGACGTTGACGACTTACTGCTGAATACGTCCGGCGGCGTAATCGGATATTTGGCGGCTCCGCTTCTGATGAAGCTGCTCCCGCGGATCGAGGGACTCGATGAAAACGTCGATCTGAAGTCCGAACGGGTCGGACTGACCAGGCGGCTGATCGCCGTCCAGCTTGATGCGATGCTGCTGTTCCCGCTCGTTGTTTTCTTTATGAAAAGCGCGGATCTGCGGATTTATTTTATTACCAGTTTCCTGTATTTCATCGCGCTGCCTTATGCGACCAACGGCTGGACGTTCGGCAAATATATCGTCCGGATCCGGGTGAAGGGACAGGGCGAACGCATCCGGCTGAAAGAGCTGCTGATCCGTTACGGCAGCCTGTACGGGATCGTCGGCGGGCTTAACGCCGTCATTCTGAGCCAAACCGTTCAAAAGCTGCCTCCGATCTTGTTCGCCCTGTGCGCGATGATCGTCCTTCTGGTGAATCTCGTTTTCGCCGTGCATGTCGGCTTGCGGCTGTTCCGCAAAGACAAAACGCTGATCTACGAAAAATGGAGCGGTACCGGACACGAAGTGGTGTAACTCCCGGACCGACCGCACCTGCAAGCCAAGCCGTCCCGTACTTCGGGACGGTTTTTGTTTCATCTGCGAGAACGTTTAAGTTCTTTACCGTGTTAAATGGGAAGGGAAGGGGTTTCCTTCCCTGGCGTTAGAGAATGTATACTCAGGTCCGATGACTAACGAATCGGATCGTGCTTATGGCTGCAAAACGACGTTAATCCAGACGTAACGAATCCGGGAATCGTTATCGAACCGAAAGTGGAAAAAAACGATCCGATTTGCCGGAATAACAATACAAGAGTTCGTTTACAAATTCAATCGTCCGGGTTCGGCTCTGATAACGAACGCTGGATTCGTTAGCCATACCACAGCATGAAGACCACACGCCTGAGGGCGAGCGGCTGGAGCGAAGGTATCTATTCCTTTCCAACATACAAACAAACGTATGGGTTTACACGTCAAAGGAACATCCGGACGGCTCTTCTTATTTACCAGAAAGTATATCGTGGGAGTGCCTCTAAATCACGGTAAACGCCAGCGTCAAAAGACGCCGGTAGGCATGTATCCTTGGAGTGTGCGGATAGCGGCCCCCAAAAGCATGGGCATCTGCGCGTTTTCCGCCTTCGACCGAACTTTCCCCCCGGGTACCCCGTCTTCTTAACCGAACGGCCTAAAACTTGACGGGGCTTGCGGACAGCAGCGCGATATGCCGATGCGAAGGCGCCCGGAGAGCGGTATACCGCATCCAAATTTTCTGTTATTCTAGTAATTGACCGGCGTGCCGGAATTTTTTTTATGGTTGGTGCAACTTTTTTTTCGACAATCCCGTTTAAAAGGTTGCAAGAGAGGGGGATCCTTGTGGTAGCGCTGGAGTTAATCAAAGCTGCCCAATCGGGCGATCGCGACGCTCTAATTACCCTATTGCGAGAAATCGAGACACATGTGTATCGTACCGCTTATTACATTCTTGGAAACGAGCAAGACGCTAAAGATGCCGCGCAAGAAGCGCTGATCCGGATATATACGAAAATCAATTCCTACGAAGAAAAAGCGCAGTTTAAAACGTGGGTACAGCGGATCGTCACGAATATTTGCATCGATAAGTTTCGCCGGACGAAAGCGACGGTTTCGATCGAGGAGCACAACATGACGTTTACGTCCCACAATAACGTGGAAGACGAGCTGATATCAACGTATGTCGCCAAAGATATTCAGGAGGCGATCGAACGCCTTCCCGAGCATCATCGTACCGTGGTCGTGCTCCGCTACCTGCAAGATTTCTCTTATAACGAAATCGCCGATTCTCTGGACTTGCCGCTGAACACGGTGAAATCGTACTTGTTCCGGGCGAGGCAGCAGCTGCAGTCGTTACTCCAAGAATACCAGAAAGGTGGTGTGCGGGGATGAATTGTCAAGAGGTGATGGAACTGATGCAGCGAGATCTGGATCGGGATTTGAACGACTCGGAGCATGAGGCTATGACAGCCCATTTGCAGCAGTGTCCGGATTGTGCGGAAATGTATTCCAGGCTGCGGCAATTGTCCCAAGAGCTCGCCAGCTTGCCCAAAGTCGCGCCTCCCTTCAGTCTGGTGGATTCCATCCTGCCGCAGCTTGCGGAGATCGATCGGCAGGGCGACGGACTGGCCGCAACGGCTACGGCGACTGCGGGGGCCGCATCCGTGTCCGTACCGGCTCCCGTAACAGCAATCCCGGCCCCGATCGAACGTCCCCGCCGGACGAGAGGGATCTGGTCGATCGCGGCCACGGGAGGCATCGTAGCGGCAGGGTTGCTGATGGCTTTGTTTATAAACGATATGGACGGCACCAATAAAGTAGCTGACGATAGAGGTTTATTGTACAGCAGTGCGGAGTCTACGGCGGCTCCGCAAAGCGCCGGCCAGCAAAACCGCGCATCCGGCGGCGCACCCGCGATGGATGCGAAGTCGGATACCTCCGATGCTGACGGTTCGGCCGGCAATATGGAGAAAAAGCTGCCGCTAGGGACAGCCATCACGAATCAAAGCGGCGGCTCGGAGGCGCCTTCTCCCGATAAAGAAACGGCCGAACGGGCGGACCCGGCAGTACAGCCGCGTTTCCAGCCGGCAAAGCCGTCCGAACAGGCGAATGCCGGACAAGAAGCGGGAGCGCAAGAAATCGGCGAACGCAGCGGTCTAAATACGTATACGGCTCCGGACGACGTCAAGAAACCGGAGACGAATGCAGAGGCCGGCAGCGGTTCCCCGGAGGCTGATATCGCTCCCCCTAAGATGGAGATTACGGCCCCGGCGCTAGGCGACAGCACGGGCGACCAGGGGACAGACCCTGCCATTACCGAGAAAAATACAATTACAGCAGATCAAGGTCGGGAGGAACAACCGGAATCGATTAGTTCCGATTCGGCGAAGAGCGGAAGACCGGACGCCATGGGGTTAATGGCCAACCCGAACCCCGAGCTGCTGTCGGAGGACGGCGTGCTGATTGCCGTGGCCGACCAGGCCAGACGTTCGATCGTCATCCGTACGACTGACGGCAAAGAGACCCATATGTATACGTCGCCCCAGTGGTCGGAGAACGAACAAGTCCGGCTTCTGAAATGGAGCGGCAGCTCGAAGCTGACCTACTCGCTCACGACGGAGAGCGGCGTCACGAAAAGGATCGAAATCGACGTAGCCCAGCGGAAGGAAACGAATATACAGCAGCCGTAAGCGTCCGCGCTTACGGCTTTTTTTCGTACCGTCCAGATCGTTTAAGTCTGCTAGGCGGTATACTTCACAGCGTTGCTTCGAGATCGCCAACTGCGAAATGAATTTCTGTACCCGGACGTGTGCAACTGCCGCATAATAGCGAATAGCGGAAAGATAACTACCGTAATTGCAGTTTCGGCTTTTTTCAAAAATAGGCCCGTTTCCGCCGCACCTTTTCGCCGCCGCCGCGTATGTTATAGTAAGAACCGAGAAGTTCGAAGTCCTGCCGCGTATGACCATTCGGCACCGGCGCCTGGGAGCCTAGGCCGGATGTTTATATAGATGTGCTGGGACAAAGGGATGATGTCAAAGTCTATTGATTTTGACGTGATCCCTTTGTTTTTGTTAAGATGAAGATCAGGTTACAGCAGACTCGTCAAGAGGTGGGGAACGTGGATTACAAATCGGCGGCGAGGGAGATCGGCAAAGGAAACGTGTCGCCCGTTTATGTGTGCTACGGTTCGGAAACTTATTTGCTTCGGGAATTTACCGGTTATTTGATCCAGAAGCTGATCGAGCCGGAGTACCGGGAGTTTGCCATCAGCAAATACGATCTGGCGGAGACCAGCCTCGATATCGTGCTTGAGGATGCGCAGACACTGCCTTTTATGGCGCCCAAGAAGATTATATTGGCGGATAACGCCCAGTTTTTTACCGGAGCGAAAGAAAGCGGCAAGGTGGAGCATCACCCGGAGAAGCTGCTGGAGTATATGAAGGCTGCCGCAGAATTTAGCGTGATCGTATTTATCGTGAATGCGGACAAGCTGGACGAACGTAAAAAAATCGTAAAATCGCTAAAGGATACGACGATTCCGTTCGTGCCGATGAATGCGGAGGAATTGCTGCACTGGGTCAAGAAACAGGCGGTCCGGCAGTCGTTCACGTTCGCGGAAGGCGCGGACGATCAGCTTATTTTGTATACCGGGGGTGGGCTTCAGGCCCTTTCGGCGGAGATGGAGAAGCTGTCTTTGTTCGTGGGGGAGGGCGGAACCGTAACCGGAGATATTGTAGACCGTCTCGTTACGCGAAGCACCGAACAAAACGTCTTTATTCTGATCGACGATATCGTCCGGCTGCGGCTGAACCGGGCGTTCTCGATCCTGTACGACCTGCTCAAGCAGAAGGAAGAGCCGGTGAAGATCGTGCTGCTCATCGCACGCCAGTTCCGGATCGTGCTCCAGGTCAAGGAGCTGTCCAAGCTCGGTTATTCGCAGCAGCAGATGGCCGGCCAGATCGGACTTCATCCGTACGCGGTCAAGGTGGCTGCCGAGCAGGGGCAGAAGTATACGCCGGACAAGCTGGAGACGATTCTCGCGGAGTTGGCTGAGCTCGATTACAGACTGAAGACGGGGAAGGTAGACAAGGTGCTGGGTCTGGAAATGTTCCTGATGCGGCTTGCTTCGTGAGAACGACTCGTATGGTACGGAGACGACGGTAAACGGTCTGAAAACAATAAAGAAGTCCTTGCCGATGTGCAAGGACTTTTTCGCTTAACCTTGTGCGGAAAGCGCGTTGAGTTGTTTCGCCAGGCGAGACTTTTTGCGGGCAGCTGCATTTTTATGAATCAAGCCTTTGGAAACGGCTTTATCCAGCTTTTTGGACGCAGTAATCAGGGCATCTTTAGCCGATTCAACGTTTTTAGAAGCTGTTGCAGTTTCGAACGTTTTGACTGCCGTACGCAGGGCCGATCTTTGCGAAGCGTTTTGAAGGCGACGCTTGTCGTTCGTCTTCACGCGCTTGATGGCGGATTTGATGTTAGGCACGATCGTTCACCTCCTTAAACCGAAAACGTGCACGCGACTGTGTCAGGGACAACCGTACGTCGCGTATCATGTCTGTCGACAACTTTATACATTCTACCACGGTACAAGCCAAATTGCAATAACAGCAGAACGTCTCCGCCGGGGTCAAATCCAATACCGATCCGCTGCTACGAAGACGTTGTCCTTTCGCCGCCGAACCGCTTCCCGCCTGCCGCATAATCGCAGCGAAAAGCTCACAAACTACAAAGCAGGTTGGAATGGAAAGGAGAACAAACAAATGGACCTTGATTTGAGCCCGTATTCGGTTCGCACCGATCTTGCGCTGGAAGCGAAGGAACTGGCGTCAAGCCGGCACGGGGACACCATCCCCGGCGTACATACGGAAACGGCGGAAGACGATGACATGGTCATTACGAAAATGCATATTGAAAACGAGCAGGGCTCCCGAGCGGTAGGCAAGCTGATAGGAAACTATATTACGCTCGAGATTCCGAGACTGAGGGAGAAAGATTCGGATCTGCAGGACAAGGTGGCTACCCGGCTGGCCCAGGAGTTTTCTACATTTCTGCAGCAGATCGGCATCACGAAGGACGCCAAGGTGCTTATTATCGGACTCGGCAACTACAACGTGACGCCGGATGCGCTTGGTCCTTTGGTTGTGGAAAACGTGATGGTCACGCGGCACTTTTTCGAGCTGATGCCGGATCAGGTCAGTCCCGGATATCGTCAGGTCAGCGCGGTGGCGCCCGGGGTGCTCGGCACGACCGGTATCGAAACGAGCGAGATCGTGCAGGGCATCGTGGAACGCTCGAAGCCCGATCTGGTCATCGCGATCGACGCGCTGGCTTCCAGAGCGTTGGAGCGGGTCAACACGACGATCCAGATCGCCGATACCGGCATTCATCCGGGGTCGGGCGTAGGCAATAAACGCAAGGGGCTCACGCGTGAATTTCTCGGTGTGCCCGTCATCGCCATCGGCGTGCCTACCGTGGTGTATGCGTCTACGATCGTGAACAGTACGATGGATATGATGATCGATCATTTTAAGCAGCAGACGAGCAATACGAGCCAGATTTTCGGCCTGCTCGACGGCATGAACGAAAGCGAACGGCTGCAGCTCGTCAAGGAAGTGCTCGACCCGGTCGGTCATAATCTTCTCGTTACGCCAAAGGATATCGACCAATTTATCGAAGACATGGCCAACATTATCGCCAGCGGGTTGAACGCCGCCCTGCATGATGCGATCGATCAGGACAACGTTGCGGCTTATACGCACTAATCTGCTGACGCACTGACGTGCCGTCGGCCGGCTTCAACCGGGCAAGGAACCAAATAAGAGCGGTTTGTATCTGCTATATGGGGCGCAGACCCCACCGGTTGGTTGATATAAGGGGGTGCAAAACACTCCTATTTCGTCATAGAACCCGTGGATTTACGTTTTCCCACGAGCCTCCATTTTAGTGAAGGCGAACATGAACCGCTCACGAGAATGAGGGTAACGGGCGGGCCTTCATATGGAGTCGGTCGGTTTGTTCACGCAAACTGCAAATCTTCATCAACGAGCGGCGGCTGGAGCGAAGGTACGCATGTTCACCCACACAAAAGTATGGAAATTTAGCACGTCAAAAACCGTCCGGACTATTTTACCGGACGGTTTTTCTATATGCACAAACCGCACGCAAATCATGGGCCCCATTCAGGAGCCGTTATGCCGGGCCGATTTCCGATAGTCCAGCGGATTCGTCCGCGTCAGCTCCTTGAAGACACGGCCGAAGTGGCCGATATTTTCGTACCCGACGTTCTCGGCGATCCGCGTCACTTTCAGGCCGGTTTCCCGGAGCTGCCTTTGCGCCTCGCGGATTCGGACCGTATTGACATATTCCACGAACGAAAATCCGGTTATTTTTTTGAACGTCCGGCTCAGATGATAGGGACTTACGTAATAAGCCTTCGCCACCGATTCCAGCGACAGCGGCGAAGCATATGTTTCGTTAATATATTCGACGATCTCGGACATTTTTTTGTGAGCCGGGCTTTCGTGCTCGTACGGTTCCCGTTCCTGCTCCTGCCGGTCCAGCTTGCGTCCGCACCAGAGAAGCAGCGTAGCGAGCTGGGCTTGCAGACACGTCTCGCTTCCCGGCAGCGCCTCCGTATCCTCTCTCAGCATATCCTGGAGCAGCCGCTCGATCCATTCCCTCTCCTGGAGATTAAGCGACAGCCGTCTTATTTTGCGGCGGAACGGCTCGAACAGCAGCGGTTCGTTGAACGTGTCGAGAAACCGTTTATTAAAATTAATAAGCATCCGCTCGTGATTCGGCACGCCGACGTCGGCCGTTTTGTGCAGCTCGTTTTGATCGATGAAGACGACGTCGCCTTTGCGGACGCGGTACGTATTGTCTTTTATGAAATAGTTGCGCTCGCCCGACATCAAATAATAGATTTCGTACGGTTCATGAAAATGATTGGTCGGCATCGAATGGTGGCCCGATATTTTATTTTGATGAATGTAAAACGGCTCCCGCACTTGCGCGGCCCCCTTCATTCCGTTCTTCTTCATGGCGATCTCCTTGAGCTTGTTGGTTAAAGTGTACATCCATTTGGATAGACGGACAAGTAGCGTTAGCGCGTTTGGAGCGGACACAGCCTGCCCGAGAATCGGAGCTGAGGTTGCGCAAGATATGCAAAGAATGAGCGGAAATCCGCAATAAATCCGGAGAATCCGTCGATATGTTGCGTTAAAATGAAAGCGAATGAACAACGAGTAAGGGGAGAATACCGATGACACGGAGAAAATATGCACTGGTCGGAACCGGAGGCAGAGCCGAGTTTTTTTACGGTGCCTTGGCCAAAAGCTACCGGGACCGCTGCGAACTGGTCGCTTTTTGCGATGTGAACCGCACCCGTCTGGAATACGCCAACCGGCTGCTGCGGGAGAAGTACGATTACCCGGAGGCGAAGCTGTACGCTTCCGATCAATTTGACGAGATGATCCGAAGCGAGAAGCCGGATACCGTTATCGTCACCTCGATGGACCGCACGCATCATACGTACATTATCCGCGCTATGGAACTGGGCTGCGACGTGATCACGGAGAAGCCGATGACCGTGGACGAAGAGAAGTGCCAGGAGATTATCGATGCGGTCAAGCGGACGGGACGCGACCTGCGCGTTGCCTTTAACTACCGGTACGCTCCGCATAATACGAAGATTCGCGAACTGATCATGGACGGCGCCATCGGAGACGTTCATTCCGTTCATTTCGAATGGCTGCTGAATACGCTGCACGGAGCCGATTATTTCCGCAGATGGCACCGGGACAAACGCAACAGCGGCGGGCTGCTGGTCCACAAGTCGACGCATCATTTCGACCTCGTCAACTTCTGGCTGGGCACGGCGCCGGAGACGGTGTATGCGATGGGCGGGCTGATGTTCTACGGCCGGGAAAATGCCGAGCGCCGCGGCGTGACGAAGTTTTACCAGCGGGCCCATGGAAGCGAAGCGGCGAAGGACGATCCGTTCGCCATCCATATGGAGAACAATAAACATCTGAAGGCGCTGTATCTGGACGCGGAGAAAGACGACGGCTATCAGCGCGACCAGAGCGTATTCGGCGACGGCATCAGTATCGAGGATACGCTCGGCGTGATGGTTCGTTACAAAAATAAAGCGATACTGACTTACTCCTTGAACGCTTACTTGCCTTGGGAAGGCTACAACGTCGTATTTAACGGCAGCAAGGGACGGATCGAGATGAAAGTGGTTGAGCGGGCGTATGTGAACTCCGGCGGCAAGAAGGAGGAAGAAGGGGCGCTTTCGTACAAAAAGCTGACCGTTCAGCCGATGTTTGAGCGTCCGTATGAAGTGGCGATCGAAGAACGGGCCGGCGGACACGGCGGCGGGGACCCGCTCCTGCTGAACGATCTGTTCGGCGACCGGACCGAGGACCGTTTCGAGCGGGCCGCTTCCCATGTGGACGGAGCCGTATCGATCCTGACCGGAATCGCCGGCAACATCTCGATGAAAACCGGACAGCCGGTCCGTATCGGCGATCTGGTCCAGTTTTAACCAGAGAAACCTCTGCCCCCGCCCAGCGCGGGGAGCGGGGGTTTTATTGTTTGTTCATAAAAAAACGCGGCCGTCGATTTGACAGTTTCCAAGAAGTGGGGATATATTAGTATCAGGTACTAATATCAGATACTTAAACATGGAGGCGGACGAGATGAAAGTTTTCATTATTACCGGTACATCCAGAGGACTGGGACAAGCGATAGCGGAGCAGCTTATGGCTCCCGATCATTTGCTGTTATGCATTTCCCGGAATCGAAACGAAGACCAGCTCGCCCAAAGCGACAATGTTCGTCATATTCCGTTTGATCTGAACGAAACCGACAGGATCGAAAGTCTCATGCAAACGGTGTTTGATTGCTTGGACCAATCGAAGCTGGAAGGCATTTATTTGATCAACAATGCCGGCGTCGTAGCTCCGCTGAGTAACGTCGAGTCCGGAGATCCGGTCGCGATTGCGGCTAATATCCATATTAATCTGCTTGCCCCTGTTCTGCTTGCTTCTCTTTTTATCCGGCATACCAAGGAGATGCAGATCGACAAACGCATTATAAACATTTCATCGGGCTCCGCTCAAAATCTGCTGCCGGGCATGAGCGTGTATAGCGCTTCCAAGGCCGGCTTGGACGTATTTACGAGAAGCGTCGGGATAGAGCAGGGAGAAGGGCCGGGAGCCGTCAAGATTGCCTCGGTATGGCCCGGAATGGTCGACACCGCCCTGCAGCAGGAAGCGAGGACCCGCGATTCGGGCCAGTTCGCCGCTGCGGAGCTGTTTCATAAGGCCAAGGAGAGCGGTATGCTCACCTCTCCGGAGCGGATGGCAGGCAAGGTGATCCAGCTGCTTTTCGGGGAGATGGAGCAAGGTTCGGTGGTGGATTTATTCGGGTAAACCGTGACAAACGGTCCGCATATGTTTTACAATGATTTCTAGATGGACTAGAAGGCTGGAAGTCAATAGTTCCGGCAGACGGGAGGTGGGCTTCGATGATAGAGTTGCCGAACCGGGCGCTGGAATGGGTAGTAGACTCGGTACGTCCCGGCGCCAAGGTAACGTCCGTATCCAGGCTTCTGGGAGGGACGTCGTCGCTTATCCACAGCATTACGCTCCAAACCGGACGGGAAGAAGCCGACTATGTGCTCCGGCTTATCAACAATGAGGAATGGCTGCAGGAGGAACCCGACGCCGCTTGGCACGAAGCGGAAAGTCTCCTATTCGCATCTGGCAGCGGCTTGCCGGCGCCCCGGCTCGTTGCTTGCGACCAGTCGGGAGAAGTATGCGGAATGCCTGCCGTACTGATGACCAAGATAAGCGGGTCCGTCGTGCTGCGTCCCGAGAATCTGGACAGATGGCTGGGAGGATTGGCGGAAACTCTGACCCGGATTCATGCAGTCCCGGCGGACGGCTTCGCTTGGCAATATGCGGCCTACATCGATCTGGAGACGCTCGAAGCGCCGGAGTGGTCCGGCTTGTCAAGCGAGTGGAGCAGAGCAATCGCATATGCAAAAGACAGGCGTCCCGCAGCTAAGACGTGCTTCATTCACCGGGACTACCACCCGGCCAACGTATTGTGGACCGGCGGCTCGGTTAGCGGCGTCGTCGATTGGATTAACGGCTGCCGGGGACCGGCCGGCATCGATGTCGGGCAGTGCCGGTCCGACCTGGCCCAGCTGTACGACGTCGCGACGGCTGACGCTTTTCTGTCGGCCTACGAGGCCGCAGCCGGCAAAACATTTGCTTACGACCCTTACTGGGATCTGGTAGCGCTTATCGATACGCTATTCGGTCCGCCGGCCGTATTCAGCGGCTGGAAAGCTCTGGGCGTTACCGGACTTACGGACGGGATGATGGCCGAACGGGTAGATGCCTATATGCTTAGTTTGCTTAAACGGATTTGAACACAACGCACGGTTGCAGCCGGGAGCGAGAGGCGCATACCGTGGCGACTTGTATTAACGGAGGGAACAGGATGCAGGCGATCAAGCTAAAACCTTTTGTCCCGTCGGGCGATGACTACGGGCTGGCTCAGCGGTTTTTCGAGGAGCTTGGATTCGAGAATATATATGCGGACAACGGAATTACGATCTTCCGGCTGGACGAGCTGGAATTTTATTTGCAAAATTATCATAACCGGGAACTCCAGGACAACTTTATGGTGGAGCTGGTCGTGTCCGATCTGGACGGCTGGTGGACGCGTATCCGGCGGATAACGGAAAGCGGCGAATATCCGGTCCGCTGTAAGGAACCGACCATGTATCCGTGGGGCAAGCGGGAAGTTCATCTGATCGATCCCGCCGGCGTCTGCTGGCATTTATCCGAAGCGAAGCGTCAGTAAAGGGGGCGATAGGCATCCGGCAGTCTCTGAAGGCGTATAACGCTTCAGGACTGCCGGATGGATGAGGCGGGCAGTTAGCGCTCAGCCCGCATCGTCGACCGGATGTCCCTGCCTTTTCCGCTCGCCCAGCAGTTCCGTGACCGTTACGAACCGAAACCCTCTGTTCTTCAGCTCCGGCAATATTTTCGTAAGCGCCTGTACGGTTTGCGATGCTCCTTCCCCATGATCGTGAAACAGGACGATATCCCCGTTTCTCGCGTTGTTCAACACTTTATTCGTAATTTTCGCCACGCCGGGGGCGCGCCAATCCTCGGTATCCTGATGCCAGGACCATAGGACGACCGTATAACCGTGCTGCTTGGCTGCGGCGACGATCGATTCGCTGTAGTGGCCCCCGGGCGGACGGAACCAGGGCGCGTCGGTCAAACCTGCCGCCCGGATCGCTTCTTTGGCTTTGCGGATTTCCGTATCGATCGTCTTCTCCGACGTTCCGCGGCGAAAGTACGAGTGCTTCATCGTATGATTGCCCAGCTCATGGCCGTCCGCAACAAGCTTGCGCGCCGTGTCCGGGAATCTCGCCGTCCGCTCCCCTGTAACGAAAAACGTAGCTTTCGCCTCGTATTGTTTCAGCAGATCCGCGATTTGCGGCGTGTATACCGGATCGGGACCGTCGTCGAACGTCAGGGCGATCCATTTCTCCTCCATCGGCACTTCCCACACAATATCCCCGCGCGTCTCGTAATATTCCCTCGACTTCGGCTTGGCGCCGGCAGCCTGGCCCGCTGCGGGGATCAGACAGCATAACAGCGCCGCGCATGCGACAGGCCGCATCCATTTCAATCTCATGGTTCGTTTTTCGCCTCCCTGTTCGTTATAGAGTAAGGACTCGTCTATAGGTTTTCCCAAACCTGAAGTTTATTCCACATAATTTGCCGAGGCTGGCGAACAATACGGAAGTGATTCTTGATGGAGGAGGCTAGTCTGTGGCCTATAGAATGACTGTTCTGCTTCTTGCCTTTGCAACTGCGCTTGCGCTTGTTATGCCCGGGCCGGTATCGGCCGCTCCCCGCGAGGCGGCTTCCAAAGCGGCGACCGTACAATTTATCGTTTCCGTCAAGACGAGTCAGGGCGCGTTATATGAAACACGCAAGTCGTTCGTAAAAAAAGCCTGGAGCCGGGCATGGCCGAAAGCGGCTGCGGCTGCGGATCATGGGGCCGGCGGCCGGGTCGCTTACGGCGATGCTTATATGGAAGTAAAGGAAGGCGGCTCGAGCCGGACGTTCTCACTAAGGGAAGACGGCTCGCTGCTGGAGCCGGATACGGGATCGGTCATCACGATGCCCGCCCCGATTCGCAAGGCATGGGTCCAATACGCCGAATCGCTCCGAACGATTCACTACGGAGAGATGGTTGCCTGGGACGATGCCAAAACGGGCGTGCCGCTGAAGAGCAAAGTGACGGTCGTGGATCTCGAGACCGGATTGACGTTCCGGGCGCAGAGGCGGGCCGGCAGTCTTCATGCGGATGTGCAGCCGCTCACCAAACAAGATACGGCGACGATGAAGCATATCTACGACGGCTCGTGGAGCTGGAAGCGCCGGGCCATTCTCGTCTTGTACGGCGGCCGCAAAATAGCGGGCTCGATGCACGGCATGCCTCATGGCGGAGACGGTATTCCGGATAATGATTTCTCCGGACATTTTTGCATTCATTTCCTCGGCAGTTCGACGCATAAGACGGGAGCCGAAGACTACGCCCATCAGCTCATGGTCCATAAGGCGGCGGGCCAGCTGGACGCGCTGCTGGACCGGTCGCTTCCGGCCAAGCTGGCGGAGACATTTCTGGAGTCGCTCAAGCAGGAGGACGACGCGCTGCTGGTCGCCGCTCTCCGGGGAACCGACCCTGACACGCTGAGCCGGTACCGCAAGCTGCTCCGGTCGGTGGAAAGCGTGCGGTACGAGCTTCCGGCTGCGCAAGATCCGAAGGACGATCTGACCGCGGAGTACAGGGTCAAGGCGCTTGTGGACGGACGCGGCGGCGGGATTCGCGAGCAGACGTTCCGGTTCCGCTTCGCCAGAGAGGCAACCGGTTCGCCTTGGCTGCTGACGGAGGTCGGCATCGAGCTGCAAGGCAACCGGGGGAAACAGCCGCAAAACAAACAATCGCGATAGCAAGCAATGACGTATTACGCTCCCCTTTGGGCTTGGGGGAGTTTTTTTGTTGCATAGGACCCATACCGCCAATACATCTAAAGCATACGATGAAAGGGATTGCCACCCATTAAACGAGGAAGTGACCAGAAAGGATGAACATCGCCGTAATCGCTCCCGGAGAAATACCCGTTCCGCCCCGGGTAGGCGGCTCCGTTGAGCATTGCATCGCCGAGATTACGAAACGGTTATCCACCTCGAACCGCGTGACGGTATACAGCCGCCGCAGTCCCGGTTATCCGGCTTCGTCGCTTCAAGGTGGGCTGTCCCATGTCCGGGTTCCGGGCGGCGGAGCAGGACGGTATCTCGGCCATGTGCTTGGCCGGATGGCGGGCAGGAGCTTCGATTGGATTCAGATCGACAACCGCCCGTCTTATGTGCCGCGCGTCAGGAGCCGGTTTCCGGGGACGCGGATCGCTGTTTTTTTGCATTCGACGACGTTTATCAGCCCGCCCCGGACGACTCTTACCCAAGCGGCCCGCCAGCTTGCAGCCGCCGACCTGGTAGTCGCCAACAGCAAATCGCTAGCCGCGCAGATCCGGTCGCTTTTCCCCGGTGTCCGGCATAAAGTAAAGCATACGCCGCTAGGTGTGGACGTCTCACAATATAAGCTTCCGAGCGCTTCGCAGAGAGCTGCGGCGCGCCGCGAATTCGGCGTAAGCGGCTCGTTCTCCGTCTTGTTTGCAGGGCGTCTGATCCCGAAAAAAGGGGTTCCCGTCCTCATCCGGGCGATGAAGCTCGTGCGACGTTCGGTCCCTCAAGCGAAGCTGCTCGTCGCCGGAGGCGCGGGTAACGCTTCGTATGTGAGGGGATTGAAGCAGATGGCGGCGAGGTACGGCGTTCCGGCCCGGTTTGCCGGTTATGTGTCGCGCAAACGTATGCCCAGGCTGTATTGGGCCGGGGACTGCTTCGTCTGCCCGTCTCAAGGGCATGAAGCGTTTGGTCTCGTAAATGTGGAAGCGATGGCGTCCGGCACCCCTTGCGTCGCTTCGGCTAACGGCGGCATCCGGGAAATCGTGCGCCACGGCACGACAGGCAGGCTGGTAGCCCGATACCGGAGTCCGGAAGCGTTCGCCGAGCAGATCCAAATCGTAGCGAGGGACGCCAAAGGTTCCGCAGCGATGGCGATTCGCGCCCGGGAAGACGTGGTGCGCCGGTTCGGCTGGTCGTCTACCGCAGCCCGGCTGGCCGGGTTGTACCGCCAATACCGAAAAAGGAGAAACTAAAAGCATGCCCAAAAACATAACCAGAGTGACGAGCAAACTTAGAAAAACAGCCGCTCTGCTGCGGAACGGGAGCTTGAGGGCATACGTACCCGTTACGGCGAGAATGAACCGGCATACGCTTCGGAACATGCTGGATACGCACCGTATGGTTTACGTGAAGCCTAATGTAGGAACGTTCGGCAACGGAGTGATCCGGGTGGAGAAGCGGGGCAAAGGCAAAGACGCTTACTGGTTCCAATCGGGGGCGAAAGCCCGCTCGTTCCGTTCTTTCGACGCGATGTTCGCCGCTTTGTCGCAGGCAAAGGCGCGGCGGCCTTATTTGGTGCAGAAGGGCATTCATCTGCTCAAGCACAACGGGCGCAGATTCGATCTGCGGGTCATGGTGCAGCACAATTTGCAGCAAAGGTGGGAAACGACCGGGATTATCGGGCGGCTGGCCCATCCGAAGAAGATTGTGACCAATTATCATAACGGCGGAACGCCAATGAAGGCGGAGACGCTGCTTGGAAGCCATATGCCGGCGGCACGCCGCACGAGGATGATGAGCCGCCTGAAGCAGCTTGGGTTATCGACGGCGAGACAAATGAGCCGCTCCTTCCCCGGCGTCAAAGAGATCGGCCTCGATGTGGCGCTGGACCATACGCTGCATCCGTGGATTCTGGAAGTGAATACGAGCCCGGACCCGTACATTTTCCGGGTGCTGAAGGATAAGTCGATGTTCCGGAAAGTGATCCGGTATGCCAAAGCTTACGGAAGAATCCGGAAATAACCCCGAACCGGTTGAGAGATTGTGAGAGTGCCCGGACGAATCGTCCCCTATACCCGCAAGCGGCAGGCTGATCGTGCGATGAAATGCCCAGGTATGAACCGGCATCGTAATGGCACGGTCGGTCGGCGCGCGGAGAAAAGGGGACTTTTTTTGCCTGGGATCGTTCTAGCGGGCGCGCGGCTTTCATAGATTTGATAACAGATAGACTTGATAGACACACTCACATCCGGGGAGGGATATCGATGAAATGGGTCGTAGCCACGTTTAATGTCAGCGCCGTTACCCGCACGCTGCGGACCGTCCGTTCGGTGAGCCGCCAATTCGCCCTACTGTCGACCGCCTCGCTGCTGCTTTTGTTCGCTACCGGGCTGATTGGTCTCGCACAAAACAAAGGGTCCAATTCCTCCATTTCTTCGATGAAAAGCGCCGTTGCGACGCTTTCCGTCGCTTTTTTTCTGGACATGCTGGCGATGGAGATGCCTCATCTGCAGAAAGAGATAACCACATCGACCTTTTCGCCGACCAATACCGCGACGTTTCTGATCCGTTCGCTGACCGGCGTTCATCCGCTCGATCCGGCAAGTCTCCTGGCAAGCGAAATTCCCGGCCTGCGCAGTGAGGCGAGCGCGCTGCTGTACTCGGGAACGGCGACGCAAAATGCCGATTCACCGGCTGACTTTACGCCGCCGGCCGATGCGATTCCTACCCAGATCGGTCCTTCGGGCAATACCGGCCCGTCCGATCCGCCGCCGGCTGCATCGGTCACTCCGCCGCCGGCCCATCCGGCAACCGAAGCCGCCCAAGCGCCGCAAGTGTTCATTTACCATTCGCATAACCGCGAATCGTTTCTGCCCGAGCTGAAAAGCAAAGGCATCACCAAGCCGGATCTGGCTTATGATCCCGACATCAATATAACGCTGGTCGGTAAGCGGCTGAAGGAACAGGTGGAGGCGAAGGGGATTCGGGTCATTCAGGAGACGACCGATTACCCGTCCACCGTCAAATCGTTTCAATACGCCAAATCGTACGCGTACTCCGCCCAGACGGTAAAGACCGCACTGGCCCAAAACGAGAATATCGGCATGATCTTCGACATCCATCGCGACTCACTGGCGAGAGAAAAAACGACGGTTAAACTGGGCGGAAAAGATTACGCACAAGTGTACTTCGTCGTCGGCAAAAAAAATCCCGGCTGGGAGAAAAATTCCGAGTTCGCCGGAAAATTGAACGCGATGCTGGAGGAGAAAATGCCCGGAATCTCCCGCGGGGTATACGGTAAAGGCTCGAACGGCAACGGGGAGTACAACCAGTCGTTATCCCCGAGCAGCATCCTGATGGAAATCGGCGGACCCTACAATTCGCTTGAGGAAATGTACCGGACGGCGGATGTGATCGCCGACATTATCGCGGAGCTGCAGAAGGATGCGGTGAAAGCAAGCGCACCCGCCGGATCGGCGAAAGGAAAAGGAGGAAGCCTCGGATGATGAAACGAGCCCGTCTAGTAAATATGGTCCGCTCCGTTCGCTCCGATCCGGAGGACGGCGGCATGATGGTGCGGATCTTTATCGCCTACGCCGGAATTGCGCTGCTGCTGTTCGCCCTCGCCGCCGCCGCCGTCTTATGGATGTCCTATGCGAACGTGTCGCCGAAAAGCTCGATGAAGCGGATGGCTTCGGCCGTCTCCGCCGATTTCTTCATCGATATGCTCGGCATGGAAGCCACTTCGATGAAACGTCCCGGCGAAACGACATTTTCAGGCGGTAAAATCGGGGTGTATTTGGCGGAGCGCATGTTCCACGTCGATCCGTCGGAGCCCAAGTCGCTGCTGGCAAGCGAGCTTCCGGCTTTGCGCAGCGGCCAGCCGGGCGGCGGTCTGATCGCCAAGGGGCCGTCGCCTGCGGACGGTAAGGATGGCACGCCCGCGCCGTCCGGTACGACGGATACCCCGGGAGGGGAGGCGCCGCCGCCGGAGCAGGGCGAGCCGCCGCAGACGGGAACCGGAACGGCTCCGGACCCGGCCGCTCCTGCGGGAGGAGGAGGCACCGCAGCGCCGGACCCGATCCCGGTCCATAAACCGACTACCGAAGGACGCAAGGTTGCTTTTGTGTATCATTCGCATCCGAGGGAGTCGTACTTGCCCGAGCTGAATGTAAGCAATGTCAATGAAGCTGAAGATTCGAAGACAAACGTAACGCTGATCGGCAAACGGCTGGCGGAAAAGCTGGAGGAGGAAGGCATCGGCAGCGCGCATTCGGGCGTCGATTATCCGACAGCGGTCCAAGGATACAACTGGAATTTTTCCTACAAATATTCGATGCAGACGGTTAAGGAAGCGTTTGCCCAAAATAAAGATCTTGCCTTTCTGTTCGATATTCACCGCGACTCGGCGGGACGGGATATTACGACAGCATCGATCGGCGGCAAAGATTACGCGAAAGTGTACTTTATCGTTGGCAAAAAAAATGAGCGCTGGGAGCAAAACGAGGCGTTCGCCAAACGGATTCACGAGAAGTTGGAAGCCAGCTACCCGGGGTTGTCGCGGGGAATCTGGGATAAGGGAAGCGGCGGACATGCCGAGTACAATCAGTCCGTTTCGCCGAACAGCATCCTGATCGAAGTGGGCGGAGCGTACAATTCGTTGGAAGAGTGTTACCGGACGGCGGACGCGCTGGCCAAGACGATTGCCGCTCTGTATTGGGAAGCGGAGAAAGTGAATGCACCGGCCAGCGTCAGCGCGAAAGGGACAACGTCCGACGCGGCTGCCGTGGCGGTCCATCGATAACATCTACACGTCGCTTGACGATGAAGGAAGGGGAGAAACGACATGTCACGCTTCTCGGGAATGTTGGTTTGTGTCGTACTGATGATGTGCTTCGGCATCTTTTTCGGAATCGAGCTTGCCACCAAAGGCATGGAGCGCATCCACGGGCCGGCTCCGGCTACGTTGCAGCCGGGCGCCGCCGTTCAGCCGCCGCCGGTTACGCAGGCACCGCCGCCGGCAGCCGGGAACGGACAAACGCCGGTTAGCGCCAAGGGTCAAGGGGGAGAAAACGCAGCGACGGCCGCCCAACCGAAGCCACAGCCGCAGCCCCTCACCACCGATTCGGGCGTCAACCGGGTCGGCAACCAGATCGGCGATATGCTGCAATCGGTTGCCCATGGCACGATCCGCACCGTCGTTTCTTTGCTGGACAGCATCGTCAATTAACGTACCGCTCGGGCTGCGAAATCAGGAACCGGATAACGGGAAATATACATAAAAGCACATATCCGGGAAACGTTTCAAACGGGCGCTTGAACCGGTCAAACAGCCGCTGGTTTGTCCGCGAAGCAAGTGGTATGATATAGGGGTCAGCAAGCTGGTTACGAGGTTGAGTTTTACACAGTAAAATTTGGCGAATGCTTACGAAGTTGAGTTTTACTATGTAAAACTTGGCGGATGCTTACGAAGTTGAACTTTGCTCCGCAAAGTTCTTAAGGAGGAATTGCCATGATGAACCGGCGCTTTGTAATCGAAGCCGTCATGGTTGCCGTGTACGGGCAACTGCTGGTGCCGGGCCGTCCTGTGGAGTATTTGATCCCGTTCTCCACCATTCAGGAGCTGCATGAAATGCGTGACAGCGACGAGCCTGTCATGCCGGAAGCGGACGAAGACGAGCACGTCAAGCAAAAAATCGGAGAACTGATCGCTTTTTTTGAAGAGTCGTTCAACCGCAAAAAGATCGAGCGGGCGCTGCAGATGCCGTGGAAAAAAAGTCCGCCGCTGCTTGTGAACGACGAAGTTACCTTTACAGTCGTGTACGCGATCGACAACGCCCACTACGGCGAGACGTTCGATCCGGTCGAGACGGAGCTGATTTTGACCGCGCTCCACGAGAAAGCGCCGATCGTGACCGACCATCTGGAATTTCTGGACAAAGTGATCGATGGGGAAGTCCCCGTTCAAACATACGATGTCGAGGATTTCGAATATGCGCTGGAAGAACAGCTGACGGAAGAGGACTGGAAGTCGCTCTGACATCGGGCCTGCATGGCGGGGGCGATGGGGTGGATTCCGGCGTTAACGCTGTTCACCCGGGGAAAGGGTTTCACGTGTCCTTCAGGACCGGCGGAAGCCCTTTTTGGCGTTTTCGGACCGCCGGTAGTCGTTGTTTGCCTGGGCAGGACCGGATATAATGGAAGCGAATTAACTCCAACCGGCGTTCGTCGAAACTATTGCGCCGACTGCTGCCGCCGGAATCGCGAATCCCGGCGGTTTTGCCGGTTTACGGAAGCCCGGAGAAAGAGAGAGGATACAGATCCGATGAGTAAAAAGCTGCTATATATCGAAGACGACGCCGACATCGGCAGGTGGGTGAACGAAGATTTGACCGATCGCGGGTATAAGGTCGTCTGGCTGACCTCGGGGGAAGGTGCGCTCGAACATATGGCCGATACCGATCTCGTCGTACTGGACGTCATGCTGCCCGGCTTGGACGGGTTCACGATCGGTCAACGGCTGAAGAAAGACCATCCGGACACGCCGATCATCATGCTGTCGGCGCGAACCGCGCTGGAGGACAAGCTTCACGGGCTATTGTTCGCCGACGATTACGTGACGAAGCCGTTCCACCCGGACGAGCTCGCTGCAAGAATCGACGTCCAGCTGCGGCGTTTCGGCAAAATCGCCCCGTCGTTCGTCCAGCTCGGCCATCTGCAAGCCCACCTTGAGCATAACCGGCTGATCGATACCCGTACGAACGAGGACATCGTCCTGACCGGCAAACAGTTTCAAATCTTTATGTTTTTGCTCCGCCATCCGAACCAGATTTTAACGAAGGAACAAATCTACGAGTCGGTGTGGGGCGAGCCGTATATGGATGGGGATAAAACGCTTATGGTACACATCCGCCATCTTCGCGAGAAGCTCGAGCGCGACCCCGGATGTCCGGAAATTATCGAAACGGTGCGCGGCATCGGCTACAGGGTCCGGTTATGAAGTTCCGCAATTCGCTGCTGGCCAAATATTTCATTATCGTGTTTATTGCCTTGCTGATCTGGCCGATCGTGTTTCCCGCAATCGCTCTCGTCGCTTATATAAGAGAAACGCTCTACATGAACGAACAGCTGAAAACGAACATATACGCAAGCGCCAAAGAGCTGGAGCAGATGTGGCACGAGGAAGCGAAAGCGCTCGGCGGAGCGGGGGCGGAGCAGATCGACCGCAGGCTGGGCGAGCTGAAGGAGGCTTATCCGCGAGCATCGATGTTCTGGGTCGACGGCGGCGGGACGACGCGTCTGCAGTTGCCGCGGCAGGACAACCTCCCCGGTACGTGGAACTATGCGGACAGCATTCAGTTTATGAAAATCAGCTACGGCGGGGACCCGTTTACCGTAGTCGCTTTTCTCGGCGGGCAGCCGGGGCAAGGGTTTATGGCGCTGCAAGTTCCGCGATCAATTATGGCGGAGAATGTGCTTAATCGGATGGACGACCGGATCTCAGCGGCGGTCGTTTTGAGCCTGTTTGCCGTTTTCCTGTTCGCTTCGTGGCTGTTCTTCTACCGGATTCGCAAACGTCTCGTGTATTTGCAGGAAGCGATGACCGAATCGGACCATACGGGCATCCCCAGACCGATCGCCATTCATAAGAAGGATGAGATCGGAGAGCTGGAACTGGCATTTAACCGGATGGTGGACCAGTTGATCGCCAGCCGGGGGCGGGAGCGGGAGGAGGAGCATTTGCGCAAGCAACTAATCGCCAATTTGTCGCACGACTTGCGCACGCCGCTAACGACCATTCGCGGTCATGCCTATACGCTTCACAAAGAAACATTAACTGAAAAAGGGAAGCTGTCGCTCGGCATTATGGAAGCTAAAGTGGACGATATGGCCCAGCTTATCGATAATTTGCTGTCGTACACGCTCCTGTCGGCCGGCAAATATCCGCTGAAGACGGCCGGGACGGACGTCCTGCGGCTTGTGCGCACTTCGGCGGCCAGCTGGTTTCCGGTGCTGGAGAGGGAAGGGTTCGAGATCGATGTCGATTTGCCGGAACAAGCGCTACTGTGGCAGGTCGATCCGCAATGGTTCACCCGCATTCTCGACAATCTGCTGCAAAATGCGGTGCGCCATGCGAAAACCGGCAAATACATCGGAATCCGTACAGAGCCCAGGCACGGTACGACCGCCCTGCTGATCGAGGACCGCGGGCCGGGACTAGAAGCGGCATCGGCCGAGTCGGGAGCCGGGATCGGCCTGACGATCGTGTCGTTGATGGTGAACGAGATGAAGGTGGGCTGGGAGACGGTCAGTTCGCCGCAAGGAACGACGGTTTATTTGTATATGAAAAATTTAAACGAAATTTAAACGAACGCTTTTCTTTGTTTTAACCTTGGGGCGCTACGATATACCTGAGGTGATCGAAGGTGAGCGAACCTGTCATACAGACGAACGGTTTAACGAAAACATACGGCTCGAGAAGAGCGGTGAACCAAGTTCAACTGGAAATCGGAAGAGGCGATATTTACGGTTTCCTCGGGCCGAACGGCGCGGGCAAAACGACGACGATCCGCATGCTGCTCGGACTGATTAAGCCGACCCAGGGAACGATCCGGATATTCGGCAAAGAGCTAAGGAAGGAAAAGCTCGCCATTCTCCGCAAAGTAGGCTCCTTGGTGGAATCGCCGTCCTATTACGCGCATTTGTCGGCTTACGAGAATCTCGAGGCGATCCGCCGCATACTGGACGTGCCCCAATCGAGCATCGGCGAAGTGCTGAATATCGTGCGGCTGACGAAGGAGGCGAAACGCCCGGTAAAAGGGTATTCGCTCGGCATGAAGCAAAGACTGGGCATCGCGGCGGCGCTGCTCGGCAGCCCGGAGCTGCTCATACTGGACGAGCCGACGAATGGACTCGATCCGTCCGGTATTCTGGAAATCCGCCAGCTGATCAAAAGCTTGCCCAAGGAACGGGGAATAACAGTGCTCGTCTCCAGTCACCTGCTCAGCGAGATCGAACAGATGGCGACCCGTGTCGGCATTATCCAGCAGGGCACGATGCTGTTCCAGGACTCGATCGGGGAGCTGCACCGGCAAGCGCAGAGCCGGATTCGGATCATCGCATCCGAGCCGGAATTCGCGCTTCGCCGGGTAACAGCGGCAGGCTGCAAGGCGGAGCTGGCCGGCTCGGCGCTGCTGCTGGAGCATCTGGACGACGGCAAAGTGGCGGCTCTCGTGGAGACGCTGGTTACGGCGGGCCATTCGATCTTCCGGGTGGAGGAGAGCAAGAAGTCGCTCGAAGACGTGTTCCTCGAACTGACCGGTGAAGGGAATTCGAGCTTATGATGATGGGGAAACTGCTGGCCGCCGACTTTTTGAAAATCCGCAAAAAGATGATCTGGTTTCTTATCTTTCTCGCTCCTGTCGGCGTCGTTTCGCTTCAAGCCGTCAATTACGGCCTGCGCTACGACTATCTAATGAAAACGACGGAAGCCGACCGGTGGGGAGGGCTGCTCGGCGGCATTCATTTTCTGCTTACCCCGGCCCTGCTGCTCGGCATTGCGATCATCGCTTCGATGGTGGCGAATATCGAGCACCAGATGAATGCATGGAAGCAGCTGCTCGCGCTGCCGATTCCGAGAACGAGCGTGTACGCTGCGAAATTCGCCCTTGTCGCCCTGCTGCTGTCCGTCTCGTGCATACTGCTCGGGATTGGAACGGTCCTGCTCGGCACAATGCTCGATCTTGGGGATAAGGTGCCTTTGGCCGAAGTGGTGAAGCTGGCGTTTTATCCGTTCGCCGCGTCGCTGCCGGTGCTGGCCTTGCAGCTATGGATGTCGCTGACCATCCACAATCAGGCCATTCCGCTGACGGTTGGAATAGCGGGATCGATCGTGTCGATGTTCGTCACCCTTCCGGCGTGGGTGGTCTGGTCTTGGCCGACCTTGATCAATGAGGCGGGCAAGCCCGAGTATTCGGTAGGAGCGGGACTTGTAGTCGGAATCGGCTTGCTGCTGCTCGGGATGATCGACTTTATGCGACGGGATGTGAACTAGGATGAAGACATGGATCAATGTGCTGCGCTCCGAATGGCTGAAGATGCGTAAATCAAACATATGGCTGCTCGTATTCGTCAGTCCCTTGCTGGCTTCGCTCATCGGGATCGGGGAAAGCTCCGGCGAAGCCGGGCCGCAGTGGGAATATACGTACGCGATGATGTCGATGCTGCATGCCATGCTTTTTTTACCGCTGCTTACCGGCGTGTTCGCCGCTTTCGTATGCCGCTACGAGCACGCCGGGGGAGGCTGGAAGCAGTTGCTCGCGCTGCCCGTATCTCGCACGTCGCTGTACATGGCCAAATTTACGATCGTCCTTGCGCTGCTTGCAGTCACTCAGCTGCTGTTCGTGGCTGGGCTGCTGATCGTGGGGAAGATCAAAGGATTCGAAGCTGCTATTCCTTGGGAGCTGATACTTCGCGGTGTGTTCGGAGGGTGGGTCGCCGCCGTGCCGCTCGCCGCTCTGCAGCTGGCCGTATCGGTCGCTTGGGCGAGCTTCGCCGCCCCGCTGGCGCTTAACGTGATTTTCACCCTTCCGAACATGCTTGTCGCCCAATCCGAGCAGTATGGCCCGTATTATCCGTGGGCCCAGCCAATGCTGTCGATGCTGCTGCCTCCGGAGGGCGGCTTCGGGGCGTTTAACGTGCCTTTGGAGACGCTGGTATTTGTAATCGCAGGCAGCTTCGCTCTGTTTTTCGCCGCCGGGCTTTCGTATTTTATTCGTAAAGAAATATAGACCGTTTACCCCCGATTGCTGCCAGCCCCGGAATTTTGTTATAATGGAGTGTAATGCGCGAAAACCGGGAGGGTCAACATGCCGCAAAGTACGGACAGACAAAGCATGATTCGAAACTTTAGTATCATTGCTCATATCGATCACGGCAAATCTACGCTGGCGGATCGGATTTTGGAATATACCGGAGCTCTGACCACACGCGAAATGCAGGATCAGGTACTGGACAATATGGATCTGGAGCGGGAGCGCGGGATCACCATTAAGCTGCAGACAGTTCGTCTCGCCTACCGAGCGGACGACGGCCTCGATTATATATTGAACCTGATCGACACGCCGGGACACGTCGACTTCACTTATGAAGTATCCCGCAGCCTTGCTGCCTGCGAAGGCGCGCTTCTCGTCGTCGATGCGGCGCAAGGGATCGAGGCGCAGACGCTGGCGAACGTATATTTGGCGCTCGACAATAACCTGGAGATATTGCCGGTTATTAACAAGATCGATTTGCCGAGTGCGGAACCGGAACGGGTCAAACAGGAAATCGAGGACGTCATCGGGCTCGACGCAAGCGAAGCGGTTCTCGCCTCCGCCAAAGCGGGCATCGGGATTAAGGAGATCTTGGAGCAGATTGTACAAAAGGTGCCTGCCCCTAACGGGGACCCGAACAAGCCGCTAAAGGCGCTTATCTTTGACTCGTATTATGATGCGTACAAGGGCGTTATCGTGTACGTGCGGGTTATCGACGGTACGATCCGCAAAGGGACTCCGATCCGCTTTATGGCGACCGGAGCCGAGTTCGACGTGATCGAGGTCGGGGCGTTTAAGCCGCGCATGACCGCGGTGGACGAACTGACGGTAGGCGATGTCGGATTCGTTGTGGCCGGGATTAAAAACGTGAAGGATACCCGAGTCGGCGATACGATTACCGATTCGAGAAATCCCGCTGTCGAGGTGCTGCCCGGCTACCGGAAAATCAATCCGATGGTTTACTGCGGTCTGTATCCGATCGATACGGCCGATTACAACGATTTGCGCGAAGCGCTCGAGAAGCTGGAGCTGAACGACGCTTCCTTGCGGTACGAGCCGGAGACGTCGACGGCGCTGGGCTTCGGCTTCCGCTGCGGCTTTCTCGGACTGCTGCACATGGAGATTATTCAGGAGCGGATCGAGCGGGAGTTCAACATTCCGCTGATTACGACGGCGCCGAGCGTTATTTTCCGTGTTACGCTGACGAGCGGGGACGTGCTGCTGATCGACAATCCGTCGAACTACCCGGAGACGGGGCGGATCGACTTCGTCGAGGAACCGTACGTGAAATCTTCGATTATCGTACCGAAAGATTACGTCGGGGCGATCATGGAGCTTTGCCAAGGCAAACGCGGCGAATTCATCAATATGGAATACTTGGATACGACCCGGGTTACGCTCATTTACGATATGCCGCTGTCGGAGATCGTATATGACTTCTTCGATCAGTTGAAGTCCAGCACCAAAGGTTACGCTTCGTTCGATTATGAGGTGTCGGGCTACCGCCAGTCGAATCTGGTCAAGATGGACATCCTGCTTAACGGCGAGCAGGTGGACGCGCTGTCGTTCATCGTTCACCGGGAACGCGCCTACAACCGTGGACGCATCATTTGCGAGAAGCTCAAAGATATTATTCCTCGTCAAATGTTCGAAGTGCCGATCCAAGCGGCAGTCGGGCAGAAGGTGGTCGCCCGCGAGACGATCAAGGCGATGCGCAAAAACGTCCTGGCCAAATGTTACGGCGGCGACATCTCGCGGAAGCGGAAGCTGCTTGAGAAGCAGAAGGAAGGCAAAAAGCGGATGAAGCAGGTCGGTAACGTCGAGGTTCCTCAGGAAGCGTTTATGGCGGTGCTGAAAATCGACGAATAGCGTAAAGCGAATAACCGAAGCGAAAACGGAAAGCGGTAAAGACTTATAAGGAATTAAGAGATGAAGTAGTTGTGACAAGGTGGAAAAATGTACGCTCCACCCGCTCGTTGAACATATGTCCCCTTTAATGGATAGAAGGTGGGGACAAACGTTCAAATGCGGGCCGTGAACTTTGCGCCGTACATTCTTTCCCCCTTTTTGTATTTCCATTATCTCTTTCTTGCCTTGTCAGTCGTATTTCTTTTCCGTTTTTCCGGGCTTTCCGGCAATTTTCGCTATTCGCCGATTCGGGGTGGAGAAGGAAGGAAAGGAGTGTGACAGCATGACACAGAAGCAAACATCGGATACTGCCCATGTACCAGCAACCGGACAGATCATCGATTTGGCACGGGATGACCAGGGGATCGAGCGGAACGAGTACGTTCAGGCGCCGCCCCGGGCGGTATATATCCATATCCCGTTCTGTACGAACAAGTGCCATTATTGCGATTTTAACTCGTATGTTGTGCAAGGCCAGCCGGTGATGGACTATTTGTACGCGCTGGAGCGGGAGATGGAGCTCACGGTGAAGCGTCTGCCCGCCGAGCGGATCGAGTCGATTTTCGTGGGCGGCGGGACGCCGACGGTGCTGACCCCTGAGCAGATGAGATTTTTCCTTCATACGGTTAACACTTACTTCGCCGACCGGACGGCGGATTGCGAGATTACGATGGAAGCGAATCCCGGGACGACCGATCCGGACAAGCTGGCGGCGATGCGCGAAGGCGGCGTGAACCGGATCAGCTTCGGCGTACAGTCGTTCGACAACGCTCTGTTGTCGGCGATCGGACGGATTCATACTACGGACGACGTGTACCGGAGCATCGAAAATGCGCGCACCGCCGGGTTTGACAATCTGTCGATCGATCTGATGCTCGGCCTTCCGAACCAGACGACGGCGAAGATGAACGCGACGCTGGACGAGGCGCTGAAGCTTGATCTGGAGCATTACTCCGCCTACAGCTTGAAGATTGAAGAAAATACGCTGTTTCACAAGCTGTACCATGCCAACAAGCTGCCGCTGCCGGACGAGGACGACGAGCTTGAGATGTATGAAACGGTCATGAAACGGATGAATCAAGCGGGCTACGGCCAATACGAGATCAGCAATTTTGCCAAGCCGGGACGGGAAAGCCGGCATAACCGGACCTATTGGCGCAATCTCGCCTACTACGGACTGGGCGCGGGTGCTCACGGATACGCGCAGAGGCAGAGACACGTCAACATCAAAGGCGTTCAGGCATATATCGACGCCTGCAAGGACGGTTTGCCTTTAAAGGAGCGGCACGCGGTCAGCCGGCAGGAGGCGATGGAAGACTTTATGATGGTCGGCCTGCGGCTGCTGTCCGGCGTGTGCAATTCCGAATTTCACCGGATGTTCGGCATCCGGATGGAGGACCGGTTCGGGGAGAAGATCGGTTCGCTTGTGGAACGCGGATTGCTCGTGGCGGAAGATGACGGCTACCGGTTATCGGAGCGGGGAATTTTGTTCGGCAACGACGTATTCGGGTCGTTTCTGGAAAACGAATAAACCCGGAGTAAAAAATCTGCACCGCTGGACAAAATTTTTATTGCATAAATCCGTACTCGAATGTATATTTATTCATATTAAATGTTCAGCAACAGGTGGGAAGCGTCATGACTGTATCATGCAGAAGAGCGACGGCGGACGATGTCGGTTCGCTATACGACATTATTCAATCCTACGCGGAAAAGGGGATTATGCTCCCCCGCTCCAAAGAAGCGCTCGCTCGTCAGATCGACACGTTCGTCATCGCCGAGTACGAGGGGCAGTTCGTAGGCTGCGGCTCCTTGTTCCGACTTGGACAAGACCTGGTCGAGATTCGTTCGCTCGGCGTAACGGACGGATACAAAGGCCAGGGCATCGGCCGCAAGCTCGTCACATTTTTAACGGACGAAGCCCGGGAGCAGCGGATTCCGAAGATTATGGCTTTGACTTACGAGGTCGCTTTTTTTGAGAAAATCGGGTTTACCGTCGTGCCGAAAGAGATTTTTCCGGAGAAAGTTTGGACCGACTGCGTCAATTGCAAAAAACAAAATAATTGCGACGAAATTGCAGTGCTGAAGCGCCTTGACTGACTTGACAAGGTGCTTTTCTTTTTGGTAACTTAGTTATAGGTTTAGCACTCCTTTCGATTGAGTGCTAACGACAGACGCTTTGCTTGGAAAGGGAGGTCCCGCGTCATGTTATCGGAACGCCAGAAACTGATTTTAAGCGCCATTGTCGATGATTACATCCGTTCGGCCGAGCCTGTCGGGTCACGTACCATCTCCAAGCGGGGCGATGTCGGATTTAGTCCGGCGACGATCCGCAACGATATGTCGGATCTGGAGGAGCTCGGCTATTTGGAGCAGCCTCATACGTCGGCAGGCCGCATCCCTTCCCAGAAGGGATATCGGTATTACGTCGATCATCTGATCAAGCGCGGGCATTTGCCGGCTGCGGATCTGGATATGATGAAGCTGTTTTTCGCGGAAAAATTGCAGGAAATGGAACAGATGATCCAGCATGTCGCGGTCGTCTTGTCGGGAATGACCAACTATACGTCCATCGTGCTGGGACCCGAACTGTTGACTACGACGCTGAAGCATCTGCAGATCGTCCCGCTGAACGAGTCGTCGGCCGTTGCGATTATCGTAACGAATACCGGCCATGTGGAGAACAAGATCATCACGATCCCCGAAGGGATGCCGGTTCACGAAATCGAACGCATCGTCAATATGCTCAATTCGCGATTGTCCGGGGTGCCGCTGTTTCATTTCAAAACCCGGCTGTACAATGAGATCAGCACGGAGATGGGACGTTACGTGTCCAAGTATGAAGAGCTGATCCGGATGATCGAAAGCGTGCTGCAAAGCGACGAGGATGACCGGATCTTCGTCAGCGGATCGACCAATATGCTCACCCAGCCGGAGTTTAAAGACGTAGACAAGGTGAAGGGCATCCTCGATCTGTTCGACGAATCCCATACGCTGGTCCGGATGTTTTCCGACGCTTCGCCCGGCATCCAGGTGAAGATCGGCGCGGAGAACAGCCTAGAGGCGATTAATAACTGCAGTTTGATTACGGCATCCTATTCGATAGACGGGCAACTGCTCGGAACGATCGGACTGCTAGGACCGACCCGTATGGAATACGGCAAGGTGATCAGCCTGCTGGACCATTTGTCGAAAGATATGGCCGTCGTGCTGGCCCGCTGGTATAGATGATCTGCGGATCGGGCGGCACTCTGGCCTCCGGAGAGGATCAGGAACGATGAAACAGCCGAACCATGAAGGAGAAGAGCGTCACGCGGCGCTGCTCAATAACGCCGCTGCCATACGAGCGATCTGCTCCGCCGTGGAAGGCACGCTCGGTCCGAAGGGGCTGGATACGATGCTCGTCGGACCTTCCGGGGACGTACTCGTCACGAATGACGGTGCGACCATCCTGGAGAAGATGGACGTTACCCACCCGGCGGCCCGTATGCTGGTGCAGGTAGCCCGCTCGCAGCAGGAGCAGATCGGAGACGGGACGACGACGGCCACGGTGCTGGCCGGCGCGCTTGTCTCCGAGGGTGTCGCCCAAGTAACCCGGGGAGTTCCTGTAGCCAAAGTGGTGCAGGGGATTCAGGAAGGGGTCCGATTCGCCGCAGAGCGGATGCATGCTCGTTCGCGGGGGGTGAAAGGTCCCGACGATCCGATCCTGTATCAGATCGCTTACGTGGCCGGGCGGGAGCAGAGCGATATCGCCGAGCTTGTCGTCGAGGCCGCCAGGAAGCTGGGCGGGGGCCGATTGTCGGAGGACGGGTTCCGGTTCGCCGATCTCGTCAGTTCCCACGAACGCCGGCACAACGAAGTGTGGCCGGGGCTGCTGCTGGAGCAGAAGCCGTATCAGGCTCACCAATTCGAGACCGAATATGCCGGCTGCTCGGTTCTCGTCCTGTACGATGCTTTGGAGCCCGATAAGCTGGAAGAAGAAGCGCTCGTAACGGAATCCGGATTCCAGACATTTATGAAGCTGAAGGAACGGTTCGCCGAACATTTGCGCAAGCTGCTTGCCTTGAATATCCGGCTCGTCGCGACGGATCGGAGCGCCGATCCGGAAGCGGAGCAGTTTTGCTCCGATCACGGGATCATGCTGCTGCAACGGACACCGAAACGGGAGCTGGAGCGGCTCTGTGAGTTTACCGGGGCGAAGCCGGCCAGACGGTCGGCGCTCGGCAAGCCGGAGGACGAACTGTTCTCGTATATCGGGCGCTGCGCCGCGTTGTCCTACGACGGGCGCATCCGCAGAGTCCGGGTGTCGGGCGGAGCCGGGAAGCCGACCGCCACGGTGCTCGTCGGGGCCAGTACCCGCGAAGTCGTCGGCGAGCGAGCGCGCATCGCCAAAGATGCGGCGGCGGCCGTTCAGGCCGCCATTCGCGGCGGTTACTTGCCCGGCGGCGGTTCCGTCGAGTTGGCGGTCGCCCACGAGCTGGAGCGATATCGCGAGACGGCTACCGGGCTGGAAGCGTTCGGCCTGGAAGCGGCCGCTCACGCGCTGCGCAAGCCGCTGGCGCAAATTGCTCTGAACGCTGGATTTAATCCGCTGGAGAAAGTAGAGGCGGTCAAAGCCGCACAGCTTGCGGAGCAGTCCGACTGCCACGGCATCGATTGCGATACCGGATCGGTCACGGACTGCCTGGCGGCGGGGGTCGTCGATCCTGCGCCCGTCAAGATGCATGCGCTGCGGGCAGCCGGAGAAGTTGCGGCTGCGGTGCTGCGCATACATACCGTAATTAAAATGAGATCCGATGAATGACGTCGGGATTGACAGGAGGAAGTTGCAGTGACGGAACAAGAGAAGCAGGCTACGCTCGATCAGGAGGAACTAGTAACGGAAACGGCGGCCGAAACCGGGCAAGAAGAGACCGGTACGGCCGGCGCGTCGGCAGAGGCCGGAGCGGAGGACGGCGTCAAGGAGCTGTCGGAAGCGGAGCGCCAATTGGAGGAACAGCGGAAGCTGGCGGATGAGCATTATCAGCGGTATTTGAGAACCCAGGCCGATTTCGACAATTTCCGGCGGCGTTCCCGTCAGGAGAAGGAAGACTTCGCCAAATACGCTTCCGTTAAGCTGATCGAACAGTTAATTCCGGTTATCGATAATTTCGAACGCGCCATCACTGCCTCGAAGGATAACACCGATCATGAAGCTCTGTTAAAGGGCGTTGATATGATATATCGCCAGTTGGATCAGGTGCTGGTCCAGGAAGGGCTGCAGCGGATCGAAGCGGTCGGCCGGCCGTTTAATCCGGAGTTCCATCAAGCCGTAATGCAGGTAGAATCGGAGGAGCACGAAGAAGGCACGGTTGTCGAAGAGCTCCAAACCGGGTATATGTTAAAAGATAAAGTCATTCGCCCGTCGATGGTTAAAGTTAGCGGTTAATTTTCTCGCTTGCGATAGTCGGCGTCTAATCTATAGGAGACAATTAAGGAGGAACATCAGATGAGCAAAGTGATTGGTATTGACCTTGGTACGACGAACTCTTGCGTGGCTGTTATGGAGGGCGGAGAAGCCGTCGTTATCCCTAACGTCGAAGGCAACCGTACAACCCCTTCGGTCGTAGGTTTCAAGAAGGACGGCGAGCGCGTCGTCGGCGAGACGGCCAAACGCCAGGCGATTACGAACCCGGATCGCACCATTATTTCGATCAAGCGTCACATGGGTACGAATCATAAAGAAAAAATCGACACCACCGACTATTCGCCGCAAGAAATTTCCGCAATGATTCTGCAAAAGCTGAAAGCGGACGCCGAAGCTTACTTGGGTACGTCGGTAACACAAGCGGTCATTACCGTTCCGGCGTATTTCAACGACTCCCAGCGTCAAGCTACAAAGGATGCCGGTAAGATTGCCGGTCTGGAAGTGCTCCGGATCGTCAACGAACCTACGGCTGCGGCGCTTGCTTACGGTCTCGACAAGCAGGAAACGAACCAGACGATTCTGGTATACGACCTTGGGGGCGGAACGTTCGACGTGTCCATTCTCGAGCTCGGCGACGGAATCTTCGAAGTGAAAGCGACCAGCGGCGACAACCGTCTCGGCGGTGACGACTTCGACCAAGTGATTATCGACTATTTGGCAGCCGAGTTCAAAAAAGAGCACGGTATCGACCTAAGCAAAGATAAAGCGGCGGTTCAACGTTTGAAGGATGCAGCCGAGAAAGCCAAAAAAGAGCTGTCTTCCGTTCTGACCACGACGATTTCCCTTCCGTTTATTACGGTAGTGGACGGCGTTCCTCAGCACTTGGAAGTAAACCTTAGCCGCGCCAAATTCGAAGAAATATCCGCTCCGCTCGTGGAGCGTACGCTTGGACCTACTCGTCAGGCTCTCAGCGATTCCGGCTTGTCGCCAAGCGAGATTCACCGGGTAGTCCTGGTCGGCGGATCGACGCGGATTCCGGCCGTACAAGAAGCGATCAAGAAGCTGATCGGCAAAGAGCCTCATAAAGGCGTTAACCCGGATGAAGTGGTTGCTCTTGGCGCTGCGATTCAGGCGGGCGTACTGACAGGCGACGTCAAAGACGTCGTATTGCTCGACGTAACTCCGTTGTCGCTCGGGATCGAGACGGCTGGCGGCGTATTTACGAAAATGATCGACCGCAACACGACGATTCCTACAAGCAAATCGCAAGTATATTCGACGTATGCGGACAACCAGACCAGCGTTGAGATTCATGTGCTGCAAGGCGAGCGCGCGATGGCTTCGGACAATAAGACGCTGGGCCGGTTTATGCTCGGCGATATTCCTCCGGCGCCGCGCGGCATTCCGCAAATCGAGGTTACGTTCGATATCGATGCCAACGGGATCGTAAACGTATCGGCTCTCGATAAAGGAACGGGCAAAAGCCAAAAAATTACGATTACTTCGTCCAGCGGTTTGAGCGACGATGAGATCGATAAGATGATGAAAGATGCCGAGGCTCACGCCGAGGAAGACCGCAAGCGCAAAGAAATGGTCGAAGCCCGCAACGAAGCGGACCAATTGGTCTACTCCGTCGACAAAACGATCAAAGATTTGGGCGACAAAGCCGATCCGGCGGAAGTCGAGAAAGCGAATGCTGCTAAGGAAGAGCTCAAAAAAGCGCTCGAAGGCAGCGATCTCGAGCAAATCAAAAAAGCGACCGAAGCTTTGACCGAAGTCGTGCAGCAGTTGTCCGTCAAGCTGTATGAGCAGGCCGCTCAGGCACAAGCCGCTCAAGAAGGCGGTGCAGCCGGCGGCGCCGGCGCCGAAGGAGCCAAGCGCGACAATGTCGTGGACGCGGACTATGAAGTCGTAGACGACAAAAAATAAGCGGACGCAGGACGAACGATCGTCGGAGTCAAAGCCGGGGGACCCTCGGCTTTGACTTTCGTTTTGCGAGTGGAATAAGCTACAAAGAACAACTTCACTTTTTGGGGTAACTTGGGGGTGGTGAAACGGTGAGCAAACGCGATTTTTATGAAGTGCTTGGGGTTAGCAAGGACGCGTCCGAGGACGAGATCAAGAAAGCGTACCGCGGGTTGGCGCGCAAATATCATCCGGACGTCAACAAAGCCGCCGACGCGGAGGAGAAGTTCAAGGAAGCGAAAGACGCCTATGAGGTGCTGAGCGACGGCCAGAAACGGGCGAACTACGACCGTTTCGGACATGCCGATCCGAACCAGGGAATGGGCGGCGGCTTTGGCGGGCAAGATTTCGGCGGCTTCGGCGATATTTTCGATATGTTTTTCGGCGGAGGCGGGGGGCAACGGCGTAATCCGAACGCTCCTCAGCGCGGCTCCGATTTGCAATATACGATGCAGATTGAATTTAAGGAAGCCGTATTCGGCAAAGAAATGGATATCCAAATCCCGCGCACCGAGTCGTGCGATACGTGCCACGGCTCCGGAGCGAAGCCGGGGACAAAACCGGAAACTTGCAGCACCTGCCGCGGCAGCGGGCAGCAGGAAGTGGTGCAAAACACCGCATTCGGCCGGATCGTCAACCGTCGGGTATGTTCGACATGTAACGGCCAAGGCACGACGATCAAAGAGAAATGCTCGTCGTGTCACGGCGCAGGGAAAGTGAAGCGCCAGCGCAAAATCAACGTGAAAATCCCGGCGGGCGTCGACGATGGGGCGCAGCTGCGCGTATCCGGCGAAGGAGAAGGCGGGACGAGAGGCGGTCCTCCGGGAGACTTGTACATTGTGATCCGCGTCAAGTCTCACGACTTCTTCGAGCGGGAAGGCGACGATATTTTCTGCGAAGTGCCGTTAACGTTCGTTCAAGCGGCGCTCGGCGACGAGATCGAGATTCCTACGCTAACCGAGAAGGTCAAGCTGAAAATCCCGGCCGGTACGCAGACGGGGACCTATTTCCGCCTGAAAGGCAAAGGCGTTCCCAGACTTCGCGGTTACGGACAAGGCGATCAGCAAGTGCGGGTCGTCGTCGTAACGCCGACGAATTTGAACGAGCAGCAGAAAGACCTGCTCCGCGATTTTGCCAAAGAAAACGGCGAGCATACGCATGAGCATAACGAGTCGATTTTCGAACGGATGAAAAAAGCGTTTCGGGGCGATTAGTTTCCGCATCTAAAGCCATTCGATCAGCTAACAGGCTGGTGGAATGGCTTTTCATTTTTTTATTTGAGCCGCGATGCATAGTTGGTGTACGATCCGGGCAAACTTCTATAGTTAGTTCCTAATTCAACCAACCGAGGAGGATTACCGATGAACAACCATAAGGCGAACAATGCTGAGAATGAAATCGAGAACGAGCAACTGGAAATAGCCCGAAACGAGGACGTCGAATTCTCCGAATCGCTTGCCGACGCTGCCGATCTGGAAGCGGCCGAGCGCGCTCAAGCGGCGGAAGAACGCCAAGAGAACGCCTAATCCGCAACCTATGCGTATGCGGCAGGCCTTGACCGGAGGTAACGACGAATGGCTGAGAAAAGCGTGCTGGCTTATTTCAAAAGCCGGGAAGATGCCGAAGGAGCGGCGGCCAAGCTGAAGTCGCTTCGCATCGAAGACATGCGGATCGACGAGGTTGGACGATTTGCGGGCGAAGGAGTGGACCATGTCGAAAATCCGATCAACGGCGACATACCGGGACTTGGATATTTGACGCTGGGCGGCGACTTCGACCGGAATGCGGGAATACTTGCTGCGGCCGACGTCAGTGCAAGCGGGATGAGCTCAGGCGGCGAGGACGACACGATGGGCCGCAACTATTTGCTCACAGCCGTTATGAACGAAGACGTTCACCATCAGGCGCTGAGCGTCGTCCGGGAGTCGGGCGGCCTGGCGTAATCCGATAGATGGATCGGACATACAAAAAAGAAAGGAGGCGGTCCGAGAGGGTCGTTTCCTTTCTTTTTTTGCATGGTCTCCGAACTCGTTGCGCGCGAGAGTCTTGGCGTGGCGTGCGGGGATATTGCTATCGCAGTCTTAGGAGCGATTTGCACCTCTTATTTGGAGCGAAATCGGGTTTTGGGCGGAAATAAGAGCGGTTTGTAGCTGCTAAATTACCTGAAATGGCTGGTTTGGCGGCAGAGTGGCCGAAATAAGGGTCTCCGAAAAAGCAAGAAGGCAGCTTCATAAGGGGTACAAACATCTCTTATTGTTCATCCCCGCAGGCTCTCCTCTCCCTATCGCATCAACCGATTCAAAGCGACTGCTCCAACGAGCCTGCTTCACGGAGGATCGCCTCGCGTCTCAGGACGGAAGCCGGCATGAATGCTAGCCATCAAGCCGTCCAATGAGCCGGCCGGACAAGCGACGGCGGCAGCTTGGTGCGCGCATCTCCTTTGGCCGCGTTGAGCTGGGCTTGGGTGAGGTAAATGCTGCCGGTGAGATTGGCTCCGCTAAGATCGGCGTCCCGGAAATCGGCCCCGATCAGGTCGGCGGCTCTTAGATCCGCGCCTTTCAGGTTGGCCGCGATCAGATAAGCGCCTCTTAAATTGGCGGCGCGGAGATCGGCTCCCCTCAGGTTAGCCCCGATGAGG
This sequence comes from Paenibacillus sp. GYB004, assembly GCF_036577605.1. Lineage (NCBI taxonomy): Bacteria > Bacillati > Bacillota > Bacilli > Caryophanales > Paenibacillaceae > Paenibacillus > Paenibacillus sp. GYB004. The sequence goes on from NZ_JARBDB010000052.1 coordinate 163,910, forward strand.
TCGGCTCCTCTGCCAATTGCTTTTTGACGTCCTTGCGCCGGTTTTCGTGTTTCCTTGGGGCGCGCTTCTTCCCGCACGAGCTCGCTAGTCCGCAGCAAAAGCTCGTTTACTTTCGCCCGGTGAGTCGCCACGTCCAGCTCCAGAAGCGATTCGGGACGAAGGCGGGTGAGCCGCAGCGTCTCGTCGAGTAAGGCGCGAAGCTCCTCGTGAATCGACTGTGCAGGTTGCAGTGTCAGCGATTCCGTCAAATACCATAGCAGCTCGTACAGCTGCTTCATAATCGGGAACACCTCGAACATCGTCTTCGCGGTGGCCGGGGCCTGCCGCCAGTCGATTCCGCCATAAGTAACCTGGGATACCATCTGCCCGGCGCCGAAGCAGTCATAAACCGTGCAGCCTTTAAATCCCAGCTTCCTTAAATCGGTATGAACGCCGCAGCGAAAATCGGCCTGCAAATTCGAGCATGGCCGTCCGGCGTCCTTATCTGCGGCAAAGTCCGCGGAGGCTGCAAAGGGCAGTGCCACGCAGCACAAGCCGAAGCAATTCCCGCAATCCCCCTGCAGCTTGTTGCTGCTTATGCCGGGAAGTTGTCCTGAAAGTTCGTGTATCTCAGACAACGGTCTTCCTCCTCTGCATCATTCAATTCTTCTATAGTAGTACCGAATGATTTCTTCGTCAATTGGGCTCTCGGTAGATAGGGTGGTGCGGGATCAGTACAGGACGGCGGGGGTATGGGGAGGTTGGCTCTCGGTAGAGGAGTAAACACTCCGTCCAATGACGGAGAGCAGCTTCGAGCAAGTGGTGTTTAGCTGCATGACGGCGTTAAGTCAACCATAAAATTGATTTATTGATTGACCATTATATGGAATATTTTGATAGAATAAGGAGTCGGTACAATCTATCGATCCTATTTTTTATTATTGAGGGAGAACTATAACCATGTCTCGAAAAAAAGGCATATTGGTATCGATCTTCGCCTTACTAGTTGTAGGCGGTTGGATCTTGTATATCCAACTGCAGCCGAAAGGGTACGCGACTCCGACATACGCGACGGATGCTTTCTTCGGTGCCGTTATGCGGAAGGATGCCGGTGCGGCCGTTCAAGCTTCGGACGATCCTTGTGGGATGATGGCGGAACAACGGATTAAAGAGTTTCAGGAAGGTCTGCGCCATGAAACTCTGCTGCAATACACAATACTTTCGAACACCGAGATAAATCCGGATTGGAATGAGGTTTGGGTGGAAATCGAGTTTGATGATGGAAGAAAAGGGAAATATCCTTACATGGTGGAACGGGAGATGGGCGGATGGCGGCTTCAATTTGAACGTTTCAGCATGGACCAGAACGGCAATGTTACCGGTAAAGCGGGATGTGTAATGGGGGAGCCTTCTTTTACGGATAAGCTTGTGAGGAAAGTGCGTTCACTCATTCCTTAATCGTTACGACCTCTGTTCGATCCTTACATGTAGACATCTACTATATGCTTAATATCAGAACGCTGGAAGCCAGAGAAAAATACGAGTTGTTAGGTTAATAGAACAGCTTCCTTGTCAACTGCTGTTTTACAATCAGATATCGCTTGTCACATTTGGATTTTGATTTATAGCAGGTGTTATTCCTTTGTACGACCACAGGCAAGCAAAATTAGACTATTCCGAACCGCCCGCCTTCCCTTATAATGGACGAGATTGGTTAACTTCATCATTCGGAGGGGGAAATCACATGCTTGTTCAACCAAACAGCAGACTGGTCATGATCGGGGACTCCATCACGGACTGCGGCCGCGCTAGACCGGTCGGGGAAGGCCGGGGCACCGAATATGGAAACGGTTACGTATCGGTCGTCAACGCGCTGCTTAGCGCTGTATATGCGGGCCGTCATATCCGGGTGATCAACGTCGGGTCGAGCGGCAACACGGTTCGCGATCTGAAGGCGCGCTGGCAGACGGACGTATTGGACTTGAAGCCGGACTGGCTGTCGATTATGATCGGGATCAACGACGTATGGCGGCAGTACGATATGCCGAACTTCAGCGAGAAGCATGTCGGCATCGAGGAGTACGAGCAGACGCTGCGCGAGCTGATCGCTTCCGTTCAGCCTTCCTTGAAAGGGCTTATACTGATGACTCCGTTCTACATCGAGCCGAATCCCGAAGATGCGATGCGTGGGGCGATGGACCGGTATGGGGCGGTGGTCGCGAAGCTTGCCGCCGAGACCGGGGCTGTGTTCGTGGATACGCAGAAGGCGTTCGACGCGGTGCTGAATCACTATTATCCGGGTGCGCTTGCCTGGGACCGCGTACATCCGAATTTGACCGGACATACGGTGCTTGCTCATGCTTTCCTGAATGCGATCGGCTTTCAATGGAACGGAGACAACGCCTGAAGAGGCGGAGAACCGACGTTATAGCCTTAACCTGCGGATACGACCCGCACTGCTTTATCTCGAACATCATGGAACAGAAACGAAACGTTAGATCAGGGAGAGATTAAGCCATGGACAAGCGGAAGCTGACTTTTCGGGAAGACGGAACTTTTACGATTGCACAATTTACGGATATTCATTGGATCGACGGCAGCGAGGCCGATCAACGCACCAGAAGCTTGATGGAGCTCGTCATCCGGGAGGAAGCGCCCGATCTCGTCGTATTTACAGGCGATGTGATTTATTCGGGAGGCAAAGGCTGCACCGATCCGTTCCAAGCGCTGCGGGATGCGGTCGCAACGGCCGAGAACGCGAAGATTCCGTGGGCGCTAGTATTCGGCAACCACGATACGGAAGGGAACATTACCCGGGAGCAGCTGGCCCCGGCCGTCGAGACATACGAGTTTGCCGTCTCGGACTCGGGACCGGCGAATTTGTCGGGCTTCGGCAATTTCGTACTGGAAGTGGAAGGGCGTAGCGGACAGACGGCAGCGGCGCTGTACGGGCTGGACTCCGGGGAGTATTCACCGCTTCCCCATATCAAAGGCTACAACTGGTTCCGGCGCGATCAAATTTCCTGGTTTTTGCAACAATCCGCCCGTCTGACGGAACAGAACAAGGGAGAGCCGCTTCCGGCGCTCGCGTTTTTCCATATCCCGCTCCCCGAGTACAATCAGGTATGGGAGACGCAGACTTGTTACGGCCACAAGCAGGAGAACGTGTGCTGCCCGCCGCTGAACAGCGGGATGTTCGCGGCGTTCGTTGAAGCGGGCGATGTGATGGGGACGTTTTGCGGACATGACCATGTGAACGACTATTGGGGAGAACTGCACGGGGTCCGCTTAAGCTACGGCCGGGCGACGGGCTATAATACTTACGGACGCGAAGGGTTTCCGCGCGGGTCGCGGCTGATCCGGTTGCGCGAAGGCGAGCGGAGCTTCGAAACGTGGCTGCGGCTCGATGACGGCACTGTCGTTCTGGAGCAGCCGGAACATGTTCCGGGAGTTGGAAAAGCAAAAATTGTGGAATAATCGGTCCATTCCGCAAAAAATGAACAGAAACAAGACGGAATTTGCGCTAAGATGAGGCTAGACGCCGGTATGCCGGCGATCGCATACAAGGAGGTTCTCCCATGCAAGCGTTACTTTCCGTTATTGACACGTTGCAAGCTGCAGGATCCGTAGTAAAAACGTACGAGCGGTCGCTCGCCGAGTATGAGGGCGTATCGCTCGTTATGATTAAGCGGGACGGCCGCAAATTGTTGCTCGCTCAAGGAGCCGGAGAATTGGCCGACGCACTGGAAGGTGAAGCGGTAGCAGGGGGGGCCGATTCGGCGAAGCTGTGCCCGCTCACGCATGCCAACCGGCTGACACTGAACCGGTTTTTCCCCTACACCGCTCCTCGCGCCTTTGGCACGCAAATCTCGACGATCGGGCTCGGCGACCGGCTCGGCATCGCTTCTCCGGGACATATCGAGACGGTGCGCGGCCACGATATCCGTCCGATTCTGGCCCAGCAGAGCATCCGCGAGCTGAACCTGACCGGCCGCGATTACAAGGAAGTGCTGGACGCCGCCTGTTATGCCGCTTTCCAGGAAGGCTACAAGGACGGCTTCGGCGCCGACGGCGACCATCTGAAGGTAGAGGCCGACATCGAGCTGGCGCTCGGGCTCGGCTTCACGATGCTGACGCTGGACTGCTCGGAGCATATCGACAATACGGTGGAAGGGCAATCCGACGCCGACATCTTGGCGAGCTACGCGAAAGTTCCGGCTGATGTCCGCTCCCGTTACGAGGACGGCTATTTGAACCGCAATTTCGAGGCGGCGGGCACCGGTTTTGTCTTTAACGAGCTGACCTTGGCCAAAAATGTGCTTATCTATGCCAAAGCGATCGATTATATGGAGCATGTGTTCACCAAATACATTCAAACGGCCGGCCGGGACATCGACTTCGAAGTGTCGATCGACGAGACGCTGACGCCGACCGATCCGGGTTCGCATTTCCTGATCGCAGAGGAGCTGTACCGCCGCGGTGTGAAGCTGTTCAGCATGGCGCCCCGCTTCTGCGGAGAGTTTCAGAAAGGGATCGATTACATCGGCGACGTCGCCCGGTTCGAGGAAGAGCTGAAGATCCACGCGGCCATTGCCGACCATTTCGGCTACAAGCTGAGCATCCATTCCGGCAGCGACAAATTTACGGTGTTCCCGATGATTGGCGTCCATACGAAAGGCCGGTTCCATCTGAAGACGGCCGGAACGAACTGGCTGGAAGCGATGAGGGTGATCGCCAGGACGGATCCGGGACTGTACCGCCGCATGCATACTTATGCATACGACCATTTCGGAGAGGCGACCGCGTATTATCACGTGAAGGCGGATTTGAACGCGATCAAGCCGCTGGAGAGCGTAGCCGACGCCGACTTGCCGGATTACTTGAACGACGACGACGCCCGTCAGATGCTTCATATCACCTACGGCATACTGTTGCAGGCCAAGGATGAGAGCGGCAAGTCTCTGTTCAAAGACGAGTTTTACCGGACGATGGACGACAACGAGCCTAGCTACACGGACGCTTTGATTGCGCATATCGGCAAACATGTAAAGCTGCTTGGCAAATAAGCCGAATCCGTGTACAATGAAAGCGTACGCATCATGCACACGTTAACAATGACTCGTTCATCTCATCCGTTTTTTCGGGGAAAGGAACTGCAGCATGGCTATTCAAACCAAACAGGAGCTTCGCTCGTTCGTCAAGGAAACAATTCGCACCACCCCGATTTCCGATATCCACACGCATCTGTTTACCGAAGATTTCGGCGATATGCTGCTGTGGGGAATCGATGAGCTGCTCACGTATCATTATCTCGTGGCGGAGACGCTGCGCTTCCATCCGGATCTTCCGTACGAATCGTTCTGGGCGATGTCGAAGCGGGAGCAGGCCGATCTCGTCTGGCAGACGCTGTTTCTGGACCATTCGCCTTACAGCGAGGCGTGCCGCGGCGTTCTGACCGTTCTGAACCGTCTTGGACTTGACGTTGCGTCCAGAGATCTGGAATCGTACCGCGCCTTCTTCGCATCAAAATCGACAAGCGAATATATCGACCTGATCTTTAAGCTGTCCAACGTGGCGAACGTCTGCATGACGAACGATCCGTTCGTCGACTCGGAGCGAAATGCCTGGGAGACGATTCAGGAGGTCGACCCGCGGTTTAACACGGCGCTCCGGATCGATCCGCTGCTGATGCAGTGGGAGGAGAGCACGTGGGAGAAGCTGAAAGGATGGGGCTACGACGTCGAACAGGCGGTGTCGGACAAAACGGTCGAAGGCATCCGCGAGTTTCTGCGTACGTGGATCCGCAAAATGAATCCGCTGTACATGGCGGTTTCCTTGCCTCCGTCGTTCCGTTATCCGGAGCAGTCGGCCCGCGGCGATATTATCGCCAAATGCATTCTTCCGGTAGCGAAGGAGTTCGATATTCCATTCGCGATGATGATCGGGGTCAACAAGCGGGTTAATCCGGCGCTGGGCGATGCGGGTGACAGCGTAGGCTTAAGCGATGTACGGACTGTCGAGCAGATCTGCTCGTTGCACCCGGACAACAAATTCCTGTGCACGATGCTCGCCCGCGAAAACCAGCACGGGCTGGCCGTTGCGGCCCGCAAGTTCCGCAACCTGCACGTGTTCGGCTGCTGGTGGTTCCTGAACAATCCGAGCCTGATCGAAGAGATGACGCGCATGCGCTTCGAGCTGCTCGGGACGAGCGTAACGCCGCAGCATTCCGACTGCCGGGTACTCGATCAGCTGCTTTACAAGTGGGACCATTCCCGGGAGATTATCGCGAATGTGCTCACGGACAAATACGCCGATTTGCTTGAAACCGGCTGGAAAGTAAAGAAAAAAGAAATTCGTCGGGACGTATCCGATCTGTTCGGCGGCGCGTTCTGGCGCTTCCTGGGCAAAGAAAACCCGGTGAAATGAGCCGGTACGGCGGGCACGACGGAAGGGAGAGGTTGGCGATCCCTGCCGTCTCCGCTCCGCCCGTAACGCCTAACGTCAAGCAAGCCCCTTGTCGATCATGACAGGGGGCTTGCTTTTTGCCGCTTAACGCAAACGGAGCGATTAAACCTGATCCGTATGCTGCTTGCGCTTCCGGATATGGTAGACGCATTTTTTGCCGCCCTTGGCCAAACATTCCGTACGGACCACATCGGCTCCAAGCAGCGATTCGAACAACCCTAGCTCGCATTTGCAAGCATGATTGTACTTATTCGCAATTTGCGAGATCGGACAATTGTGCTCCTTCAAAATGTACTCGTCCTCGTTATGCTGTTCCCATTCGGCCATATAGCCGTTCTCGTTCTGAATGGTAGCGAGAGCAGCGACTTTCTCGGACAACGCTTTGTTCTCCATGGCGTTCGCGTATTTCTGGAACAACGTTTCTTTCCGGCGCTCGAATAACCGTTCGACCATCCCTTCGCCGGCCTCGCTAGCGAGCTCGCCGAGCAGATCGAGCGCTACGGCATGATATTTCTTCGGGAAATAGTGCTCGGCCTGAGCGGTAAGGCTGTACACGGCGGTCGGCCGGCCCATCGGCTGGCGCACGGTTCTCGGCTCGATCAAACCGTCGCGCTCGAGCGCATCGATATGCCGGCGTACCGCCATACCGGTAATTCCCAAATGTTCGGTTAAGTCTCTGGCGCTAAGCTCGCCGTTCGTTTTCAGGAGCTGAATAATAAGCTCACGGGTCGAAAGACCGTTATCCTGTTTCAATGTGACACCACCCGTAAAATTAGCCGTAATTGATCGTCGCCGTCGAATGTTCCTCGCAATCGGAGGAGCAGTAGCCGTCGTACCGTTCTTCGCATTCGTCGCAGACGATATGCTGCATATGGCAGCTGTCGTTCGCGCAGTTGATATAGCGGTCGGCCGGCTTCTTGCAGTGATGACACGTTCCTACGACGATATCCTCATCGGTCTGGTTGATCGGCACCGAGATGCGCTCGTCGAATACGTAACATTTCCCGTCGAACAGACGGCCTTGAACCTCCGGATCTTTGCCGTACGTGACGATCCCGCCGTCGAGCTGGTATACGTCTTCGAACCCTTCCTGAAGGAGAAAGCCGGTCAGCTTCTCACAGCGGATGCCGCCTGTACAATAGGTCAGTACCGGCTTCTTCTTGAGCTCGCCCATATTCTCCCGAATCCAGTCCGGGAACTCCCGGAACGATTCTACATCGGGACGGATCGCATTGCGGAAATGCCCGATATCGAACTCGTAGCCGTTTCGTCCATCCAGCACGATCACGTCCTCCTGCTGCAGCTTCTCGTAAAACTGCTTAGGCGAAAGACGCTTGCCGCCGATAACGTTCGGGTCGAGAGGCTGGTCGTAGCGGAACGTGACCAGTTCTTTTTTGTAACGGACGAAAATTTTGGTGAAGGCATGCCGGTCAGCCGGGTCGATCTTGTATACCATATCGTGGAACAACGGATTTTGGCGCATATGCTGCATATATTGCTCGGTCTGGGCGATCGTGCCGGACAACGTGCCGTTAATGCCTTCGTCGGCGATCAGGATGCGCCCTTTAATCCCGAGCGCTCGGCAGAAGTCCAGATGCTCCTTGGCGAAAGCTTCCGCTTCCGGGATTGGCACGAATTTATAATACAACAATATTGCATATTCATGGTTGGACATGAACGTTCTCACCTTTTCTATGAAATCTGCTATGAAAACCGACTGCGAACAAGCAGTCTTCTAAATTGTATGAATTAGTTTACATAAAGTCAACATAGCCCTATACAAAGTATTTATTTCCCTCCGCTTCTTATTGACAAAAAGCGAGGAACGGATCATAATTATTATACATAATACTATAAAAATATAAATAAAAAAACAGTTTCACATCAGATGATTCTATGGAAGAGGGACTTCGAAGGAGTTTTTGTTGCGGGCGGAGCGTATCCGGCTTCGCTGAGAACTTAGACTTTGAGGCTTCACTCCTAACCAAATAAAGCAGGTTAACGGAGGAGGAACGACGATGATTCAAATCAGCGATCAAGCTACCGCCAAAATAGCGGAACTGATTGAGAATTCGGAAGTAAGCGGCGCGTTTTTGCGGTTCGGCGTCAACGATGGAGGCTGCAGCGGATTATCGTACCAGATCCGGATCGACGACGAGATGCAGGAAGACGATCAAGTGACGGAATGGTCTTCGTTTAAAGTGGTTGTCGACTCCGCGAGCCAGCCTTTCGTAGATGGCGTTCAGATCGGGTATAAAGAAGCCGGGATGACGGGCGGTTTTACGATCGACAATCCGAATGCCAAAGCGACCTGCGGCTGCGGAGCGAGTTTCCGGACGGCCGCGTACCGGGGCCAGGCTAAGAAGTGCTAAGACCGGAGAAGAGGCCGCCTTGGGCCGATCCCCAGCGGTAACTGATAAGCGGACCGATCCGCTTGCGTGCGTCCAACTATGATTCGAACAGGAATGGTGAAGATGAAGCTGCTAGGTATTTCAGGGACGATAGTAGGGTCCAAAACCGCGATTGCGGTTCGTCAAGTGTTGGAAGCGGTACGCCGCGACAACCCGGATATTGAAACGCAACTGCTCGATCTGAAGCAGTACGACGTCCAATTTTGCGACGGTAGAGATCCTGCCGCTTATACGGGCGATACGCGCAAAGTCATCGACATTGTTGCTGAGGCGGACTTTTATATTATCGGCACGCCGATCTTCCAGTCTTCCCTGACAGGCGTACTGAAAAATTTGTTCGACCTGGTGCCGGTGAACGCCCTGTACAATAAGGTCATGGGGTTTGCCGCGACAGGCGGCACGTACCAGCACTATCTCGTCGTGGAAAATCAGCTCAAGCCGATTGCCGGTTATTTCCGGGCGTTTGTCGCACCAAGCTACGTCTACTTGCATGACGACCACTTTAATCCGGACAAACAAATCGCCGACGAGGATGTGCTCAGGCGAATCGATAGATTGGCCGAGGAAGTCGTATTCATGCAGCGCAAGCTTAAATCGTAAGCCGCTAGCCAAGCTGAACTGCCGCCCCGATCAAGCGAAGCCTCCGTTGCATTCGTAAACAATTCGCAAAAACCGCCTGTAAAGGCGGTTTTTTGCTCTGCCAGGACGTTTAAGTTCTTTACCGTGCTAAAGGGAAGGGGAGGGGGGTTCCTTCCTTGGTGTTAGCGAACGTATACTCAGGTCCGATGACTAACGAACGAATCGGATCGTGCTTATGGCTGAAAAACGATGTTATTCCAGACGTAACGAATCCCGGCATCGTTATTGAACTGAAAGTGGAAAAAACGATCCGATTTGCGGGTAATAACCATACAAGAATTCGTTACAAATTCAAACGTCCGCATTCGGCGCTGATAACGAACGCTGGATTCGTTAGCCACACCGCCGCATGAGGACACTACGACTGAGGGCGCAACTGGAGCGAAGGTACCTATTCCTATTCCCTTCCAGCGTACGAACGTATGGGCCTACATGTCAAAGAACCGCCCGGACTTCACATTTTTCGGACGGTTTTTGTACCACCTGCGCCAAAAAAACGCGAATGAACCGCCAATCGGGTCACGGACCCGGCGACTGGACGGAAAACACGATATCCTGCCCTTGGCAGTCGATCGTCAGATCGCGATTGTCCAAATACCAGATGTCGGTTTCCTCCATAAATAAAGTGATCCCGGCATTGCCCGGAGTAACCGAGATCGCCGGATAACGAGGCTCGCTCTTGGTGACGCCGAGCGAATAAGCATCGTCGCCGCCGCCGCTGTACCGGACGAATACGCGGAGCTGATCGCCCTCGCGGACGCCCCATTCCTCCTTAAAGCAATTGACGGCTGCAGAAGTTACATTCAGGCTGGTCATCATTCAACACCTCGCAAAAGGGATGTAGGGATCTTGCTGTTCGGCACAAGAGCATCGGCCGCCTTATATAGCAACAGCGGTAAAAAAGAGTCGCCTCCTTCCTACCGCCGTTCGAGGTTACTGCTTGAGGGGGACGCGAGGTCCCCATCGATTTCAAGTATAAAGGATAACGCCAACAAAGTAAACATACATATATAATTTGTATGATTTCCAAAGGCGCGGCAGTAAGCTGTTACTTGATCTTCACCCGGAACGGCTGACGGATTTTGTTATAGTGATAGTCGTAGATCCGGAACACGAACGGCTCGGGCAAATATTCGCCCATTAATTCCGAACCTGTCATCACGCAGTTCAGCTTTTGGACCGTCTCCTCGGAAGAGCTGTACCCTCCGCAACCGAGCCCATACCCGTCTGAAGGGTCGAACCAGCTTTGCTCCATGGTATTCAGCGAATGTATGTCAATCATGTAGGGAGAGATCTTGTTATCAGCGTCCTTCTCAAGCTCGAACGAAAACTCCCATCGATTCGGATATTTGTTCACATCGACAAGTTTGATCCGCTCGTCCGGCACCTTAAGCAGTTTTTTCTCGCGGGTATCCACGATAATCTCGCGTTTGCTCTTGTCCAGCGCACGGATGGTACTGCCTACAAGGTCGAGCGATTGCGGATTGGCGAGCAAGCTCCCTTCAAAGTAGATCGTATGCAATGTTTTAGGCCGGGTAACCGGATAGACGAAATATTGCCGTTCGAAGCCACGGAGCGGCTTCAGCTCCAGGCCGTCTTGATCGACGAGTCTCAAATCCTCGATGGAGAACAACTGCTTGCTGTTGTTCGGATCGACCGAGAGATCGAGACGAATGGCGGTAGGAAGCAAGGTCGCCCGCTTAAACGTTACGTTTTGTCCGTCCAAAGAAACCGTCTCGTTCAGCTCGAATACTTGTTTGGCGACAATTTGATCTTTGCGGATCGATAAGCTAAGGTTCCATTCCTTATCCAGCTGCACGGTTTTCTGGTACCCGGGCTTCATCGGCACATGCATCGTTACACGTAAACGAAGCTTGTCCGGAATCGGCGCGTCTTCCTTCCAGCGAATCTCCATCGCGCCGTTCTCCCAGGGTCCGCCGCTGCTCATCATAGGCTGGCCTACGGTGTACTCCTCTCCGGTAGCCGTATCCTCCGACGTGGCCTGGATGCGGACGCTGTCGTAGCCATTCTTATCTTTGATCGAATAGTACATAACCATACGCAATTCGTCGACGATTAAATCTTCGATCCGTAATTCGATCCCGTCGTGCTCGACCGACTTGCCGATACGCTGCATATATCCCTGCTCGGCGGCGATATGGAGGCCGTCCTTCGAATCCAGCAACTGCGTCGTCAGTTTCCCGACGAACGATGCGAAAGCGGGGGAGAAGCCAAGCGCGGCGGACAGCGCGAGAACGAGCACAGCTGCGGCTGCGCCGGTCGCCCGTTTTTTTCGTTTTTTGCGGAGTAGCTCCCGTTTCGCCCGGCGGATTCCTTCGCGGATGTAAGCGTCCGTATCGGGAGGGGGAGAGGCCTGCAAATAAGCGTCCTTCAAAGACTCGATGGCCGGGGCCGGTGAAAGCTCCGGATGCGCGGCCGCTTCCGCTTCTGTTTCCCCGGGGGAGTCCGCTTTAGGGGGAGCGACGCCGGCCCTTTTCCGCCGATAACTGCCAAGACCGATGATGTACTCCCAAAAACGCCGTTTCGACTTGTCCCTCAATCCGGTTCCCCGTCCTTCCGCATATAATCTTTTAACTTGCGAAGCGCTTTGTACAGCCACGTTTTGATCGTGCCGTCCGGATATTGCATCGCTGCGGCGATCTCGCGTATCGTCAGATCCTCGAAATATTTCAGGATCACGATCTGCTTCTGCCGCGGTTCCAACACGTCCAGAGCCGATTCCAGGCTGTCACGGACCGCCCGGATCTCGGTCCCGTCGGCGCGTTCGTCCGGTACGCCGCCGAAGCGGTATTCCGCTTGACGGCTTCGCCGCCGCCGCTCGTCGTTGCAATAGTTGATCAGGATGCGGACAAGCCATGTGCCCGCATAATCCGGTTTGCGAAGCGAATGAAGCTTCATATAAGCGCGGTATGTGACTTCCTGAATCGCTTCCAGAGCGTCCGCTTCACTTCGAAAATACGCGAACGCAATTCGGTACAGCTTGTCATGATGCAGGACCATTAGACGATAAAACGCCTCGTCGTCGCCCCTGCGGGCCGCCTGAACCAGCTCGGCCGGATTCGTTTGCTCATTCACTCGGACGTGTTCCCCTTTCTGTTTTGTTTATTAGACTGGGGAATACAGGAAAAAGTTTTAAGAGATAACACAAAGGGCCGTCCGTTTTCACGGACGACCCTGTTTTTCCCGTTGACCGGGACTTATGGTTTACGCATTGAAGGAGATATTATGGGTCGGGACCCTACACAGCTAATGCAAATTACCGGCGACCCGCAAGAGTTTGCTCCGCGATTTGCACGAGCTGCTTCGTGATTTGTCCTCCGACCGAACCGTTTTGGCGGGACGATGTTTCCGCACCCAAAGTTACGCCCAGCGTGCTTGCCGCTTCATACTTCATTTGGTCAATTGCGCTAGCGCTTTGAGGTACAACATAAGTATTGTTGTTTGGCATGTGTGTTCACCTCCTCTGTAGTTGGTTTTCATATTATTATAGGAATCGGCGGATGCCATACATCATAGAGAAGTAGTAAATTTATCCAGATACATCGCGCCGTGTGAAGAAGTACCAGGCCGCAGCATGGAACACTGCGAAGTAGGCGGCCAGCATCACGATCGAGAAGCCCAGCGTCATCCCGGGAAGCGGAGCGCCGCCCTTCAGATAGGGAGTGAGATTGGTATTGGCGAACAATATATATTTGGCCCAGGCTTTCTCGCCGAACAAGAAAGTAACGGTCGTACCCGTAAACAGCAGCACGCAGGACAGAAGCACCGACATGGAGCTGCTGCGCGCAACGGCGGAGATCATAAAGGCGAACGTGACGATCATAAGGAGATTAACCGATTTGAGCCCATACGTTTGCAGTGTAAGAACGATCATCGATTTTTCTTGGACCGCGCCATCTATGAGGGTCAGATGCGGCAGGGCGACATGCCCGAAGCCATGATCGATCAGCCCTTGCACGAAACCCGCGGCAGCGAGTATCCCGATCAGCATCAAGGCGAATCCGACGACCGACACGTATTTGGCCATCAACAGCTTCGTTCTTCCGACGGGCCGGGTCAGCAGCATCTTGATCGTTCCCCAGGAAAACTCGCTTGCGATGCTGTCAGCCGCTACGATGACGGAGAGCAGCGTAATGATGCTGGTCAGCATCGACAGCGATTGCACCGTTCCCCAGACGGATTGTTCTTCCGGTGGCATGTCATGGTCAAGCCGGTATTGGTTCAGCGCAGCGGCGTCCAGCTTGTGCTGCCGTTCGCTATCTGTCAGCTGTCCCTCAACGAGCGTCTTCTCGATTTTGCTATTTTCCTCGCGCAGCTCGGTCCGCCAGTCGTGCTCCGAAGGAGGGAACAATGGACTGACATAGGTCGGGGCGAAAGCGAGCACCAGCAGCACCCCGATCAGCACCCAGTTTCGCCGTCTGGCGAAAATTTTCATAAACTCCGCCTGCAAGATCCGGAGAAAGGTAATCATGTTACGGCCTCCTCGTCATTTCCATAAATTTGTCTTCCAGCGACTTCGATTGGATCGATATGCCGGATACGCGTACTCCGCCGGCGACCAGCTTGGCGTTAATGTCGGCGATGCAGCCGGCGCTTGTCGTCACGAGAATGCCGAGCGGATCGCTGTCTACCGCCAGCCCGTCGAACGCAAGGGCGATCACCTTTCTGGCGGCCTCCTGGCTGTCGACCTGAAAGAGGATCGGGACGGCATGCTCGGGCGTATTCTCCTCCGTCACCTGCTGGATACCGATAAGCACTCCTTGTTGAATGACGCCTACCCGGTCGCACATCAGCTCCATCTCCGACAGCAGATGACTGGAGATGATGACGGCGATCCCTTCCTCGCGGGCGAGCGTCTTCAACTGGTCGCGGAGCTCGCGGATGCCGGCGGGATCGAGTCCGTTCGTCGGTTCGTCGAGAATGAGCACCTTCGGCTTGTGCATAAGCGCTTGCGCTACGCCGAGCCGCTGGCGCATACCAAGCGAGTACGTTTTGACCTTATCGTGAATCCGGTTGTCGAGTCCGACCATCGAGACGACGTCCAGGATGCGGTTGCGGTCTATGCCATTGCCGGGAACGAGCTTGGCGAAGTGGAGCAGGTTTTTGTAGCCGGACATAAACTTGTACATCTCCGGATTTTCGACGATCGCTCCGATGCTGCGGAGCGCCTTGTCCGGAGCGCGCCGCACGTCGTGTCTGTCCACCTTCATCGAGCCGTCCGAGATCGACATCAGTCCGACGAGCATCCGGATCAGGGTCGTTTTGCCGGCGCCGTTCGGGCCGAGCAGGCCGAATATTTCACCGGGGTAGACGTCGAAGGAAACGTTGCGGACGATCGCTTTTTTGCCGATATGCTTGTATACGTTGCGAATCTCGATAACAGGCGATTGCCCGGCTGAACCGGAATGATCCTGTATTTGTTGCAAGGCGGTCATAGCAGCTCTCTCCAGTCTGGTATAAGGGATGACACCAGCTTACCGCGTCACTCTTTCACCCGCCTTAACCGAATGTGAAGAGAAACTTAAGCTCGCCTTAATCGTAAAAAAACCGCCGGGGCTTACGCCAAGCCCGGCGGAATAAAATTAGTCGGTATTCGGTTGAACCGGCTCGGCGGACAGCAGGATCGTAAATACGGTCCAGCCGGGCGTGTGCCGGGAAAGCGCCAACGTCCCTCGATGCTTCTCGACGATTTTTTTGGCGATGGCAAGTCCCAGTCCGGCGCCGCCTAGGCTGTTGCGCGCTTCGTCGCCGCGCACGAACGGCTCGAACAGCGTCGGTTGAAGCCGCTGCGGGATGCCGACGCCGTTATCCGCCACCTCGATGGCGATGAGCGAACCTTGCCTGCGGAGGGCCAGCCGCAGCTCCGTCCCCGGCGGATTGTATTTCATCGCATTGGTGATCAGGTTGGAGAGAACGCGGGCCATCTGACGGGGGTCGATGCCGGCCATCCATAGGCCGTGCGGAATGTCCGCTTCCAGCTTGAACAGCTTCTCCTCCAGCTCTTCGTAAAACTCGGCGGCGATCTCGCGGAGAAATTCGGCCAGATCGGTCCGGACGAGAGTCAGCTTGAAGCCGGGCGTATCCATCGTCAGCAGCTCGAAGATCGCATCGATCAAGTTCGTCAGCCGCACCGATTTGTCGTGGATCAGCTTCAAGTATCGCTCCTTGCGTTCTTCGTCTGGCACCATCCCTTCCTGGAGCGCACGGGCGTAACCCTGGATGCTCGTAAGCGGAGTTTTCAGGTCGTGGGACAAATCGAGCAGCATATGATTTTTGCTTTGCTCCAGTACCGCCTTTTCCTTCTCGGCGTCCGACAGCTTTCCGGCCAAATAATGATAAGCGTCGCGGAGCTGTGCGATTTCCGAGTGCGCTTTGGCCGCAATCTGAATCCGCGTGTCGTATTGCCCTTCGGTCAGCTGCTGCAGTCCTTTGGCTACCGCGTGCAGCGGACGGCTGATTTTCCGGGACGTACGCCTTGCGTACAGCAAAACGAGGCCGATTTGCAGCAACAGAAAAATCGCCAGAAACAAAAGCAGGTGGCGGCCGATTAACCAGTCGGTCTGCTCGGCGTTTTTGCGCAGCTCCACCGTGCCGCTTACTTCGGCCATCGGAATTTTCAGCAGCACCAGATACGGCTTGCCGTCTTCGCCGGCGACCGGCATGGCGGTCGTATAATAGGGCAGCTCGCGCTTATTCCCGAGCAGCAGGTACAGCTCCGCATCCGTATAAACCGGGCTCCGGCCGTTGTCCGGGCCGATCGTATGCACCACACGGCCGGCTTCGTCCAATACTTCGACGGAAGCTCCGGCGGATTCCAGTTCGCCCAGAGCGATCGAGCGGTAATCGGGCTTCGCAATATCCTGAGCCGTCTGAAGCGGTACGGCGCCTTTCTCCAGCTTCATGCCGAGCGAGACGATCGTGACGCATAGCACGATAACGAAGAGCAGGGCGGTTAGCAGCACGAACTGCAAATAATTACGCATCATCGCCGAGTAGATCCGGTTACGTTTCATGACGGGCGATCCTTTTCTCGAATTTATAGCCGATGCCTCGCACGGTGATGATATAAGCCGGATTTCGCGGATCGTCCTCCAGCTTCTCGCGGATTTTGCTGATATGGACCATAATCGTATTGTCATCGCCGAAATAAAAATCGTCCCAGATCGATTCGAACAGCTGCTTTTTCGTAAATACTTTACCGGGATGACGCATCATCAGCTCGACCATTTTGTACTCAAGGGAAGTCAGGGGCAGGAGGGTGCCATGTTTGCTGACCGTACAGCTGGACGGATCAAGCTGCAAATCTCCGGCGGTCAGGACAGCAGGCTCGCTTTGCTCCGGAGCTTGTCCGAGCTTGTAATACCGGCGCAGCTGCGCCTGGATGCGGGCCGTTACTTCCAGCGGATTAAACGGCTTGGCGATATAATCGTCCGCCCCGAGGCCGAGGCCGAGTATTTTATCGTTATCGTGGCTTTTCGCCGACAGCAGGATGACCGGGATGTTATGAGTTTTGCGTATTTCTTTCAGCGTCCGCAAGCCGTCCATATTTGGCATCATAATATCAAGCAGCAGCAAGGCAACCTCATGTTCTCCGAGCATCCGGACCGCTTCGGCTCCATCCGAGGCTTCCAATACCCGCAGTCCGTCGGCTTCCAGATATAAAGACAACAGCTCGCGGATTTCCGCTTCGTCGTCGGCGATCAGTATCGTACGGGACATGAATCGGCTCCCCTTTGCGCTAGCGGTTAAGATGATGTTCATTATATAACATCGGCCGTCAATTGAATAATGGAGAGGGGATATCCGCAAAAAAAGCAGCGTTTTGAGGTAAAATGATTTTTTCGATCAAATAAATGATTGTTGTAATCATTCATTTGATTTATAATTTCATTAGGATGAAAAGGGAGGTAACCGAACATGAGTTTAACTTACAGTGAAATTAAGCAGCAGTACGCTGCGCTCCAACAAACGTATGATTATATGATGTCGAAGCGCTCGGAGATCGTCGCCTTCGTACGCGGGCTGCAAACGAATTCGGTCACGTTTGTAGGCTGCGGCTCGAGCTATTGCCTGAGCGAGTCCGCCGCGTTTTCCGTACGTCTTCGCGCCGGCTTTCCGGCGAGCGCATTGGCGGGCGGCGATCTGATGCTGAATCCGCAGCGCTACCGCTCGTTGATGGAAGAGACGCTGATCATCGCGCCATCCCGTTCGGGGAGCACGAGCGAAGTGGTCGAGGCCGTCAAGCTGATCCGCGAGTTTAAGCATGTTCCGGTGCTGGCGCTGTCTTGCGTAGCCGGCTCGCCGCTGTCCCAAAAGGCGGATTTTACGCTTGAGCTGCCATGGGCGTTCGACAACAGCGTGTGCCAGACGAGAACGGTGTCCAATCTGTACACCGCCAACCTGATGATTGCCGCTTTCCTGGGCGAGGACGAGAAGCTGCTGAACGATTTGGCGGCTGTAATCGGGCAAGGCGAAGCCTACATGGAACGCGTCGAGAACGCGATCCGCCAGGCGGCCGACTTCGAATGGTCCAATGCGGTGCTGCTGGCCGACGGGGAACTTCAGGGGATCGCTGCGGAAGGCGCGATTGCGCTGACCGAGATCGCCAAAGTTCAAGCGCATTCGTTCCACCTGCTCGACGTAAGGCATGGCCCGATGGTGACCGTAGGAGCGGACACGCTCGTTATCGCCTTGCTGACGGCTGACGGAACCGCTCATCAGAACAAGCTGATGCAGGATATTAAAGGCCGCGGCGCGACGGTGATCGCTTATGCCGATCGTGACGGCGTTATCGATCCGGCTGCGACGGATCTGGCTGTCGTTTCCGGCGCCGAGCTGGATATCGCGGTTCAAGGCATTCCATTTATCTTCATCCCGCAAATTGTAGCTTTGGTCAAAGCGGAGCGGCTCGGCATCAACCCGGACAGCCCGGATGGTCTTACCGCATGGGTTAAGCTGTAAGGAACCTGAATCCAAATAAGCAATTGCTCGCTGAACCGTCCGGATGGTTATCCGGACGGTTTTTCGCACAGGTAAAAATTACACGATTATGAGCAGTACGGTAAAGCAAAGAATACAGTCAAACCCTTGTAAACTACGATTTGGGAAACCACTCAGGAGGAACTTAGGGAAGATGCGAAAGCTGGTTAACCTCGTATGTATCGCCGCCGTTCTCGCTTATGGTTTAGCCGCGGATGTCGCGTCCGCTAGTGCTTCCGGCAGTCAGCCGTACCATTTCGGATTTAAGAAAAGCCGTAACGGAGCGCCAGCTTCCATCGATGAGGAAGGCTTCAAACCGGTGCTCGAAACGTACGATGCCATATTCCGGCGAGACGGCACCGGCAAGACGTTGTATTTAACGTTCGACAACGGGTACGAGAACGGCCATACGCCGAAAATACTCGATGTGCTCAAGGAAAAACGGGTGCCGGCGCTGTTTTTCGTAACCGGACAGTTCATCCGGGAACAGCCGCATTTGCTGAAACGAATGAGCGAAGAGGGGCATCGGATCGGCAACCATTCGTGGAGCCATCCCGATCTGACCCAAATATCGGACGAGCGGCTCGCCTCCGAGCTGAAGCAGGTGAAGGACAGCGTCGCCGAGCTGACCGGGCAGCAAGAGATGCCGTTCCTGCGGCCGCCGCGCGGCATATTCAGCGAGCGTACGCTGTCGGTCAGCCGGAAGCTAGGTTATATTAACGTGTTCTGGTCGATCGCTTATGTGGACTGGGATACGAACAAGCAGCAGGGCTGGCGGCACGCCTTCGATAAGGTGACAGGGCAGTTGCATCCGGGAGCCGTTATCCTGCTCCATTCCGTATCGAGCGATAACGCCGAGGCGATGGGGAGCATTATCGATTACGCACGTGAGCAGGGGTACGAGTTCAAGCATTTGGAAGTGATTCCGGGCGGAGTATAAAAGCGTGGCGGGAACCAGTCGGATTATGCGGACTGGTTCTTTTTGGCGCGAATCTTCTTGATCAAATCTTCGAACCGACGAAATAGCCGATCGAAATGAACAAGGTGCACCAGATCAACGCGCCTGCGCCTGCGAATATGAAATAGGTGCCTGGCTTCATGGCGCTTACCCCAGACAAATAACAAGTCAGATGCCGGATACCGGGGATAAAATAGCCGAAGCCGACCGTCCACGGCCCGTACCGGTTAAACCACGTCTCGGCCTTCTCCAGCCTCGGCGGCGTCAGCCGCAGCCACTTGCCGTACCTCCACAGCAGCGGCTTGCCGAACTTCCTTCCCAGCGTATAGCTGATCACCATCCCGCTCATCGCCCCGAGGAAGCTGACGGCGACAGACCCCGGCATACTCATAAACCCGATCGAGGCCAAATAGCCGACAAAGGTCATCAGCAGCTCGTCCGGAATCGGCAAGCCGACAATGCCAAGGGCGAGACACAGAAATAAAGCGATATATCCGTATTGCATAATCATATCTTGAACGAAGGTCATGAACAGCCACGCTCCGATTGGTTATAGACGATCAGACTTCCCTCGGTTCCGGTTCAGGAACTGCCTGGGCAGCCGGTTTTCCCATACGTGTAACTTCTAGTATATCGAGCAAAAAGACGAAGGTCGGAATGCCCACCATCAGCCCCCAGATGCCGAAGAAATGCTCCGAGAACAGCAGCACGACAAACGTGTAAAAGACGGGCAGGTGGGTTTTGGACGCCATTAGTCTCGGGTTGAGCACATAAGCCTCAATCGCATGAATGATCGTGATCGTCACGATCAGATAGATGACGTAGATAAAGCCGCCGATGCTGAAGGCGATCGCGCCGAGCGGGACGAGCGAGATAAAAACGCCCGCGACCGGTATCAGTCCCAGCACGAAGATGAGCAGGGCGAGTCCGATCAAGTTCGGGAAGCCCATAATCCATAAAGCGATAGTCGTCAACATACAGTTGATCAGCGCGATTAACAATTGAGTCTCGATCACTTTCCCGAACGTCTGCACGAATTTGCGGCCGAAAAACTCAATTTCCTTAACGAACCAGCCCAGCTTGCTCGTCCGGAATTGCGCGGTGAAGCGGATGACGTTTCCTTTGCCGAGCAGCAGAAACAAGCTTAAAATTAACGCTAGAAACAAATGAAATCCCCAATTGCCGATTTTCATCATAAAATCGAGCCCGGGCTTCAGCATGCTGGGGATGTCGAGTCCTCCGAGCAGCGAGAGCAAATAAGCGACCATCTCATTCTGCGGATTGTCGTACACTTGCTTGACCAGCTCGAACAATTGGGTCGCCTGATGGACAAGCGCGGGAAACAGCCTTACCATAACAGTAACGAGCAGTGTCACGAGCAGACTGTACAGCAGGGCGAGCACAACGGTGGCGTTGATCGGGACGACTTTGTCGATCCACCGTTTCACGTACAGGTGAAGCCGGTTCATCAGATAAGTCATCAGAAACGTAAGCAGGATCAGATTCAGCATGCTGTGGAGCCAGAACAGCAGCAGGCAGAACAGCGCCAGAACTCCGAAGCGGCGCGTATCTTTATGATTCAATATAGCCCAAATGTTCATCAGAGGCATCCTCTCAAGCGGGAATAGTCTATGGCCGTGGAAGCCATTATAGCGGACTGGTGTGTATTTTATGTGTAGGAAGTCCTAGTTTTTCTTGCTTTTCCTCCATCCATCGACACACTAAGTACACACCGATTCGGTACAGTATAGAGAGACAACTAATGCAAGAGGAGCGAGCGCAAGCATGGGGAGAAAAGTATTGCTGGTCGAGGATGAAAGTCTGATCCGCGAAATCGTCGGCGACTACTTCGAGCGGGAGCAGTGGACGGTCTATGAAGCCGAGAACGGCGTACAAGCGCTCGAAATGCTGGAGAAGCTCAGCGTCGACCTTGTCATTCTCGACCTGTTAATGCCGGAGATGGACGGCTGGACGGTGTGCAGGCAGCTGCGCGCCCGCTCGGCCGTGCCGATTATTATCGTAACCGCCAAATCCGAGGAAGACGATAAAATGCTCGGCTTCGAGCTTGGAGCCGACGACTACGTAACGAAGCCGTTCAGCCCGAAGGTGCTGGTCGCCCGCGCCAAAAGCCTGATGAAGCGGATCGAAGGGACCGTGGGCAAGGAAGATCATCTGATCAGCTTCGGCCGGATCATCATTAACAGACGCGCCCGCCGGGTCGACATGAACGGGCAGGAGATCGAGCTGTCCCCCAAGGAATACGATCTGCTGCTGTACCTGATCAAAAACGAAGGCATCGTGCTGGCCCGGGAGACGATCCTGGACCATGTATGGGGCTTCGATTACTTCGGTGATATGAGAGTCGTCGATACGCATATCAAAAAACTGCGCGGCAAGCTCGGCAGCGAAGCCCGCCATATCCGGACCGTGATCCGCTCCGGCTACAAGTTCGAGGAGGACCGATGAACAGGCGCGGGGTGGCGTTTAAGCTTTTTGCGATTACCGCACTGTTTTTTTTCCTTTTTTACGCGGTCGTGCTGATCGGACAGCTGTTCTTCTTCGACAAGTTTTACCAGTATCAGAAAACGGCCGCCCTGGAAAAAAAGCTGCAGGCGTTCGGGCAAAAATACGCGCAGGGCCGCTGGGACGACGACCGGATCTCCCGCGAGATGGCGTTGTTCATCAGCCAGAACAAAGCCCAGCTCGCGATATTAAACCCGGAGGGCAAAATCAAATACGATAATTCGTTTCGCGTCGTCATTCAGGACGACAGCGGGCGGACGGTGCGGATCTCGCTGTCTTTTCTGATCAATTCGGGACTGAAGGAGCTGCTGCAGGCGAACCTGAGCATCGGGGACCGGATCGAGGTGCTGGGCGTCTACGATAATCCGGACACGAAAGATTTCTTCTTCCCCGGGGTGATCCAAAAAGCGGGGGCGAAGGAAATCGGCAGCATTACAAGCAGCGGGATCGCGGAACCGATGGAACGGCTGGGCGGCGTAATTACCGATGCGCTGCTGCCGCACCCCAACCAGTGGAATTTGCGCCAGGGGCTGCTGTTCCTTGCGCTGGACGAATGGTTCCCTCTCTCTCCCGCGAAGGAAGCGGAGCTGCAGAGCGGAAAGCGGATTACCGAGGAATGGACGGAGACGATCAGCGGGACGCGCGGACTCGTCTCGATTCAGCCGGTCGTGGCCGGGGGGAAGGTCAGCGAGCTGGTCTTCGTCGTGGCGTCGCTGCAGCAGATTAGCGAAGCTTACGATGCGCTGAGACTGTTCTACCTCTATCTCGCGGTCGGCGGCATCGCCCTGATCGTCCTGCTCTCGCTGCTGTTCTCGAAGCTGGTCACGAAGCCGCTGCTGTCGCTGAACAAAATCGCGCTGCGCATGGCCAAGCTGGACTTCTCCGTGAAGTCGCAGGTGAAGGGCAGCGATGAGATCGGCAGCTTGTCGGACAGCTTGAACAGCTTGTCCGAGACGCTGGACAACACGCTCCGCGAGCTGTACGAAGCGAACGAGCGGCTGAAAACCGATATGGAACACAAGCTGCGGATGGAGCAGATGCAGAAGGAGTTTATTTCCAACGCGTCCCATGAGCTGAAGACGCCGCTCAGCATCGTAAGAGGGTTTGTGGAAGGCGTCAAGGACGACGTAAGCGAAGGCAAGCGGGAGCGGTATCTTGAAGTCATTCTGGACGAGACGGAGAAGATGGAAAATCTGGTGAAGGATATGCTGGAGCTCACCAAGCTGGAGTCGCAAAAAACGAAGCCGAAAAAGCTCCGCTATTCGCTCAGCGAACAGATGGAAGACATCGCCGACAAGCTGTCCCACCATCTGAGCGAGAAAGAGCTCCAGGTCGTAACCGTAACGTCGGATGAGCAGCCGGTCCACGCCGACCCGGTCAAGATCGAGCAGGTGCTGTTTAACCTGCTTATGAACGCGATCCGCCATGCGTCCGCAGGTACCGAAATTACGGTAAGGATCGAGAAAGACGGGGAGCGAATCCGCCTGTCTATCGAAAACGAAGGGGAGAAGCTGCCTGAGGATCAGCTGGACCGCGTCTGGGAACGGTTCTACCGGGTGGAGCGTTCGCGGAACCGGAAAACCGGAGGAACGGGACTCGGGCTGGCCATCGTTAAGTATATCCTCGATATGCACGACAGCCGGTACGGGGTGATGAACACGGAGCGGGGCGTCTGCTTTTATTTTGATTTGGAGTTGTAAGCGGCTCGGGTCAGCAAGTGTCGTTATTTTCATCCTGCTACCGTGCCGCCCTGCGGCATGGACATCGTATAGGTTGAGAAACCGTGCGCGTGCGCATACGTTTTGGCGTAGACGAACACAACTGCACATAAGCAAAATGTTTTCAGGCCGCATCTCGTGTCGGGTGGATCTCTTTAAACCTCGTCAACGAGCAGCCGAAGCGAAGGTACCCATTCCCTTCCACGCACCAACGTATGGGTTTGCACGTCAAAGGACCGTCCGGATGTTTTCCGGACGGTTTTCTTATTGCTGACGACGTCCGCGGCCTTAAAAACGATCCGGCTTCTCCGGTACCGGTACTGATTCCGCGTGACGGCGATACAATGATACAAAGGACATTCCGGTGTTCGGTCTCGGAAGGAATCGGGAGGAAGGGGCAACCTGCGATGAATCGTCTGTTCAGCGGCCGGATCGCTTTGTTTTGGCAATTGTTCGCTAGCTATTTCGTATTGTTTCTCGTCCCCGTCTTCGTTGCGAGCACGGTTACATA
Source organism: Paenibacillus sp. GYB004 (assembly GCF_036577605.1). NCBI lineage: Bacteria > Bacillati > Bacillota > Bacilli > Caryophanales > Paenibacillaceae > Paenibacillus > Paenibacillus sp. GYB004. Next base: position 188,114 of record NZ_JARBDB010000052.1, read on the forward strand.
TGTCTTCGTCGTCCGTCTGATCGAGAGCGATGCGGAAGCCCGGAGCGACATGCTGATGCGGCATTATTCCGATCAGACCGATTCGGCCTTTACGCTGCTGCAGACAAGCATGATCCATATGCTGAGCGCGGCCGATCTGAAAGGATTTCTGAAAGTAGCGGCCGATCCGCCGGACAACCAGCAGCGCAACGAATGGGTCCATTCGCTGATGGAGCAATTAAACAAGCTCCGCTCCGAAGATCTCGTGACGAACGCCTACTTATATTTCGCCGGCTACGACCTGGTCATCGATTCGAGGATGCATACTGATAAAACCTATTATTTTCAGTACCATTACAAAATAAGCCAAACGGACAAAGCGGCGCTGTTCCCCCATCTGACAGGGAAAAAAATGATGGTTTTCACGAAGCCGTACGCGGTGATGCAAAATCCGCTTAACGACGTCGACTCGTTTCCCGGCTCCGTTATCTCCGCCGTGATGAGTTACCCGTTCAATTCCGCCAATCCGGATCTGTACCTGGTCGTTGACGTGAACCGGGATAAGCTTCGCGAGAAGATCGGAATCGGGGAGCCGTGGGTGCTGGGAACCGCGATGGTCGACCGGAGCGGGGAAGCGATCGTCCAGGCCGGCTCGATGGAGCCCGGAGCCAGAGCGAACAAGCTGTCCTCGATTCCGTCGCGCTTTACGGATGCGTGGAGTTATGTCAGCGTCATCGATCTGCAGACACTGCTGGCGCCCGCCCGGCTGATCAGCAAGCTGTGCGTGGCGTTTTTCGGTTTTTTCCTGCTGCTTGGAAGCGCAGTCTCTTACTTGTTAAGCCGGAAGCTGTATGCTCCCATCCATGAGATCAAAACCGGACTTGTCTCGTTCCGCGATCCGCTCCATGGGTATGATTTCCGCCGGCGGGGCAACGATTTCGATGTCATCAAGCGCTACTCCGATCAGCTGATGACCGAGAACGACCAGTTGTCCCGTCTCGTAACGGGCATGGTTCCGATGGTTCAGGAGCATCTGCTGACGAGGCTGCTGCTCGGCGAATACCGGGACGGGCCGCTTGCAGCAAGCGGGACGGAGATGCAAAGGACGGTGCTGTGTATCGAGCTGCAGGCGTACTCCCGGAAGCCGGAACACGGGACGGAGGAGGAGCCGGAGCCGCCCGGCGCGTCATGGATCGGAGCGATTGCGGAGCGAATCCGCAAGTCATACCCGGGGCCGGTGTGGCTGTGCCAGACGAAGCCGGATATCCTGGCGTGCGTCGTCCACCATGAGGCGGCGGAGCGGGGCAGTCCGGACGAGGCGGCGCAGAGGCTAAAGGTGATCGTGCTGCCGTATGCGAAGGTACGCCGAATCACGATCGGCATCGGTAGTCCGGCCGATTCTTGGGAGCAGCTCCACCGGTCATACGGACATGCGCTGGCGATGCTGGAGTACAAAGGGCTCGGTCCGGAAGTGGAGCTGTGCGGAGAGGAGCGGATGGCGCAGTGCAGGACGGGCTGGGACAGTTTGTTGTCGGCTCAGGATGTGAACCGGTTCGTCAATATGTACAAAAGCCGGGATTACGGCGGATTACTGAAAAGCGTGTTCGACTTGCTGGATGCGGGGAAGCTTGCCCGGGCGGCCGAGGTCAAGATGTTTTGCTCGGACGTGCTGAGTACATGGATTCGTTCGGCGGAGACGGACCGCGGCGATTTTCATATCGCCTTTTACTCCGGCCTGTTCGACAAGCTGAACCGCTGCGTCACCTGGGAAGAAATCCGGCTCTGTCTCCGCGACATTCACGCCGAGCTGTTCCGTCCGGCCGAGCCCTATGCGCGGTGCCGTCAGTTTGCCGAAATCGCGGTGTACATCCGGGAGCACTACAACGAAGAGCTGTCGATCGAACGGTTCGCCCGGCAGCTTAACATGTCGGCCGGCCACTTCAGCCGCACGTTCAAGGAGGAGGTCGGGGACAAATACGTGGAGTACATCGCCAAAGTCCGGCTGGAGAAAGCCAAGCAATATTTGCTGGAGACGGATATGAACATCGACGAAATCGCCGAGAAGGTCGGCTATTGGGGAAGGAATTCGCTGATTCCGGTTTTTCGCAAATACGAAGGAACGACGCCTGCGAAGTACCGGGCGATCCATCAGAGATGAGACTTCCTTTTTGCGGACGTCTCTTTTTTTTCCGGCGGAGGCTGATGGCAAGCGGTTCCCTGCGCGATGCAAGAAAGGCGACAGCGGACAAATATACGCGCTTTACGGCCTGCCGGCTCCGGACCTATAGTGGGGGCAAGAAAAGGAACACGGCAGGCGAATAAATTGGAACCGTTTACAGAAAGGGCGTGACGCCTGGTGACCTCGATGTCCCGCTTCTGGTTCGTGCTGAAAAAACATAAAGCGTTATATTTGTTAATGCTGCCGGGCATTTTGTATTATTTGATCTTTAAATATTTGCCGATGTACGGGGTCGTCATCGCGTTCCAGAACTTCTCGATCGGCCGGGGGGTGCTCGGCAGCAAGTTCGTGGGGATGAAGCATTTCGTCGAGTTTTTCGTAAACACGCCGGATTCCTGGAAGCTGATCCGCAATACCGTCATGCTGAACGTGTACGATCTGTTGTTCCATTTCCCGGCTCCGGTGCTGCTGGCGCTGCTGTTCCATGAACTGCGCATCCGTTGGTTCAAACGATTCGTGCAGACGATCAGCTACATGCCTCATTTTTTGTCCACCGTCGTTATTGCAGGCATACTCGTGACGTTTCTGTCGCCGTCGACGGGCGTCGTCAATCATATTCTCGTGAAATGGTTCGGCATCGAGCCGATCCTGTTTCTCGGCCTGCCGGAATGGTTCCGGACGATTTATGTAGGCTCGGAGATTTGGCAGCGGGTGGGCTGGGGCACGATTCTGTATTTGGCGGCGATCGCCGGGATCGATCCGACCTTGTACGAAGCGGCCAAAATCGACGGAGCGAACCGGTTCCAGCAAATCCGGCATATTACGTTCGTCGGGATGGTTCCCGTCATGATCATCCTGTTCGTGCTTAACCTCGGCAACTTTATGGAGACGGGATTTCAGAAAATATTGCTGCTGTATAACTCGATGACCTACGAGACGGCGGACGTGATCAATACGTTCGTCTATCGCCGGGGCATCCTGGACGCCGATTTCAGCTTCGCTACGGCGGTCGGTCTGTTCCAGTCGGCGACGGGCTTCGTTCTCGTCGTGCTGGCGAACCGGATCGCGCGGAAATACTCGGAGACGAGTTTATGGTGAGGGGGATGCCGGGTTATGAAGATCAGGGAAAGCTGGATGTCCAGACTGTTCGATATCATGAATGTGACGGGCATGATCGTGCTTATTATCGTGATGGTGTATCCGATGGTGTACGTGTTCTCGGCTTCGATCAGCAACCATGCGATGGTCGCGAGCGGCCAGGTGCTGTTATGGCCGAAGGCGGTGACGCTGGCTGCTTACGAGCGGCTTGTATTTAACCCGGATTTGTGGATCAGCTACTGGAATACGATCCGGTACACGGTCGTCCATACAGCGCTTACGCTGGTCGCGACCTCGGCGATGGCGTACCCGCTCGGGAAAAAGTGGCTGCCCGGCCGCCGGGCGATTTTACTGATGGCGGCGTTTACGATGCTGTTCAGCGGCGGGCTCATTCCGACCTTCCTCGTCGTCCAGAAGCTGGGGCTGCTCAATTCGATCTGGGCGATCGTCCTGCCGACGCTGATCAGCACGTGGCATCTGTTCATTATGCGGACGTTTTTCGAAGCGCTGCCGGAGGAGCTGGAGGATGCGGGTACGATCGACGGCTGCGGCTCGTTCCAGGTGCTGCTGCGGATCGTGCTTCCGTTGTCGCTGCCGGTGATGGCTACGATCGGGCTGTTTACGGCGGTCGGACAATGGAATGCGTTTTTCGACGCGCTTATTTACTTGAACGACCGCAGCATGTACCCGCTCCAGATTATGCTTCGCAACATTTTGATCGCCGGGACGAATGTGCAGGGCGAAGGGGATCTGAGTCATCTGGAGACGCTCAAATACGCGATGATTATCATTGCCACGCTGCCGATTTTGTGCATCTATCCGTTTATTCAGAAATATTTCGTCCAGGGCACGATGATCGGCGGCATCAAAGGGTAGGTCCGGATTCCCCGAATCCGCATCTATAGATCCATTTCTACGATACAAAAGGGAGGCGGCCCCATTGAGGAGAAAAACGATCGCAGCGGCGATGGCGACAATGATGCTGGGCGGATTGGCGGCGGCGTGCAGCGGCAAGGACGAACCCGGACCGGACGGCAAAACGCCGGAAGCCGGTACGAAGAAACCGGTTACGTTTTCTTGGCTCGTGTACGACCGGACAGAAGGAAAAGTGCGGACGGACTGGGAAATTTTCAAAGAAATCGAGGCGAAAACCGGTGTGAAGGTCGATTTCCAGGTCGTCAGCCAGGAAGGGCTGACCGAGAAGCGGCAAATTATGATCGCGACGAACTCCGTGACCGATTTCATCCAGGTAACGACCCAGGAAGGGCGCGAGAACGGGCCGGAGAAAGTGTTCTTGAACCTGAAGGATTACTTGAACATCGCGCCGAATCTGAAAAAGTTTTACGATACGTACCCCGAGGCGAAGGCGCTCGCGACCGGCGCGGACGGCGGATTGTACACGGTGCCGGTGCTCGAAGGCGATGCGGCGGGCAAAGGGTTCAACTTCATCTGGTACGCCCGCAAAGATTTGATGACCAAAAACAATCTGAAGGAACCGACAACGCTGGAGGAATTTTATCAGTTTCTGAAGGCGCTGAAGGAGAAATACCCGGATACGTATCCGCTGGTCTCCAACTCGCCGATCGGCGACACCGGTCTGTACACCGTATTCGGCAGGGCGTTTACAGGCATTCAAGGCTTCTTCAACCTGAATCCGGCCAACGACCAATACGCGTTCGCTCCGTATCACAGCGGATTCAAGGATGCGATCGTGTACATGAACCGGCTGTACGCCGAGAAGCTGCTCGATCCCGAATATTCGCTGCTGACGCAAGCGCAATGGGAAGAGCGCATTCTGAAAGGGAAGTCGCTCGTTACCTATTTCTGGAAAGCGGATCTGGAACCGCTCACCGAGAAAGCGAAAAAAGCCGGCGCTCCCGCCGACTACGAGTTTGACGCGATCCCGCAGTTCGCCGCCTCCGGCATCAAAAACTACCAGTACTCGCGTTCGCTGGTCGGCGCCAGCGGCAGGGCGATCTCGGCCAAGGTGAAAGACAAGGAGAGAGCGGTCCAATTCCTCGATTACCTCGTCGGCGAAGAAGGCTCGAACTATCTGTCCCTCGGCATCGTGAACAAGACGTATACGATAGAGAACGGCAAGCCGCTATATATGAAGGAATTCGGAGCGAGCCCGTACGTGCCGCTGCGCCGCGATTACGGAGTCTGGTATGACAACATCACGCTCGATAACGCCAAGTCGCGCGACGCCTGGGAACGGGGGCTGAACGAGAAAAGCAAGGCGATCAACGCGAAGTACGAGAAATATATTATCCCGGCGCCTAAAGCGATCGTCAAAACCGAGGCCGAGCTGGAGCTGGAGAAATCGAAACTGAGCAACCTGAACAAATTTCTCGAACAGAAAATGACCGAGTTCGTAACCGGCAAAACGCCGATCAACGATACGACGTACAACCAATTCATCGAGCAGGCGAAAAAGCTCGGAGCGGACGAATTGCTGGCGATGTACAATACCGCCTACAAGCGGACCTACGGAACGAAATAGGCTGGAGGCGAGGAGCGAATGACGGAAAGCTTCAAGGTCATCGACGTCGACGTCCACAATGAGCAGAACGATTCGGCGTTAGTCCCGTATTTGCCCGAGCCGTGGAAAAGCCGGGTGGCGGCCGGGGGGATCGGCTCCGTCAGTTCCGGCTATCATTCGCCGGTCGGCGTGCTGCGACGGGATGCGGTTCCTCCGGGAGGCGGCAAGGCGGGCTCCGACCCGGATTACATGATCAAGCAGCTGATCGAGCGTTATGACATGGAGTACGCGATTCTGACCGGAGTTATATACAATATCGCGGCCACCCACGACGCCGATTTCGCTGCTGCGATCTGCTCGGCCTACAACGATTTTCTGATCGCGGAATGGCTCGGCAAAAGCAAGGCGTTTAAAGGAGCGATGGCCGTATCGACGCTGGACCCGCTGCTTGCGGCCCGGGAAATCGACCGGCTCGCCGGTCATCCGGATATCGTCGAGGTAATTATCTCCAGCGCGGCGCGCATGCCGCTCGGCCAGCGGTTTTATCACCCGATCTACGAGGCGACGGAGCGAAACGGCCTGCCGCTCGCCCTTCACCCGGGAGCGGAAGGGGCGGGCAGTACGACCGCGCCGACGGCGGCCGGTTATCCTTCGCGGTATATCGAGTGGCATACGTGCCTGTCGCAGACGTTCATGACCCATCTGGTCAGCATGGTATGCGAAGGCGTCTTCGTCAAATATCCGAATCTGAAGGTGGTGCTGATCGAAGGCGGCATCGCCTGGCTGCCCGGACTGATGTGGCGGCTGGACAAAAACTACAAGGCGCTCCGCTCCCAGGTGCCGTGGCTGACGAAGCTGCCGAGCGAGTATATCCGCGAACACGTCTTCATCTCGACACAGCCGATCGAGGAGCCCGACAATCCGCAGCATTTGATCGATCTGTTCAATATGATCGATGCGGAGAATATCATCTTGTATGCGAGCGATTACCCGCATTGGGATTTCGACGCGCCTACGGAAATTTTGAAGCGGCTGAGTCCGGAGGCGAAGCGCAAAATCTTTTACGAGAACGCCAGGAAGCTGTATAGGCTGTAACCGGACGGGTGCAGGAAACCGGAAGCCTAAAAGGAGGGCGGAAGGGAGCATGGCGGTGCATTACGTGTTAGAGGCGGCCGATCTGGAGGATGGCGGACGAACGATCGTTAGCGTCGAAGGACGGGAGATCGGCGTGTACCGGATCGGCGGGCAGTTTTATGCGGTTCATAACTATTGCCCGCACCAGGGAGCCCCTCTCTGCAAAGGAGTCGTATGCGGGACGACGCTGCCGTCGGACGTGTACAAGTACGAATACGGCCGGGGCGGAGAGATTGTCCGCTGTCCGTGGCACGGCTGGGAATTCGACATCAAGACGGGCAAATCGCTTATAAGCGGGAAGGTCCGGGCCCGGACTTATAAAGTGGAGGTGAGCGAAGGGAAAGTTGGAATTGTGATCGGTAGTTGAAGGAAGGGGTCCGAACGATCACTTGCGCTCACGAGCAGAAGGCTGCCGGACGACCCGGCAGCTTTTGCTGTACGCGGACGCGCCGGGTTTTGTCGATAAAAGCGGATCGATGCAAAAAAATAATACGAATCGCTGTCGTAAAAAGAAGGAAATGAGGGAATAAACGCCAAATAATAAGTCATACACGTATCAAGGAGCCATCAAGTTGTGTATCTCGCGCGACTGCGAAGCATTCACACAACCGGCATTGGTGGAGAGGCAAGCGGAAGGAAGGTGAGCAGCCGTTGCCAGCGCGTGCAGCTCCGCTGCGCGGTCTGGAGCAAGCGCAGAACGTATAGAGGAAGCCGGCAATTTTTAATAGCTGCATCTTACAATTAGAGAGGAATGATCGTGTTGAGTACGTTTTCTAACGGTGACCAGTCGGATATTGACAAGAACAAAGGGATTGCGATTTTGGCGTACATCATTTTCTTCATCCCGCTTCTGACGGCCAAAGATTCCAAATTCGCGATGTACCATGCCAATCAGGGGCTGCTGCTGTTAATCACCGCGGTAGGCATTAACATTATCAGCACAGTCATTCCGTTTATCGGCTGGTGGATCATCGGTCCGCTCGGCAATTTGGCCGTATTCGTACTTCTTGTTCTCGGCATCATCAACGCGGCGAACGGCCAGCGCAAGCCGCTTCCTTTGATCGGCGGATTCGAAATTTTGAAATAATAAGATTTGCCGAGGCAAGATGCAAGACACCCGCTTCCGGGATGGAGGCGGGTGTTTTTTAACTCCCCGGGAATCGTGCAGGGTCCCCGGCAATCAGCCCGTATCGTGATGCTTCGCGCGAAACTCCGCAGCCGACATGCCGGCGAATTTCCGGAATAACCGGGAGAAGTAAGCGGCGTCTTCGAAGCCGAGCTTTTTGGCGATTTCCTTAATCTGCATGCTCGTCATGCGCAGCAGCTTTTTCGCTTCGGATATTTTGAGTCGGTTCACGTACTCGTTCAGCGAGTAGCCGGTATTCTGGTAGACGAGGCGGCGAAGCGTGGAGCGTGATATATGATTGCGTTCCCAGATTTGGCGCTCGTCCCAGGTCTGGTACAGGCTGCTTGCGATATCCTCCAATATTTGCAGCGTAAATTCCGGCTTGCGGCTGGGTCTGTCGCTCGTCTTCCTGCTTTCGTTCGCCAAACAAAAATCGTAGATAAGCGACTCGAGCAGCAGCGCCGCCCGGTCGGCATTGTCGGCTAGACCGCTTTCCATATAGTCGCCGATCGTTTCGATTTTGCGAACCCATTTGCTGTCCATCCCGATCCGAAACACCGTATCCGTATCCTGCAGCAGGCTGTTCTCCAGCCATTCCTGAACGCGGCTGCCCTCGAAGTACACATAATACTCGTCCCAGTCTTCCCCGGGATCCGGCCCGTAATGAAACACATCGTCCGGGTGCTCCCAGAACAGGCAGCCTGCTTCCAGCCGCTGGACAGGTCCGTCCCCCACCTGAAACGTTCCGCGTCCCTTTACGATATAAGTCAGCGCCCAGCTTTCCGGCTTCGCCCCTCTGCGCATCAAGATTCTTCCGGGCAGATGCCCGAACTGGATCGGGGTTAATCCTTTTATTTTCAGCTTGGAGCGGTCGACCTTTAAATCGATAATGCGAATGGGCAGCGGACTGATCACATAGTCCAAGAACTTGGTCACCGGTTGCCTACCCTCCCTTTCTGATCCTTGCTATTGTTATTGATATAGAGCTTTATGCTTGATGATCATACAGTGGCCGCCAGTTCCGGGGCAGGACACCCGAAGCTTCGGAAACGCCGCTGGCAGCGAACTGTACAGAAGGGGTGGCGACTTGAGCAACGCAGCAGACGGCCTTCGAGCTCTTCCGCTTGTAATCGCGGATCCGAGAAATGAACGCCATTCGATTTTTTCCGATGTGCTGGAGCCTTATTTGAACCAAATGGGAATTGCCTTTGAATTACTTGAGCAGGCCGCCGGACCGTTTAACGGAGCCGAATTGTCGCAATGGCCCCTGATCATTCTCGCCCATCCGGGCTGCTTGTCCGGTCAAACCGAGCTGGCTTCCGCGGTCGTCCAGGCTGTCGAAGCAGGCACCGGGCTTGTCAGTTTCGGCGAACAGATCGCGCCCTGGGCGCACAGCTATGCCGGAAGCGAAGCGTCGACATTCGTGGCGATCCGCGATGCGGATCATCCGATCAGCCGGCTTCACCGCCAAGGCGAAAGGCGCAGGCATTACCATCTGAATAAAGAAATCATCCCGGCGATCTCCAGCTCTGCAGCGCCGCTAGTCACGCTCGGCTCGGGGCCGCTGCTCAGCGTCGTCCAAGCGGACGGTCAAGGGCGCGTTGCTTTATGGTCGACGCTGGAATGGGGAAGGCACGATGTCCTCGGTCCGCTGTACGGGTTGGACGATCTGCTGTGGCGGTCGATCGTATGGGCGGCACGCAAGCCGTTCGTAACGCGAAGTCTGCCGCCGTTTCTGACGATGCGAATCGACGACGTATCCGGGTTCGGGCAGCTCAAAGGCGGAGCTACCGGCCTGTACTGGCTCCGCGATTGCGTCGAGCTCGGCTGGAAGCCATGGGTCGGCTTGTTCCTGGACGATCTGACTCCGGATGTGCTTGACGAGCTTCGGCCGATGCTGCGTCAGAACCAAGTGACGGCATGTCCGCACGCATTCTCTTACTGGGATTTCGGTTATTTCCGCCATACTCCGAAATATCCGGATCAGGGCTATTGGTCGGAGGCGGCCGCATGCGAGCCGTATACGGAATCCGAGGTGCTCGATCGGGTCCGGCGCGTAGAGGCATGGTATGCCAAACATCCGGATATTCCGATGTCCAAAGTGTTCGTTCCGCATTATTACGAGCTGTCGGAAGGCTACATGCCCCATCTGGCGCGCTGGGGCTGCGAATTTATCTGCTCGATGAATCCGGAGAACACCCCATACCCGGGTACGATGACGTTCGGCGGACCGTATTACAAAAAAACGACGCCTCCGACACAGACTACACCGGTGTTTTATGCCGACTGGTACCCGGCCAAAGAGGAGAAGTACCGGAAATCGCTATTCGCCAGCATTACGGAAATCCGCGACGATAACGGATACGAGTGGGCGCCTAACAATAAGGTGGACGATACGATCCAGCACGGCATCAACCAAATATCCCGGGCGCTTGACGCCCAGGTGCTGGCCCAGCTGTTCACTCACGAATCCGGTTACATCCAGTATATCAAACCTGACCACTGGAAAGCGATCATGGAAGCGATAACGGATACGTTCGCTGCAAGAGGCGTCATTCATACGACGCTGGATAATGCTATGGCCTACATGCGCGATCTTCATGAGAGCCGGCTGGTCAGTGCGGCTTGCGTTGACGGAGAACTTGAGGTCCGCTTCGAGGGGACGAGCGCAGGCGAGACGAAAATAGCCGTCTACGCTGACGATACGCTGGAGCCCGTATGGCGGGAGATCCGGCCGTTTAACGGGACGCACCGCGAGATGCTGCCGGCCGGAAAATAAGACAACTAATCATTCGGCAACGCTCATATAAGGAGAGGAGTACGTTTATGCAGCTTTATTTTCATGGGGATATCGCAGATTTGCAACAAGGAATCGACATATTGGCAGGCGAGCTCGGATTCCGCAGCGGAGCGGACGGTTTGTCCGTTCATGTAAAGCGTCACGAAGGTCCGGAACTTATCGTACACAAGGACCAGGACGGGATAACCATCTCTTATACACGCAAAATTCATTTTTTCCGGGCGGCAGGTTTGCTGGTGGAAGCGCTGCAGGACGGACGGGAGATGTTCACGATCCGCGAACGCCCCCAATTCTCGATGAACGGGCCGATGTTCGACGTGTCCCAGGGCAATTCGGTCATGAAAACCGAGACGGTCGAACGGTTTATCCGGATGATGGCTGTAATGGGGCTCGATATGTTCATGCTGTATGCGGAAGACAGCTACGACGTGAAGGAGCAGCCTTACTTCGGCTACATGAGAGGCCGGTACTCGCAGGACGAAATTCGCGAGCTGGACGATTACGCCGATATGTTCGGCATCGAGATGATTCCTTGCATACAGACGCTCAGTCATTTGAAAGACGTGCTGAAATGGAATACGTTCGCCGATATTCGCGACGATGAAGAAACGATGCTGGTCGGCGAGCCGAAAACGTACGAGTTTATCGAGCAAATGATCAAGGCGGCCGCGGCTCCCGTCCGTACGAAACGGATTCATATCGGGATGGACGAAGCGTGGAAGCTCGGTCAAGGGCATTACTTGGCGAAAAACGGTTACCGCTCGAAATTCGAAATTATGAACGAGCATCTGCACCGCGTCCTGGAGATTACCCGCCGCCTCGGCCTGGAGCCGATGATGTGGAGCGACATGTATTTCCGCGCCGGCTCCAAGACGGGCGCTTATTACGACAAAGAATGCGTTATCCCGCAATCTACGATCGACGCGATGCCGAAGGACGTACAATTCGTCTATTGGGACTACTACCATTACGACGAAGAGTTTTATGTCGATTGGATCCAGCGCCACAAATCGTTCGGCTCCACCCCCGTATTCGCAGGTGGCATCTGGAACTGGAGAGGCTTCGTCCTCAACTACGGCGCGACCATGAAGTCGACGAACGCGGCGCTGAATGCGTGCAAGAAGGAAGGCATTACCGAGATTATCGCTACGTTGTGGGGCGACGACGGAACGGAATGCGACTGGTTTTCGGCGATTCTCGGCCTCCAGCTGTTCGCCGAGCACGGCTACGCGGACGAATTGTCCGAAGAGAAGCTGCGCAAGCGGTTTGCTTTCTGCACAGGCGGCCAGTATGACGACTTCATGGACATCCGCTGGGTGGACGAAGCGCCGGGAATCGGCAAGGACAATCTGGAGACGGCCAACCCGTCGCGCGTGATGCTGTGGCAGCAGCCGATGATGGGGCTGTTCGACGCCAACTTGAACGGACGGGAGTTCGACAGCTATTATGCCGGGCTGGAGAAAAAGTTTGCGGCGATCAAGGAACGAAGCGGCGAATACCGGCCGATCTTCGATATTCTCCAGAAGCTGTGCGCCGTACTTTCGGTGAAGGCCGAGCTCGGAGTGAACCTGACGAAAGCTTACCTCGCCGGGGACAAAGAGAAGCTTAACGATTACGCGAACGTCGTCCTGCCCGATCTGATCGGCAAAGTGCGCGAGCTGCAGGCAAGCCACCGCGACCGCTGGTTCGAGGTCAACAAGGCGTTCGGCTGGGAAGTGCTCGATTTCCGCTATGGCGGGCTGATCCTCGCGCTGGAAACCTCGGCGAAGCGGATCGCGGACTATGTATCCGGCAAAGCCGCCAAGCTGGAGGAGCTGGAAGAAAAACGGCTGTTGTTCCAAGGCGTGGAAGGATTGCTCGATTGTTACTGGTATCAGTTCATTCCGACGGCGAGCCGTCTTGCCCAGCCGTAAGCCAGCCGGTTGTGTTGAATTCATACTCAAACAAGAGCGGCAGGAGGATTGTCCATGACGATCAAAGTAGGGATCGCAGGGGTACGGGGATTGAGCGCGTTGATGGGATTTCGCTCGATCCCGGATGTGGAGGTCACCGCTTTTTGCGATCTCAACGAAGATTTGCTGAACGCGACCGCCGAGAAGTACGGAATCGCGAACAAGTACCGATTATTTGAGGATATGATTCAATCCGATATCGATGCGGTCGTCATCTCCACGCCGATGCAGCACCATGTCCGCCAGTCGATCGAGGCGCTGTATGCGGGCAAGCACGTCTTGTGCGAGGTGACGGCGGGCGTGTCGATGGAGGAGCTGTGGTGGCTCATCGAGACGGTGGAGAAGAGCGGCCGCACCTATATGATGGCTGAAAACAACTGTTATTTGCCGGAAAACCGCATCATCGGCGAAATGATTCGCCGGGGGATGTTCGGCGATATCTATTACGGCGAAGGCGAATACATCCACGAGCTAAAGAAAAGAACGCTGTACCCGGATGGCACGCCGAACTGGAGAGCGTTTTGGCAGTATGGCCGAAGAGGTTCCTTTTATCCGACCCACAGCATCGGTCCGTTGATGAAATGGTTCGAAGGCGACCGGATCCGTTCGGTCATCACATGCGGTACCGGCTGGCATACGGCGCCGCAATTCCGCCAGGAGGATACGGCGGTTACGCTGTGCCAGCTCGAAAGCGGCAAGCTGCTGAAGCTGCGGGTCGACTGCATCTCGGAGCGGCCGCATAACCCGGCCTATTATTCGCTGCAGGGCACGAAGGGTTGCTACGAGGCGCCGAGAGGGATGGGCGACGATCACAAGCTGTGGCTAAACCATATGGATCCGGATACGGACAGTGCGAAATGGCGGCCGCTCCATATGTATGCGGACCTGCTGCCGGAGCGGTACAAGACGGCGACCGACGAGCAGAAAAACGCCGGGCACCGGGGCTCGGACTTTTTCCTCATCCACGATTTCGTCGATGCGGTGCGTACGGGCGGACGCCCGCCTGTAGACGTATACGAAGCGTGCGAGTGGACGGCGGTCGGCCTGTTGTCGGAGCTGTCGGTCATGAACGGCGGCCGTCCTGCGGAGATGCCGAACTTCCGTAAAAATATGCCGATGTCCGAAAAAATTACGAAAATGCTGTAGCGGAATCCGAATTCCGAAGGTGCAGTTATAGTACGAGGGCAACCATAATAACGGGGATGGAGAGATATCCATGGCGCTACAAGGCAATATTCCGGTCATACCGACACCTTTTCTGAACGGGGAGGTCGAGTATGCCGCATTCGACCGGCTTCTGGCTTACACGCTGGACTCGGTTGACGGTTATGTCGCATGCGGCAGCACGGGAGAAGCTCCTGCGCTGACCGCGCAGGAACGGATCGAGATCGTCCGGTATTTGTCCGAGCGGATGCCGGCCGGCAAAGAGCTCGTGGTCGGACTCGGTCATACGAATCTGAAAGAAGCGATCGAGCTTGGCAAAGCGGCCGCCGATTGCGGAGTGCGGGCGGCGCTCGCCCCGAGTCCGTATTATTTTCCGAATTCCTTGAAGATGGTGGCGGAATATATGACCGCCCTGGCGGAAGGAACCGGTCTGGAGCTGGTGTTCTACGACAATCCGGTAACGACCAAGACGTTGTTTTCAACCGGAGATTTGCTGCAGCTGGCAGAGGACGTTCCGTCTATTACAGCGATCAAGATGACCGATCACAACTTGGGGAAAGTGCGCGAGCTGAAAGCGCATTCCGACCTGACTGTTTTCGGCGGGGACGATATCATCTGCTTCCGCTCGTTCGAGGCGGGAGTGGACGGCAGCATGATTATAGCGCCGATCATTTTTCCCGAAGCGTTCCGCGACAGCTGGAAGGCGTATCGTTCCGGAGACCGGACGGAAAGCTACTGGATCTTCTCGCGGACGCTGCTACCCTTCATCCATATGTTCGGTCCCGGCGACGAGATTCCGACGACGAAGGCGCTGTTCCGCGAGCTCGGCCTGTTCTCCAGTGCGGAGACAAGACTGCCGCTGCTTCCCGCGGACGCCAAGCGGATCGGCGAGTTGATGCTCGGATACGAGGCGGGCAAAAACGGCCTATTGTCATTAGGCGTATAAGCGATACCGGGAAGGAGGGCGTCCAAGTTGAAAGCATTGATCTATGAAGGTCCGAAGCAGATGCGTATCCGCGAAGTCGAGCGTCCGGAGCCCGCCGAAGACGAGGTGCTGATCCGCGTGGCGTATTCCGGCATATGCGGCTCCGAACTAAGCGGCTATTTGGGGCATAATGCGCTGCGGCAGCCTCCGCTTATATTCGGCCATGAGTTTGCCGGTACGATCGAATCGATTGGAGAGCGAGCGGCGCGCCAGACGACGCTCTCGCCAGGACAACGAGTGACGGCCAATCCGCTTGTGACGTGCGGACTATGCTCGTATTGTCTCGCGGGACGCCAGCAGCTGTGCACAAGCCGCAAGCTGCTCAGCGCCGCCCTGCCGGGAAGCAATGCGGAGTGGGTTAAGCTTCCGGCCCGTTTCGTTTATCCGCTGCCGGATTCTATATCGTTCAAACAGGGGGCTCTAGCCGAGCCGCTCGCTTGCGGCGTGCGAGCGGCGGAGCTGGCCGCTCCGCGTCCCGGCGACCGGGCGATTGTCTTCGGGCTTGGCCCGATCGGGCTGTTCGTCATTCAGGCGCTGCAAGTATACGGCGTGGAGACGATCTATGCGGTAGATTTACACCGGGAGCGGCTGGACATGGCCGAGGAGCTCGGGGCGAAGCCGATCGATCCAAAAGCAGGCGACGTTGCCGCGGAGGTTCGCGCCGGGGGAGCGCTTGGGGTCGAGATCGCCGTCGATGCGGTAGGATCGGGAATTACGCGCCGACAATGCGCGGAGCTGACCGCTCCGGGAGGCAAGGTTGTATTTACGGGGCTGCACGAAGCGGAATCGCCCCTGCCGGTCAACGTAATGATTCGTAATGAAATAACGGGCTTCGGCTCTTTCGCATATTCGGCGGCCAATTTTGAGACGGCGCTGAGGCTGCTGGCCGAAGGAAAAGCCGGCTTTCCCGAGAATTGGCTGACGGAAGCCCCGCTTGAGGAAGGGGCGGTCTGGTATGAGAAACTGCTGGGCAACCCCGGCAAGGTGGCGAAAGTGCTATTAAGACCGTAATTGGAGGTAGAGGGGTATGGACGTTGTTCTGCAGGCAACCGGCAATTACCCGAGTACGGGCAACCGCGTCCTGCTGCTTGTAGTGAATACGGCGCTCGAAGCGGAGTATACCGTGTTCGAACGGACCTTGCTGCCTGCCATTCACCATTTCGGCTTTCCTTATCGATTAATCGACCTGGCCCGGGAAGGAGCGGATCCGGAGCCGCTCGCGGATGCGGCGGCAATCGTGCTGGCTCATGACGGTATCGCTTCGGCTCTCGGCGAGGCTTTATGGAAAGAGATCGTTACCGCCGTGCGCAAAGGCTGCGGAGCGTTAAGCTGGGACGGGGCGATTCACAAGGCGGAAGCTGCCGTCCGGCTGTTTTTCGGCATCGAGGATACGGTTCCGGCCGAGTTTGACGATATCCGGTTCGGCGATTCGACGCATTATGTCAGCGCTTGGCAGGAAGCGGGCGCACATTACCGCTTTCTCCGCAGCGTACCGGGTACGGCGGTAACCCGTCAGACGAATTCCTTCGAGACGATCGCCGAGGACGGGGCGGGTCGTCCGCTTGCGGCGACCGTCCGCAAAGTGTTTGTGGACGAAGGGAAGCGCTGCGCGTTTTATTTCTCGCCCCTTCTGTGGCAACGCAGCGTATTCGGCCATGCGATGGGGCTGGACGATTTGTTGTGGCGGAGCATCGTATGGGTTGCACGCAAGCCGTTTGCGGCGCTGCTGATGCCCCCGTTCGTCACATGCCGAATCGACGACGTATCCGGTTCGTACGATCATCTGGATTACGTGCGGGTGTTGAACGAGCACGGCTGGATCCCGAATCTCGGCTTGTTTCTGGAGGATCTGGACGAAGAGGATTTGAAGGCGGCGAGCCGGCTATCCCGGGAAGGGAATGCTGAGATCAGCGCCCATTCGTTCGACGAGCTGGAGCGGTGCAAGCCGGATCAGATTTACTTGAAGCACAACGGTGAAGAATACGAGCCCGAGGAGCTGGCGGAGCATTTTCAGCGTCTCGATTCGTTTTATGCGAAATGGGACATCACTCCGTCGCGTACGGTTAACATTCACTACGATGAGCTCGGATTAAACGCTCTGCCGTATTTATACAAGCGCAATCAGCCGTTTACGATGGGGCTCATTCCGTTCGGCGTCGCCTGGTCGGCGAACAGCTACAGCTGGGAGCCTTATCCGTACGGCCATCAAGGGTTCAATTACGGACCGATGGAGCCCGACCACCGATTCTGGAACGTGGTCGCCCATCATCTCGGCGGCTACAAAACACCGGATACGCATATGGGTGTGGGCGAGTTTCTCGGTTCGTGCACCGTGTTCGCAGGAGAGAACGGCCATAACGACATAAGCCGGGCGGTGGACCGGGGAGCTGCGGCGCTAAAAATCGGCGTTGGCAGCCGGTTTTTCGGAACGCTGATGACGCACGAGCAGCGGATCGCCGTCATTCCGCCGGACGAATGGCTTGCGATCGTCAGCGGGATTTCCGAGCGGCTCGCCCGCTGGCCGGAGAAACCGGTATTTGAAAGCTACGACCGGATCGCTGCTTACTGCAAAGACAAACGGAGAACGCGGATCGTATCCGCAGCGGCATCGGAATACCGTACCGAAATCCGCTTCGAGCTGGAAGGCGTGGTGGAGACGGGACTTTCCGTCGCTGTTTTTACAGACGAATCGGAAGGCTGCAGGTGCGAATGGCACGCCGTCGGGCCGTTCTCGGGCCGCCGGGAACAACTTGCTAAAATCGTTTTATAGGGAAAGAGGATACACGATGAATTCACCTACTTACGACACGCCCTGCATCATGATCGATCTGGATAAAGTAGAGCGCAACATCCGTCATATGCAGCAAATTGCGGACGATCACGGAATCGGCCTGCGGCCACATGCCAAAACCCACAAAATGCCCGAAGTGGCCCGCATGCAGATGGCGGCCGGGGCGATCGGCGTCACCGTCGCCAAACTCGGCGAGGCGGAGGTGCTGGCAAAAGCCGGAATCAGCGATATATTGATCGCCTATCCCGTTATCGGTGGGGATAAGATTAAGCGGCTTGCCGCGCTTCTGACTATGACGCATATTACCGTAGCGGTCGAAAGCATCGAAGGCGTCGAAGCCGTAGCCGAAGCCGGACGATTGGCCGAAGTCCCGGTCGACGTGCTGATCGAGATCGACAGCGGCTTCGGACGGGTCGGCCTGAATCCGGGAGAAGACGTCATCCGGCTGGCCGGCGTGATCGCTTCCCATCCGTGGCTTCGTCTGAATGGGCTGCTGACGTTCGCAGGCCAGTCGTACGATGTGCCGGATCCCGAAGCGATCCGCCTGACGGCTGAGCGGGAAGTCGGCACCTCCGTCCGGATGGCGGAGCAATTGCGCGAGGCCGGATACCCGGTTACCGTCGTCAGCGTCGGCTCGACGCCTTCAAGCTCATATGCCGCGGCGATCCCCGGGGCGACCGAGCTGCGTCCCGGCACCTACGTGTTCGGCGACCTGATGCAGGTGAAGCTGGGCGCCCACGAGCTGGAGCGCTGCGCGCTAACCGTACGAGCGACCGTCATCAGCCGCCCGGCTCCGGACCGCGCCGTCATCGACGCCGGGTCGAAAGTATTTTCCAGCGACGGGGAAGACTCGCCGCTTGGAACCGGACGCGGTTACGTGCCGGGACGTCCGGGCATCACGCTCGAGTGGCTGACCGAAGAGCACGGCATGTTGAAGCTGGCGCCGGAGGAGCAGGGGCTTGCGATCGGAGACATTCTCGATTTTATTCCGGTTCACTGCTGCGCCGTCGTGAACTTGACCGACCGGGTGGCCGTTACCCGAAACGGGCAGTTCGAATCGTTCTGGAACGTGAGCGCCAGAGGGAAAGTGCGTTAATGCGAGCGAAGGTAAGGGTGCATATTTTCCAATATATTTATAAAAGGAGCCAACCGATATGATCCATCATCAACCGGATAAGCTGATAAAAGGGGTCGCTTACCACGGCAACCGGATATTGCGCCATGTAGAAACCGATTTGCGTGATATCGTAAACCGTCACTTCAACCTGGTCGTGCATATGTTTTCCCATACCGACTGGGACCGCCACCGCCGGATTATGAAGGAAATCATTCAAATGACCGAAGGGCACGGGCTGGACGTCTGGGTCGACAACTGGGGCCTTGGCGGACCTCCGGGAGACAAATCGCATTTTCTCGCCTATTACCCGGACAGCCATCAGGTGTATTCGGACGGTTCGGTCGATCCGGTCCGCGCCTGCCTGAACAGCCCGGACTTCCGCAAGTTTACGAAGGAATGGATCGATGTGGTGCTGGATATCGGCGGCAAGAGCATATTCTGGGACGAGCCGCACCTTGCGGCCAAGTCGATGGAAAACGGCAAGCCGAAAGTATTCACGTGCGCCTGCAGCCGGTGCAAATCGTTGTTCCGGGACAAATACGGCAAAGATATGCCGGAGCAGTTCGACGAGCAGGTCGAAGAGTTCCGGATCTGGTCGGTCGTCGACTATTTCCGCGAGGTGACGGAGTACAGCAAGAAAAAGGAAATGGAAAACATCGTCTGCGTCATGCTCGGCGGTTCTTACGGCATCAATCTCGACTCGATCGAGCAGATCTGCGGACTCGATACGCTGGAGAACATCGGCTCCGATCCGTACTGGCTCGGTCAGAAAGATGTCCATCCGTACGATTTCGTGTACGAAAAAACAAAGCTCAATCTGGATGTGTGCAAAAAACACAATAAAGATCATAACATCTGGATCCAAGGGTACGCCACGCCTCCGGGACGCGAGGAAGAAATCATCTGGGCGACCGACGCCGCTTACGACGCCGGCGCACGCAAAATTCTCGTCTGGGGGTACCGGGGCTCCGAATCGAACGATTACCGCGCTACGTTCCCGGATATGGCGTGGAATGCGATCGGCGAAGGGATGAGGCGGATTACGGACCGGCATAACGACGAGATTCGCCGCAAGCGGCTGGAGCTGCTGAAGCAGAAATGATCGCATCAGACCGGTGCGGCCGCGCCAGTCGCAGCCGTACCGGGGAAGGAGGGTTTTCTTGGACAGCCGACAACTGGAACAACGCATCTCCCGGTGGGTCCGGGACAATCGATCCGCCGTTATCGGACTCGTATCGGATCTGATCCGGTACGATACCGTAAACAAGGTGACGGACGGGACGGAGAAGGAATGCCAGCGGCATATCGCCGGCGTGCTGGAGCGTCTGGGGCTCGAAACGGCGCTGTATTCGCCGGAAGAGGCGCCGGGCTTCCGAAGCCATGAGGCGTATTTTCCGGGGAAAGAATATTCGGATCGGCCCAATGTCGCCGGCATCTGGAGAGGGAAAGGAGACGGACGCTCGCTGCTGTTCTCGAGTCATGCGGATACGGCGGTCGTTGCCTCCGGCTGGTCTCGCTCGCCATGGGAGCCGTATGAGTCGGACGGCAAGCTGTACGGTCTCGGCTCGTTCGATATGAAGGGCGGATTGGCGGCCTCGATTATGGCGGTGCGATGTCTGATCGAGCTCGATATTCACCCGGGCGGCGACGTTACGATCGAATCCGTCGTGGACGAAGAGTTCGGCGGTGCGAACGGAACGCTCGCCGGCCGCCTGATGGGTTACAACGCCGATGCGGCGATCATTCCGGAGCCGACCAATCTGGCGATCTGTCCGGCAACCCGCGGCGGCGCCTTGTGGCGCGTCACGTTCCGGGGGAAGACGGGGCTGTCGTTCAGCGGAGAGACGCTCGTCAATCCATTGTTCGACGCAGGCAAGTTTCTTGTATTTCTCCAGAAGCATGAGCAGGAGCGAAGCCGGAAGCCCGGACCCGCGCCGTGGTATGCGGCCGTATCCGAGATGCCGATTATCCCGACCCGGGCCGAGGCCGGCGATATGCAGGCCGAGCTGTGCGACGTCGGTCCGGAACGATGCGATATCGACATCTGGGTGGAATGTTACCCCGGCGTGACGGAGGAGCAATTGCAGCAGGAGCTGATCGGCGGGTATACGGCGATGTTCGGCAGCGATGCGGCGATTCCTGAATTCCGCAAGGTGATCCGCTTCCTGCCGGGTTCCGAGGTCGCCCCGGAGTTTCCGCTGCTCTCCGTCCTGGAGAACGAAGCCCGAAACGTATGCGGTGAGGAGCCGGTCGTGAAGGGAGCGCCGTTTGCCTGCGACGCGTTTATGTTTAATCTGCACAGTCCGACGCCGGCCGTCATCATCGGGCCGTCAGGCGCGAATGCGCACGCGGCGGACGAATATGTCGAGATCGACTCGCTGCTCCGCCTGACGGAGCTGTACGCAAGAACGATTGCCGCCTGGTGCGGAGTATCCAACACAGACGAGGAGGATGACCGATGAGAAAAGCGGTTCGCACGCAAGACGCGTCCCCCGGGGACGGCCCTTATTCGCAAGGTATCGTATCGGGAGGGTTTATTTTCGTATCCGGCCAAGGTCCGCTCGATCTGGAAGGCCGCGTCATCGGGGAGACGATCGAGGAACAGACCGATCTTACTTTGCAAAATATAAAAGGCATTTTGGAATCGGCAGGCTGCACGATGGACGACGTTGTGAAGGTGAACGTCATTTTGGCCGATATGAACGATTTCTCCAGATTTAACGAGATGTACCGCACCCATTTCACGGAGCCGATGCCGGCTCGCACTTGTTTCGGAGGAGCGCTCGACGGAATCCTCGTGGAGATCGACGTTATCGCCAAAACCCGTGATTGACTCAAGGAAGGGAGGACGTGCAGATGAACAGATTTAACGGAAAAGTCGTGCTGATCACCGGAGCCGGCCGAGGCATCGGCAGAGCTGTAGCGGAGAGGTTCGCGGATGAAGGAGCGTCGCTTGCGCTGTTGTCCAATGTGGAGGCCGACTTGAACGAGGCGGCTTCGGAGCTTGCTGCAAAAGGCACGATCGTCCAAAGCCTCGTGGTCGACGTATCGGACGCGGAGCAGGTCGAGCGAGCGGTGAGCGCGGTGGCCGAACGTTTCGGACGGATCGATGTGCTGGTGAACAATGCCGGTATCGCCTGGGAGGAGCCGGTACTTGAGATCAAGCCGGACAACTGGAAGAAAATAATCGATGTCAACCTGAACGGCATGTTCTGGGTAGCCCAGAGTGTGGCCAAGCGGATGGCGGCGCAAGGCGGAGGCGTCATTCTGAATATGGCGTCCACCAACGGGCTGGTCGGCGAAGCGAATTACGCTCATTATAACGCCTCGAAGGGCGGAGTCGTCCTGCTGACAAAAACGATGGCGCTGGAGCTTGGAGCCAGTGGAATTCGCGTGAACGCTGTATGCCCGGGTTATATTCAAACCCCGATGTCGGCCGCGATCGACAGTCCGGAATTTATCGAAAACTATATTAAAACGAAAATTCCGCTCGGGCGGGTAGGCAAACCGGAAGATATATCCGGCGTGTTCGCTTTCCTCGCCTCGGATGATGCTGCTTTCATTACAGGGGAAACGATCGTCGTAGACGGCGGCCAGCTCGCATTTTGAAGAAAACGCGCCGCTTGCGCTTGCATTTTGCGCCTGGATCGGCGGAGGAAGCTGCTTGCCGGACAGACGAGGCGGCACCCGGGGCCGTACGGCCGCATATAGGGAGGTAAGCTCGAATGAGTAAAGTATGGAAAATGGGCCTCGTCGGACTGGGAGGCTCCCGGCGTTCTGCGGCTTACATGCATCATCCGCAAATCCGGGTGACGGCGGTATGCGATACCGACAGCGGGTTGCTAGAACGCGCAGGCAACGAGCTGGGCGTTGCCGAAGCGGGACGTTTCGATTCGTTTGACCGGATGCTCGAATCTGATGTGGATATCGTCATGATCGGCACGCCGGTGCCGGTTCATGCGGCTCAGACGATTGCCGCGCTCGAGGCGGGCAAGCATGTGCTGTGCGAAGTGACGGCTGCGTCAACCGTCGAGGATTGCTTCCGGATCGTCGAGACGGTAAAGCGTACGGGACGGACGTATATGATGGCCGAAAATACGATTTATTTCCATTTTATGCAAACGTGGAAAAAATGGGTGCGTGAAGGACTGTTCGGTACGATTTTTCATGCCGAGGGCGAATACGTGCACGAAATCCGCGACCGGATCATCGATCCGGCGACCGGTCAGGTGTACTGGCGCGACCGGAGGCCGCCGCTTCATTATTGTTCGCATTCACTGGGACCGCTGCTGGAGATGATGAACGACCGGATTGTGCGCGCAACCGGTTCGGGAACGTCCAAGACCGTATTGCCCGCCGGCGGCGTCGGCTGTACCGATATGCAGGTGGCGCTGTTCGAGACCGCACGGGGCGCTACGATCAAGCTGCTGCGCAGCTCGGTCGCTCCGCGCAAGCCGGCGACGGGACATTTTGCGCTGTACGGATCGAAGGGCCAGATCGAGAACGGACGTCTCGGCTACGGCAGCGACGGCTGGATCTATGTCGAGGATCACCCGGAATATGGGGAGACCGCTCAGCCGCTGCGCTGCGAGATCAGCGATCCGAACGCGCCTGAGGAAGCGACGAAGGGCGGCCACGGGACTTCGGAGTATTACTTGATCCGCGATTTTATCGAAGCGCTGGAGAACGGAACGCCTCCCCGCATCGACGTCTACAAAGCGATGGAATATACGCTGCCCGGCTTAATCGCCCAGCAGGCTGTGGAGCGGGGCGGCGTATGGCTGGATGTGCCGCAGGTTCGCTGAACGGATAGCTAAAAAATAATAAACCTCCGAGTCCGTTACTCGAAAGTTACTCGAAAACGGCTTCGGAGGTTTATTCGTGCTTGCGACATACGTACCGAATGTACAGCAGCGCTGGTTTAGCTGCGATCAGCGACGGGCGCTTTCAAATAATCGAGAAAAATCCGCTTCAGCAATAAAAGCTGCGTTTCGGGAGGCAGGTCCGATTCGAGCATGATGATGTTTTTCTGCAAACTTAGCTTCTTGGAGAAAATGCCCATCGTATTCGCAATCGTCGACAACGTCTCCCGAACCGGAATATCGGAGCGGATCGAACCGTCGTGAAGGCCATCTTCGATAATGGTGAAAAAAATAGCGGATACCCGGTGATGCGCCTGATTATACAAGGCGATATCTTCGAGCGGTTCGGTCGAGAGCGCCGCGTAATTTTCAAAAGCTTCCAGCATCCGCATGCTCTCTACATATTTCGGCTCTGTAAAGGAGATGAATATATCGAACAGCTTGCCGAGCTTGTCGAGACACGTTCCGGGCATATCGGCAACGGATTGGAAGACGGAGACCTGATCTTCGATCCGTTTTGCGGCGACGGCGACGATCAGCTTTTCCTTTCTCGGAAAATAACGGAATACGGTAGCGACTCCGACGTTGTCTTCCGCAGCGATATCCTGCATCGTCGCTTTCTCCAGCCCTTTGCGGATAAATACGCGTTCTGCGGCTTCCATAATGCTTAATTCCCGCTGCTTTTTGCTTTCCTGCCGTTCTTGTTCCCATCTGCTTTTGGGGTCCATACCCGCAACCGCCCCCTAGCTTGAGATATAGTCGAAGTCATGCTAGCAGACAACCAGTGCAAAGTCAATGGAAGGCTGGAAATTGTTCGATTGTATCCGGATGGGTAGAGGTGATATAATGACTATCATAGTGATAGAAATCATATCACGAATCAAGCATTGCGAGAGGGGAGAATCAGAATGACAAATTCGAATCAAATCGCATTGATTACAGGTGCAGGCAGCGGGATCGGCCGGGCCAGCGCTATAAAGCTAGCCGCAAGCGGGGCGAAGGTCGTACTGGTCGATTATAACGCCGAGTCCGGCGAGGAGACGCTCCGGCTGATTCGGGAGCAAGGCGGGGAAGGGATATTCGTACAGGCCAACGTTGCGGTCAGCGAGGATGTGCAGCGATATGTGAATACAGCAGTGGACACTTACGGACGTATCGACGTTTTCTTTAATAATGCGGGAATTATCCAGAAGTTCTCCATGCTTAGCGATATCGAGGAATCCGAATTCGACCGTGTCATGGCTGTTAATGTGAAGGGCGTTTTCCTCGGCCTGAAATATGTGCTGAAAGTGATGGAACGCCAAGGCAGCGGCAGCATCATTAATACGGCGTCTACGGCCGGGATTCGCAGCGAGCACAGCGTCGCGGCTTATTCGGCCAGCAAGCATGCGGTTGTCGGACTGACCAAATCGGCGGCGCTCGAATATGTCAAAAAAGGCATCCGCGTCAATGCAATCTGTCCGGGAGGCGTGCAAACGGCGCTGACGGCCAGCGTGCCGAAAATGCTCGAGCAGTCGGGCTACGTTCCGGAGGAAGTGTCCAACATGAGAATGGGACGTTACGCCCAGCCGGAGGAGATGGCGGAAGCGGTCGCCTTCCTGGCGTCGGACAAGGCCAGCTATATGACCGGTTCGATCGTGACGATTGACGGCGGACTTACTTTGTAAGAACGAAGAACGGTTTTGGCTGTAAAAAAGGAACGTCTCGGGCGAAGGACGCCCAGGCAATCGGATCTAAGACTACACACGATACCCAGGGAGGTCATCCGTTATGGGAAGATTACAAGGGAAAGTAGCGTTGATTACAGGTGCAGGCGGCGGTATGGGAAAAGCGGACGCGCTCTTGTTCGCCAAAGAAGGGGCCAAGGTCGCCATCTCGGATATCCAGGAAGACAAAATTCAGCAAGTGGTGGCCGAGATTAAGCAAAACGGCGGGGAAGCGATCGGATTCCGGCAAGATGTATCTAAGGAGGAAGAGTGGGTTCGCATTGTCGGCGAAACCGTCAAGCAGTTCGGCAAAATCGATATTCTGGTTAATAACGCCGGCATATCCGGGGCGACTCCGCTGCTCGACATGACGGTGGAAGAGTGGAACCGGATTATGAATATCAATTTGACGGGAACGTTTCTGGGGCAAAAACACGTCATTCCTCACATGATTCAAAGCGGCGGCGGTTCAATCATCAACATCTCCTCGATCGCAGGCTTAACCGGAGGAAGCGGAGCCGGCGCTTATACGGCGAGCAAAGGGGCCGTCCGTCTGCTGACGAAGGCGACTGCGATCGATTACGCCAAGTTTAATATCCGAGCCAACTCGATTCACCCAGGATATATCGCTACGCCGATGACTGTGGACTTGATGGCCGACGAGAAAATGAAACAATGGTTCCAGGCCCAGACTCCGCTGCCCCGTCTCGGAGCTCCGGAAGATATTGCGGCGGGTGCGCTGTTCCTCGCTTCGGACGAGTCTTCGTATATTACCGGCATCGAGCTTCCGATCGACGGCGGTTATTCCGCACAATAAGGGATCGGCAGATAGCTGATCCGGACAAGATGCGGATACGAAATCGTACTAAAGCGGAGAAGGGGGGAAGAAAGCCCCGGACCCAAATAGGAGCGGTTTGTACACGGTTTGTACCTGTTATTTGTCCAATAGCTTGCTCGGATGGGGGAAGCGGTTTGGATCTGCTAAAAACCGGGAAAAGGGTATACCTGCCCTTAGTGGGCTGAAATCGGGAATCCCTTGATTGAATAAGGATTGCAAGGTAGGGGATTCCAGACAAAACTCGCCAGAAGGTAATCTTTTCCCTTTCCACTCGGTTGTCCACATTGAATCGGCAGCCTCACAAACCGCCTCTATACGTCGCTATCGTCCCCAAATGCCGAAAATAGGGAGGGTGCCAAAAACCCTTATTATGTTAGTATACTCAGGTTCGATGACTAACGAATCGGATCGTGCTTATGGCTGAAAAACGACGTTATTCCAGACGTAACGAATCCAGGGATCGTTATCGAAACGAAAGTAGAAAAAAACAATCCGATTTGCGGAAATAACCATACATGAGTTCGTTACACATTCAAACGTCCGCATTCGGCTCTGATAACGAGTGTCGGGTTCGTTAGCCATACCACCCCATGAAGACAACACGACTGAGGGCGAGCGGCTGGAGCGAGCGAAGGTACCTATTCGCTTCCCACATACAGACGTGTGGGCTTGCACGTCAAAAGACCGTCCGGACACTTATACCGGACGGTTTTTCCTAATAGCAAAGCGGAACGTGCAGCGAATCCCCCAGTCCCTCAAAGTACCGGCTGTACCGGATATCCGGCGGGTTCCTCTTCGGCTTCGCGGCTTGCAGGCGTTTCGGGAGATCGTCCGGCCGTTTCCGGCTGAATCGCTGCGATGTCCTCGACCATCTCCACCAAATCGCCTTTAGCCAAAAATTCGGTAGAGAGCCATGCGTCCATCTGAGCGGGACTGAGCAGCATCGGCACCGGTCCGTCCTGGCCGGCGGATCTCGCCGGGACGGATAAGATCGTACACGTCCGGAGCACCTCGCCGTACGGATTTTTGTACAGGTCGTATACGCCGGCGATGGCCAGCAGGCGTCCCTTATGGAGCAGGCGGCGCTCCTGCTTGCGGCCGCGTTGTCCGGGGGTCACGCTGTAATAGGAGCTGCAAGGAATGATGCAGCGTTGTCTTTTCAGCATATAATCGAACGATTTATTCGTCAGAACGGAACGGGTATCGGCCTGAACGGACGCTTTGGCCCAATAAGGCATCAACCCCCAGCGGCACTCGTCCAGCAAACGTTCGGACTGCTTTCCGAATATCGCGGCAACAAGCCCGGTGGGCGCGATCTCGCTATTTCGTTCATGAAAGGCGAGCACCTGTGTAACGTTGAACCGGTCGGTTAATTCGTGCATATCCGTTTGCAGGACGAGGCGGTAGCTCATCGGGAAAGTCTCCTTATCGGCGCGATTGTCAAGTATTACTATGCACCGATATTTCCAAATCTATCCCGAACATTCATGAAGCGAGAATCGGCCCCTATGCTGCCGGATTCGGCCGGATATCATCGCCCGGGCGGTCCGGCAGCGGCCCTCTTTCTTCGGACGACGCGTCCGGAGCGGTGGAGGGCGACAAGCTCCGGCGTTTTTCACTAAGCCTTAGCCTAGCAGTCCGAACCGGATCGTCGACAGCGGAATCCACAAGCTGACGGCAAGCAGCATCCAGCGGATGACCGTTTCTCCGGTAGATCCGGTATCGATCGCCAGCCATTTCGGCAGGAGACGAATTTTGCCTTTAATCGGCCAAAACAGCTGGACCCCGTTATCGTTCAGCAAATCGATCAGCGGATGGGAAGCGTAGGCGGCCAGAAAAACGAGGTAATACAAATCGGGCAAGGGGGCCGCGACGAACGACAAGACGGCGATACATAAGATCGAATGGGTCAGCGTCCGGTGCTTCACGTTAATCAGCTTAAGCAGCGCCGACAGCGGGAACAACACCTTGGCCATCGTCGAGCCCTGCTTATCCACGTCGGCCAAAGTTCCGACCAAGCAGCCGAGCAGCACAGCCCCCGCAGCCTCCCAGGACAAAAACGGCACGTCCCGGTAGACGAGTACGATTTCAGCAGCGACGAGTCCGGCGGCGCTGTGCGTTTTTTGCAGCAAAACAATTCTCCTCTCCGACTTTTCCTCCAGACAAAGACGGCTGTCCGGAAACGAACGATATAGGTTTCGAAACATTCATACGTTAACGGTACGCAGATGTTTCTTTTTTCGACATCTTTTTTTGCGTTTCTTTGCCGAATCTCTCCGGCTCTCATGAATAAACTTCCAGAGCGGGTCGCCATACTAACAGGGATATGGAGCTTTTTCGATCTTGTTCGTCTATCATCCGCAGAACGGAGGTGTTCGGGTGTTCCGGTTTCCCTGGCAAAAGCCGAAACGGCGTCAAAGCAAATATGCGGCCCCGTATGGGCAAACCCGTCCCCAAGAGCCGAACCGGTCTCCGGTTACGAAACGGATCGAGCATACGATCGGTTATTTGGAGCAGCGTCTCGGGCAAAGCGACGACTTCGTCATTCGCACGTTCCATGTGATGGGGGATACGCCCGCCGTTATTTGTTATTTTACTCATCTGACCGACGGAGCTCACAAGGAAGTACTGAAGTCGCTGATGACGATCGGCAACCGGCAGGAGACGGCCAAGCTTCGCGGCGGCAAGCTGACCCGGCAACTGATGAACGACTTCCTGTTCGCCAGCGACGGCTTTACGGTTAAAGACCGCGAAGCGGTGTCGGAAGAGCTGCTTGGCGGAAGTACGATCGTTCATGTGGAAGGCTCGGATGAAATCTGCGTATTCGGTACGCGCAATATCGAGAAGCGAGCGATCGACCAGCCCGAGACGGAGCAGGTCATCCGCGGTCCGAGGGAAGGCTTCATCGAGCCGATCTCGACCAATCTGTCGCTGATCCGCTACCGGCTTCAATCGCCCGATCTGCGGATCAAGACGCTGAAGCTGGGCAAGCGGACCCGCTCTACCGTGGCGGTATGTTACATGGACGGCATAACGAACCGAAAGCTGCTGGATGAAGTGATGCACCGGCTGTCGCTGATCGACATAGACGGGATTTTGGATTCCGGGTATTTGGAGCAATTGATCGAAGACAACCACTATTCGCCGTTTCCCCAAGTGCAGTTGACGGAACGTCCTGACAAGGCGGTGGCGAATTTGTTGGAGGGGCGCGTCATCTTGATCGTCGACGGATCGCCGATGGCGTTGATCGTGCCGACCGTGTTCACCCAATTTTACCAGACGAGCGAAGACTATGCGGAACGATTTCTGCTGGTCAGCTTCATCCGGCTTGCCCGGCTGCTTGCGCTGCTGTTCTCGCTTGTTTTTCCTTCCTTGTACGTGGCGATTATTTCGTTTAACCCGGAGCTCATCCCGACGGAGTTCGCCGTTGCCGTCGCAGGCGGAAGGGCGGGCGTTCCTTTTCCGGCCGTCGTTGAAGTGCTGATTATGGAAATATCGATGGAGGTGCTTCGCGAAGCGACGATCCGGCTGCCGCAGCAGGTAGGCGGCGCACTGTCGATCGTAGGCGTGCTCGTCGTCGGCCAGGCCGCGGTAGCAGCCGGCTTCGTCAGCCCGATCACGGTCGTCGTCATCGCATTAACGACGATCGGCTCTTTCGCCACGCCGGCTTACAATGCCGCGCTCGCCTTAAGGCTGTTAAGATTCCCAATCATTATCGCTTCCGGCATGTTCGGGCTGTATGGCGTCATGGTCGGGCTGATCTTTATCGCCAATCATATGTTGTCGCTGAAATCGTTCGGCGTGCCGTACCTCAGCCCGATCGTCCCGGGCGACTATGAAGGGATGAAGGATTCCTTGTTCCGGGCGCCGCTCTGGTGGATGAAGCGGCGTCCCGCCATGCTGCAGCCGGGCGATGATACAAGACTGTCGGAGAAACGGATGCACGAGCTGGAACATTCGAAGCACAACGTGCTCGATCCGCTTCCCGTAAACGAATCGGGGGAAGGTCATGAAGGACAATCCGCGTCAAATCACGGAGATCCAAGCGGCGATCATCGTTATTAGCACGATCATCGGGGTCGGGGTGCTGCCGCTTCCGCTGTTCGCTTCCCGGGCTGGCGGAACGGGCGGGCCGATGGTGACGGCTGCTGCAGTTGTGACGGCTCTGGTAAGCTTGCTGCTGATTACGAAGCTCGGTCAGCGGTTTCCGAAACAGACCATCGTCCAATACAGCGAAGAGCTGATCGGCAAGTGGCCCGCCCGGCTCGGGACCGTGTGCATTATCGTTTTTTTCGGCGTGCTGACGGCGATGACCGCCCGCGAATTCGGCGAAGTGGTCATTACGTCCGTACTTAAGAAGACACCGCTGGATGTGACGGTCATCGTCATGCTGCTGCTCGCCGCGTTGTCGACCCGCAACAGTTTGGCCACGTTCGCTTACATCCATCAGTTTTACTTTCCGCTCATTTTGTTTCCGGCGATGGTCATCATCGCGCTGTCGCTCAAAAACGCCAACCTGCTGTATCTGCAGCCGATATGGGGGGAAAGTACGGCAGGGATGCTGCACGGAATTTTGATCATCGCGGCGCTGTTTCAAGGCTCGTTCGTCATGACGCTGGTTATTCCGGCGATGCGCTCACCGGGCAAGGCGATGCGGGCTTCCGTCTGGGGAATCGCGATTTCGGGCGGTTTGTACCTGCTGATCGTGATCGCCACCTTGGCCGTCTTCGGCCCGGAGGAGACGAATAAGCTGCTGTGGCCTACGCTGGAGCTGGCCAAGGTGACTTCGCTTCCCGCCAATATTTTGGAAAGGCTTGACGCCGCATTTCTGGCGATCTGGGTGACGGCCGTGTTCACGACCTTACTGTCCGCCCACTACTTTACGATTCATGCGCTTAGCCAGCTGTTCCGCCTGAACGATCACAAGCTGTTCTCGATGATGCTGCTGCCGTATGTGTTCGTGATGGCCATGTATCCGAAAAATGTGCTCCAAATGTACGAAATTATCAGTATAGTCGGGCGGATTGGACTCGTACTGACGTTCGTCTACCCGCTTTTTCTGCTGCTCGTGGCGATTTTTCGCAAAAAAGGAGGTGGCAAAACCGATGACCGCAACCGGACGACGGACCGAAAAGGAGCCGAACCAACCCCGTCCGTCTCTTCCCAGCCGGTTAAGTAGAGCTGTTCTTCGCGCAGCCGCGGCATGGATTGTCTGTTCCCTGCTCAGCGGCTGCTGGGACAGGCTGGAGATCGAGGAGCGGGCGATGGTGCTCGGAATCGGCATCGATACCGAAACGCACGAGATAAGCGGCCAAGACGAGAATATTACGCATGTCGGAGAAGCATTTCCGAAGCCCAAGACGGACCCGATCCGGTTAACCGCGCAAATCGCCGTTCCCGGCCGGATTCCGCTCGGACCGAGCGATGCCGGCGGCGGGTCGCAGCCTGGGCAGAAGCCGATCTGGGTGCTGGAAGTGGTCGGGCATACGATGGACGATGCGATCATGAATTTGCAGCAGAAGATGGCGGACCGGCTGTTCTGGGGACATCTGCGGGTGATCGTCATCTCCAAGGAGCTGGCGAAGCAGGGGCTCACCAATATTAACGAGTATTTGCGCCGCAATACGGAGGTCCGGCGGACGACGTGGATCGCCATATCGGAAGGGAAAGCAAGCGATCTGATGGGACTCACTCCCCAATTGGAACGGCTGCCGCCGCTTTACTTGCTGAACACGATGGAGCATGCTGTGCAGATGGGCAAACTGCCGAACATCTTCGCAGGCCGGTTCTGGTCTGCCGGTTCCTCGAAGGGGTCGGACCCGTTCCTGCCGTATATCAAGCTGCTTGAGGCGGAAAATATCGAGATTGCGGGGCTCGCCTATTTCCGCACGGATAAGCTGGTCGGAACGACCGAACCTCTGGAGATCGCCGGATTTATGGGAATCAAGGGATTGTCGCCCGGAGGTTACGGTGTAGTCGTGCATATTCCGGGTTCGGAAACGACGGTCATGTATCAGGCGACTCACCGGAAATCGCGGATGAAGGTCGAGATCCGCGACGGCAAACCGGTAATGAAATTGAGAATCCACACCGAAGGGAACTTATCCGAGAAGTCGAGCGAGCAGGTCCGGCTGGACGCCCACATTATCGAGCAGATCGAACGCCAGATTAATGAGAACGGGATGAAGGAGTACCGAAACCTGATCCGTAAAACACAGCAGCGGGGGTCCGATATATTTGGCTTCGGAGAGTATGTCAGAGCGAAAAGGCCCGGATACTGGGGCAGGGAAGTCCGCACGAAGGAACGATGGGAGGAGCTGTACAGGACGCTGGAGATCGAGCTGGAAGTGAGCAACAGCATACGCCGGGTCGGCAGCAAGACGATTTGACGGCCTGATGACTCGATAGCTAGCGGTTTTGCCGGTTTGGCTGTTGACGGTTTGTTGGCATGGCGTTGACAGCTTGACAGCGTGATGGTTTGACAGCTTGACAGCGTGATGGCTTGATGGCGTAAACGCGAAGGAGGGCGGCTCATGTTTGGCGGGAACACGTACATCGGATATTTGCATTACATCGTCATATTGTTTATCGCGAGCGGCGTCTTTATCTTGTACATGGACGCAACGGTCTATAAAGACGGGAAGATGATGAGGGAACGCAAAGCCGCTCTCATTTCCGCTTGGCTGAACTTGACGCTTGGCGTAGTCGTATTGCTGGGGAGCTGGGTGTACACGAGATTTCTCTGGTGATTGGCGCGTCGTGATTGTATCGAAAAAGTCTGCGGACGGTTCGCAGGCTTTTTTCGTTTTGGTTTCAGGGCGGATAAAGACTGAAAATAGAGGGTACCCGAACGCTTATTTTGTTTAGAACCCGCATGCATACGTTGGGGCGAGGGCAAACCTGAAGGGTAATGGGAACTTATGCTAAATTAATCTCTGTAAAAGGATAGGAATAAAATGAATTATAAGCTATAATCGAGGAGGTGCCGTTAGTTTTTTGGCGAATATAGTTGCGGCGGAACGAATTAATGGTACTATATCTAGTAGAGTTTTTTGTACTTATCGATTTTTGGGTTGGAGCAGACCCCTCCTACCAATTCACAAAACGAAGGAGCCAGACGATGGAGAAAACATTAATTTTTGGACACAAAAATCCGGATACGGACTCGATTTGTTCCGCTATCGCTTACGCTGCGCTGAAAACCGAACTGGGGCAGGCCGTAGAGGCTGTCCGGCTCGGAGACGTCAACGGCGAGACGCAATTCGCTCTCGACAAGTTCAAAGCGGAGGCGCCCCGTCTTGTCGGGACTGTAGCGAACGAGACGAAAACCGTCATTTTGGTTGACCATAACGAGCGCCAGCAAAGCGCCAGCGATATCGAACAAGTCCGTGTAGCCGAAGTGATCGACCATCACCGGATCGCGAATTTCGAGACGAGCGGCCCGCTGTATTACCGTGCCGAGCCTGTCGGCTGCACAGCGACGATTCTGAACAAATTGTATAAGGAAAACGGCGTTTCGATTCGTCCGGAGATTGCCGGCCTGATGCTGTCGGCGATTATCTCCGACTCGCTGTTGTTCAAATCGCCGACCTGCACGCAGGAAGACGTCGCGGCAGCGCGGGAGCTTGCCGCTATCGCCGGGGTGGACGCTGACAGCTACGGTCTCGAGATGCTGAAAGCCGGAGCGGACCTGGGCGACAAAACGATCGCCGAGCTCGTATCCCTCGATGCGAAAGAGTTCCAAATGGGCACGTACAAAGTCGAGATCGCGCAAGTTAACGCTGTGGACGTGAACGACGTGTTGTCCCGTCAGGCCGAGCTGGAAACGGCTCTTGAAGCGATCATCGCTTCGAAAGGGCTCGATTTGTTCCTGTTCGTCGTTACGGACATTCTCAATAACGATTCGGTAGGCGTTGCGCTTGGCCGCGCCGCGCACGCGGTTGAGAAAGCCTACAACGTGACGCTCGCGGACAACAAAGCGGAGCTCAGAGGCGTCGTATCGCGCAAATCGCAAATTGTACCGGTTCTGACCGACGTTTTCAACAAACTGTAATCGGTTTTGTTAACCGGTTCGGAACTGCCATTCGGCCTTCATGCCGGACCCGGTCTTCGTCCCGCCCTCCGGCGGGATTGAAGGCTTTTTTTGTTCTCAAATGCCCGTGAATATCGTGTGAAGATGGTGCGGAACCGCTTTTTCGGCGAATCGGATGCCTCTATAATGAGGGAAGCCGAGGGATACGTCCCCGAATACGAAAGGACGGTACATGCGATGAGCGGGAAAACGAACGATTCACTCAACTGGAGACGGAAATTGACGAACGGGGAGCCGGTAACCGTAGTTGCACTTGGAGACAGCTGGACATACGGAAGTGTGGCCGAAGGCTGGTACGAAGCCCGGGAGTCTGCCATGAATCCCGAGCTAATCCGCGGATCGTGGGTGATGCAGCTTCGCAGACGGCTGCAGCAGCTTAATCCGCAGGCCGTCGTAGTGAATTCCGGCAAGGGCGGCTGGACGGCTCCGCAAGCACTGGAGGCGTTCGATGCGCTGGTCACCCCCCACCAACCGGATCTGCTTCTGCTGAACTACGGCATTAATGACTGGAAACGTCCGATATCTCTGGAGCGGTACAGAGCCGATATGGAGCGCATTCTCGATAAAGCCGGTGAGCTGGGCAGCGCCTCTGTTTTGTGGACGAGCGGTCCGGTATCCGCGCAATCGGGCGAGACGTA
This sequence comes from Paenibacillus sp. GYB004, assembly GCF_036577605.1. Lineage (NCBI taxonomy): Bacteria > Bacillati > Bacillota > Bacilli > Caryophanales > Paenibacillaceae > Paenibacillus > Paenibacillus sp. GYB004. Next base: position 223,057 of record NZ_JARBDB010000052.1, read on the forward strand.
CGGCTGGCACAGTCCGATGAAGGACGACGGGTTCCCGGAGCCGTTCGCCCGGTTCAACGATACGCTGCGCGAACTCGCGGCGGAGCGCGGGCTTCCGCTGGCCGATGCGGAGCGCTGGATCGAAGCGGAATGGCGGGAGGGAACCGATATTTCGGGCTGGTTTTATGACTCGATTCATTTTTTGCAGATCGGCCACGACCGGATTTTCGCCTGCATTTGCGAAACGCTGGACATTTGAGGCGGAGAGAAAGCTTCGTTGATTGCCCTTTGGGCGATGGACGAGGCTTTTTTTTTGTGCGGATGCAGGAACGTTAGTTGGAAGTTCGGCCTTGTGCATCCGCTGGTTTGCGAGGGACATGAACAGCCGGTGTATGATCATGGACTCTTGACGGGAGATGTGCAGGGCCAGGAGCAGGAGTAGGGGCAGGAGCAGAAGTAGGAGCCGATATCGGTTAAGGGTGGTTTGTACCCTCCCTCTATTTGCTCCGAAAACCCGTTTGGGCACGGAACAAGAGCGGTTTGGAGCTGTTAAAATTGGCGAAACGGGTGCAGACCCGACAACGGGTTGAAATAAGGGGTGCAAACCGCTTCTATGTGTCTCCGTCTTCCCGATATGCTGAAAATAAAGGGTGCCAGCATCTCTTCTTTCTTTGCAGGCAGGCGCGTATCCGTTTACGTTTGGGAGAAAAAGCGGAACGTTCTCGACTCGCCGGTAAGCTGACGTTTACCCAGGGGATGTGCGATGCGGCAAAGGTGTCGAACAAAAAATAAAACTTTTCCCGCAAAGAATTTCCGTTTTGTTTTGAAAATAAGTATATTCAAAAATAAACAAAGATGATATAGTGAAAACAAGCATAAACAAAACAAAACAAACGCAAGGTGGAGGAGAACGATGGTACAAAGCTTGTGGGACAACACGAAAGCATCGCAGCTGCAAGAAGGGCTTGATCAGCTCGTCTACCGGTCGAATCTGATCGGGGCCGACCGTCGTGTATGCAATTGGGGAGGCGGCAATACGTCGAGCAAGACGACGGTGCGCGATTTTCGCGGCCGCGAGGTGGAAGTGATGTATGTGAAGGGCAGCGGCTCCGACCTCGCGACGATGAAGGCCGGCAATTTCACGGGGCTGCGGATGAACGACATCCGTCCGTTGTTCGAGCGGCCGGAGATGTCCGACGAGGAGATGGTCGGTTATTTGGCGCACTGCATGATCGACGCCAAACATCCGCGCGCTTCGATCGAGACGCTGCTGCACGCGTTCCTGCCGTTTAAGCATGTGGACCATACGCATCCGGATGCGATTATCAGCTTGTGCTGCGCGGATAACGGCAAGCAGGCGGCACGCGAAATATACGGCGACCGGTTCGTCTGGGTGCCGTATGTACGTCCGGGCTTTACGCTCTCCAAGATGATCGCCGAAGGCGTATTGGCCAATCCGAAGGCGGAGCTCGTGCTGATGGAGAAACACGGTCTCGTCACTTGGGGCGAAACGGCGGAAGCCTGCTACGAGAAAACGATCGCGATCATCAACGAAGCCGAGCGTTATATCGAAGCGCGCGCCGACGAGGCGAAGCTGTTCGGAGGAATGAAGCACGAGGCGCTGCCGGCCGAGGTGCGCCGCGATATCGCCGCGCAAGTGATGCCGGCTGTCCGCGGAGCGGTCAGCGATGCAAAAAAAATGATCCTCTCGTTCGACGACGGCGAGGACGTGCTGCAATTTGCGGGAAGCCGCGATTGCGCGGAGCTGTCCCAGATCGGCGCCGCATGCCCGGACCATCTCGTCCACACGAAGGTCGTGCCGCTTCTCATCGACTGGACGCCGGACCCGTCCGACGTCGAAGGCTTGAAGGCCAAACTTGCAGCAGGCATCGCCGCCTACAAGGAGCAATACGCCGCTTATTTCGAGCGCAATAAGAACGAAGGGGACGTTATGTTCGAGGCGGCTCCCCGCGTCATCCTGATTCCGGGCGTCGGCATGATCAATACCGGCAAAAGCTGGGCGATGTCGCAAATCAGCGGAGCGCTGTACCACCGCGCGATCGCGGTGATGAGAGGAGCGACGGCGCTCGGACGTTTTGTCAGTTTGAGCGAGAACGAGTCGTACAACGTGGAGTATTGGCCGCTCGAGCTGTATAAGCTGACGCTGGCTCCGCCGGAAGCCGAATTTTCCCGCAAGGTCGCGTTTATTACGGGCGGAGCCGGGGGGATCGGCAGCGAAACGGCACGCCGCCTCGTATCGGAAGGGGCGCATGTCGTCCTGGCCGACCTGAATCTGGAGGGAGCGCAGAAAGTAGCTTCCGAAATTAACGAAAAATACGGCGACAACCGGGCCCTCGCGGTTAAAATGGACGTAACGGACGAAGAGGCCGTAGCGGCGGCTTATACCGAAACCGCTCTGGCTTACGGCGGCGTGGACATCATCGTCAACAACGCGGGGCTGGCGACCTCCAGTCCGTTCGACGAGACGACGCTGAAGGAATGGAACTTGAACATCAACGTGCTCGGCACGGGATATTTCCTCGTCGCCCGCGAAGCGTTCAAGCTGATGAAAACGCAGGGACAGGGCGGCAACATGGTGTTTATCGCCTCGAAAAATGCGGTGTATGCCGGCAAAAACGCCTCCGCCTACAGCGCCGCCAAAGCGCTGGAAGCCCATCTCGCCCGCTGCATCGCAGCCGAAGGCGGAGAGTACGGCATCCGCGTCAATACGATATTACCGGACGCGATCCTGCAAGGCTCGGCGATCTGGAACTCGAACTGGCGCAACGAGCGCGCGGCCGCTTACGGCATCGAACCGGATCAGCTTGAGGAGTATTACCGGAAACGGACGACGTTGCTGGTGAACATTTTCCCGAAAGATATTGCGGAAGGCATCGCCTTCTTCGCTTCGTCCCGATCGGACAAAACGACGGGCTGCATGCTGACGATCGACGGCGGTGTGCCGGCGGCATTTACTCGATAAACGCGGAGGGATCACGATGAACCATAAGGCGGCTGGAGCTTTGCACTGGATCATCCCGGACGGCTACATTCCGGAGAAAAGCTCGGGAGACTTGACGAGCCATGAGTCGATTTGCGTGCTGAACTGCTCGTCCGACGATGCGCAGCTTGCGATAACGATCTATTTCGAGGACCGGGACCCGATGGAGGATCTGTTCGCTATCGTTCCGGGCAGACGTACGAAACATATCCGCACGAGCTTGCTCGAAAAAAACGGCGCTTCGATTCCCGTAGGCGTTCCGTATGCGATCGAAGTGCGCAGCGACATTCCGGTTATCGTGCAATACAGCAGGCTTGACGCCACCCAGGCGGAAAATGCGCTTATGTCAGTCATGGCGTATCCGCTCTGACGAACGAGTATGGAAGCGAACCCGCTACGAGACTAAACGGGTTATCCGGAAGGAGTACAACCGATATGGAACCTACCATTCAATCCAGCTACGAAGAAGCCAAGAAACTGTATGCGCAGCATGGAATCGACGTCGACCGGGCGCTGGAGCGGCTGGCGCAAATTAAAATCTCGATGCATTGCTGGCAAGGGGACGACGTGCGCGGCTTTCTGAACCGCGACCAGGATCTGACCGGCGGCATCTCGGTAACCGGCAACTATCCGGGAGCGGCCCGGACGCCGGAGGAACTGCGCGCCGATCTGGAGAAGGCGTTTAGCCTTATTCCCGGCAAGCAAAAAGTGAACCTTCATTCGATCTATGCGGATACGGACGAGAAAGTCGAGCTGGACCGGATCGAGCCGAAGCATTTTGAATCATGGGTCCATTGGGCGAAGGAGCACGGGCTCGGTCTTGACTTTAATCCGACTTGCTTCTCGCACGAGAAGTCGCAGGACGGCTTTACGCTCAGTCATCCGGACCCGGCCATCCGGCAGTTCTGGATCGACCACTGCAAGGCGTCGCGGAAGATCGGGGCGTACTTCGGTGAACAGCTGGGCCAAACTTGTGTGACGAATGTATGGATTCCAGACGGATTCAAAGATATTCCGGCAGACCGGCTCGGCCCGAGACAGCGGCTCAAAGACGCACTGGATGAAGTGTTCGCCGAGGAGCTCAACCCGGCTCACAACCTGGACGCCGTCGAGAGCAAGCTGTTCGGTATCGGCTCGGAAGCGTATGTCGTCGGCTCTCATGAATTTTATATGGGCTACGGGCTGCAGAACAACAAGCTGATTTGTCTGGATGCCGGTCATTTTCATCCGACTGAAGTGATCTCGAACAAGCTGTCGTCCTTGTCTTTGTTCGCGGACGGAATCCTCCTGCACGTAAGCCGCCCGATGCGCTGGGACAGCGATCATGTCGTCATTCTCGACGACGAGCTGCTCGATATCGCGAAGGAACTGGTCTACGGCGATTTGCTGGGCAAAACGCATATCGGGCTCGACTTCTTCGACGGCAGCATCAACCGGGTCGCGGCTTGGGTCATCGGCACGCGCAATACGATCAAAGCGCTGCTCCGCGCCATGCTGACTCCGGCGGAAGCGCTGAAGCAGGCCGAGCTGGAGGGCGATTATACGACGCGTCTGGCGTTGACGGAGGAGTTCAAATCGTATCCGTTCGGAGCGGTCTGGGATTACTACTGCGCCAAATCGGGCGTTCCGGTTCGCGAGCAGTGGCTGGCCGAAGTAAAATCATACGAGCGGGACGTACTGCTGAAGCGCGGCGAATAAGAAATTCGGGTTGGGTGATATCAATTGACGAGCATACTCGCGTATGACCTCGGCGCGAGCAGCGGGAGAGCGCTGCTGGGCCGGTTAAACAGCCGCACGATCGAAACGGAAGAGCTGCACCGGTTCCCGAACGACCCGGTGCAAGTGCGGGGACGACTGCACTGGGACATTCTGCGTCTGCTGCACGAGATGAAGCAGGCGCTGCTCAAGGCCAAGCACCGCAGCGTAACGCTTCAAAGTCTGGCGATCGACTCGTGGGCCGTCGACTTCGGGCTGATCGGCCGAAGCGGCGAGCTGTTGGGCAATCCGTACCATTACCGGGATACGCATACGGACGGCGTGATGGAGAACCTCTCCGCCCGACTGACGCCGCCGTATATTTTCGGTCGCACCGGCATTCAGTTTCTACCGTTTAATACGATCTACCAGCTGGCTGCGATGAAACGGGACGATTCGCCGCTTCTGCGGGAGGCGGACCGCTTCCTGATGATCCCGGATCTGCTGCGCTATTTCCTTACCGGAGACATGTACAACGAATTTTCCAATGCGACGACTACGCAATTGTACAATCCGCTGCGGGGAGATTGGGATGCGGACTTGCTGGCGGCGATCGGGATTCCGGCGTCCTGGTTCGGTCCGGTGCTGCAGCCGGGAGCGAGTGCGGGCGAGCTGCTTCCTTCCGTATGCGGGGAGCTCGGCATCGCCTCCGTCCCCGTTATTGCCGTCGCGGAACACGACACGGGATCGGCCGTGGCGGCCGTTCCGGCGACAGACCGCTCCTTCGCTTACTTGAGCTGCGGCACCTGGTCGCTGATGGGAACCGAGACGGACCGTCCGGTGCTCAGCGAGCTGGCGCAACAGCTGAACTTTACGAACGAGGGCGGCGTAAGCGGCACGTACCGGCTGCTGAAGAACATTATGGGCTTGTGGATTTTGCAGGAGACGAAGCGAGAGTGGGAGCGCGGCGGGACGACGCTATCGTATCCGGAACTGATCGGACTGGCCGAACAGGCGCCCGCCTTCGCCGCCTGGATCGATCCGGACGATGCGCGCTTCCTCGCTCCCGGCGATATGACCCCGCGCATCCGGGACTACTGCCGGGAGAGCGGACAGCGGGCGCCCGAGCAGCCCGGCGAAGTCGTTCGTTGTATTTTGGAAAGTTTGGCGTTAAAATACCGCTATGTGCTGGAGTTAACCGAGCGGTTGTCCGGGAATGCATTCAGCGGGCTGCATATGGTAGGCGGCGGCATCCAGAACAAGCTGCTGTGCCAGTGGTCGGCGAGCGCGATCGGCAAGCCCGTCTGGGCGGGACCTGCCGAGGGCAGTGCGATCGGCAACTTGGCCGTCCAATGGATCGCTCATGGAGCGTTCGCGGACATCTGGGAAGCGCGGCGGGTCATCCGCGAGTCGTTTCCCGTGGAGGTATACGAGCCGATAAACCAGGATGCCTGGGAAGACGCGTACGGACGATTCCGTACCGCTGCCGGCCTGGCGGAATAACGACACGGAAAGAGGGAACGCATGCTGGTCGCGGAACGATACGAGAAAATCGTACAACTGGTCAATGAGAGAGGCAGCATTCGAGTGTCGGAGCTGAGCGAATTGTGCGAGGTGACGGAGGAGACGATCCGGCGCGATCTGGACCGGCTGGAGCAGTCGGGACGGCTGCGCCGCTCCCACGGCGGAGCGGTGAGCGTCAAGGACCAGCAGCAGCCGGAGATCCCTTACGCCGAACGCGAGATTACGCGGGCGGAGGAGAAGAAGCGGATCGCCCGGGAAGCGGTCAAGCGGATCGCGCCGAACGGACGCATTCTTCTCGACGCCAGCACGACGGCCTGGTATATGGCGGCGAATCTGCCGGACCTTCCGTTGACCGTGCTGACGAATTCGATTAAAGTCGCGATGGAACTGGCTGGAAAAGAAAAGATCGAGGTCATTTCTACCGGTGGCATTCTCGCCGCCCGTTCGCTGTCGTACGTAGGTCCGCTGGCCGAGCGTTCGCTTGACGCGTACCATGTCGATCTCGCCTTTTTGTCCTGCAAGGGCGTCCACCTGGAGCGGGGCATCAGTGAATCAAACGAGCTGCAGGGCCGCATCAAGCAGAAGATGATCGGGATCGCGGACCGCGTCGTGTTGCTGGCCGATTCGAGCAAGTTCGGCGTTCAGGCGTTTACGCATGTCGCCCCTCTGCACAAAGTGCACGAAATTGTTACCGATTCGGAGCTGGACCGAGAGACAACCGAGCAGCTGCAAAGCTTGGGAATCACGGTTACCGACGTATAACGACGGCACCGGATGTGCAAGTTTTACCTTTATTATATGGAGCCGGAGCCGTTCCCGCTTTGGGGTGCGGCTCTTTTTTTCGGTGCAGCCGCAACGGAGGGGGACACGTGCCCAGCGAACCGCAGCTTTCCTTCTACAAGTTTACTGTGCCATAATGTCAATAAAGCGCAGAAAGCGGTGAGCCTATGACTTATGAAGAAGTAATGGACAACTTGAAGGAGCTCGGAACGGAGCAGACCAAGCGGACGTTTCTCCGTCATGGAGCGCACGAGCCTTTATTCGGCGTCAAGGTCGGGGATTTGAAAAAGCTGGTGAAGCACGTGAAAAAAAACCGCGAGCTGGCGTTGGCGCTATACGATTCCGGCAATTACGACGCGATGTACTTGGCCGGGCTGTCGATCAATCCGAAATCGATGACCGTAGACGAGCTTCGGCGGTGGGCGGACCAAGCGAGCTGGCACGGTCCGGCCGAATATACAGTGGCCGGCGTAGCGGCCGAGAGTGCGCATGCGCTCGAGCTGGCGAAGGAATGGATCGCCTCCGAAGAGGAGTTGAAAGCGGTCTGCGGATGGAGCACGTATACGAATTATATATCTATCACACCGGACGATCAGCTTGATATCGAACACATTCGAGGTCTGCTGCGCGTCGTTCGCGATACGATTCATCAGGAGCGGAATTGGGTGCGGTATACGATGAACGGGTTCGTCATTGCGGCAGGCTCCTATATCCCCGAGCTGCAGCAGGAAGCGCTGGACGCCGCCCGGGCGATCGGCAAAGTCCATGTGGATGTCGGCCAGACGGCTTGCAAAGTTCCGCTTGCGGAGGTATATATTCATAAAGTCGAATCGGCCGGCAAATTGGGCGTGAAACGGAAATCCTGCATCTGCTAGCGGGTATTGCTCCGGCCGGCAGGGTCAGCACAGCGGAAGTATAAGCAACCAACTAAAGAGCTGTTCCTGGCGAGCGGGCTGGGGGGCAGCTCTTTTGCCGTGTCGACGTGTCCCGGCAGTTGTAACGGCGCTCGATCCAGCCGGGCTCACGCTCGCGGCCGGGGAAGTGAGCAGTGAAAAAAGGATTGACACCCGGCCGTTTGTTCCGCATAATACGAAACATAGTTATATAGAAAGTATGTAATGTTATAAGATTATGAAGAGACGGCATTCGAGGAATGGGAAAGTAGGGAAGACGGATGGAAGAGATCTCACCCGCACGGCTGAAGCAAGCCGATAAGCTGCTACGCGTGCTCGTATTTACATTAATTATTTCCGTTATGAACGCTTCGATGTTTAACGTCGCGCTGCCGGTTATCGGCCGGGAATTCGACCTGACGCCGTCGCAGGCGAGCTGGATGCTGACCGGTTATATGATCGTGTATGCGATCGGCTCCGTCACGTTCGGCAAGCTGGCGGACAAATACCGGCTTAAAGATTTGCTGACTTACGGGATTTGCGCGTTCGCGTTCGGCTCCGTGATCGGGCTGGCCGCGACGGATTACTGGATGGTCATCGCCGGGAGGTTATTTCAGGCGGCGGGAGGTTCGGTCATTCCGGCGGCGGCGATGATCGTGCCGGTCCGGTATTTTCCGCAGGAGCGGAGAGGCCGCGCGCTCGGGATGACGGCGGTGGGGCTCGCGCTCGGCGCCGCGCTCGGTCCGATCGTATCCGGCATCGTGTCCGGACTGGTCAATTGGCGGTATTTGTTCGCCTTATCCGTACTGGCCATATTCGTCCTTCCTTATTATCGCAAATATTTGGATGACGAACGCGGGGCGGCGCGCAGGATCGATCTTATTGGAGGGGTAGCATTGGCCGCGACGGTCGCGACCCTGTTGCTTGCGATCACGACCGGAAGCTTGCTGCTGTGCGGCTTGGGACTGGTGCTTTTTGTCTTGTTTATCGTGCGCATCCGGTCCGCCGAGGAGCCGTTCGTTCAGCCGGCCATCTTCCGCAACCGCTCCTTTACGCTCGGGCTCGTCATCGCCTTTCTGATGACGGGACTTAACTTCGCCATCCCGTTCCTTGCTCCGCAATTGCTTGCGAACGTGAACCATCTGTCTCCGCTCGCCGTAGGATTCGTCATGTTTCCGGCGGCGATCTGCACCGCTTTGCTGGGCCGCCAAGGGGGCAAGCTGGCCGATCTGAAGGGCAACCGGTATTTGTATACGATCGCGGCATCGCTTATCTTATTCAGCTTCTTGACGTTATCGTCGGTCGTCGGCTATTCGCCGCTGATCGTTGCATTTTTCCTGATCTTCGGCAATGTCGGACAGTCGTTCATGCAGATTGCCATGTCCAATACGATATCGCGCACGCTTACGCCCGAGCAGACCGGAGTCGGGATGGGACTATTCGCCATGCTGAACTTCATCGCGGCAGCTTCGGCGACGGCTCTGATCGGAAAAACGCTCGACTCGGGAACGTCGGCGCTGCGGCTGAACCCGCTCCCGCCTGTGGAGGCGGCGCTGTACAGCAACATATTCGTCTTTCTCTCGGTTATGGTGATCGTCGTAACCGCAGTATATTTCGTGCAATTCGGGCAAGCGGGCGCTCCGGCCGCTCTGCGGGCGAGACGCTGATTGTGTATGTCCGGCTTGAAATCGGTCCGGCGATACGATACCGAGACGGGAACGCGGGTTCCCGTCTTTTTTTGTGTACCTGTTACACGTCCGGCCTTCCTGCTATAATGATACATAGTCTTTAAAATTCCACATATTGTCGGACGCTTGTCGCTTGACAGCCGGGATCGTTTTTTGCCAGCAACCTGCTTGAGGAGTTGGACAACTATGGAAATATCGATGCAAAACGTATATTCGCTGCTCTCCTTGCTCAACTTGCTGCTTGCCGCGACGGTCATCTTTTTGGAAAGACGGAACGTCGGCGTAACGTGGGCTTGGCTGATGGTTTTGTTTTTTTTGCCCGGTATCGGATTTTTGCTTTATTTGTTTCTCGGACAAAACTTAAGCCGCCGCAAAATTTACAAGATCAAAGCCGAGCAGCGCGAGTTCGTGAACGATCTGGTCGAGCGGCAGAAGCGGGACATCCGGCAAATCCGGTTTCACGACCCTGCGATGATCCATTTTCAGGATATGATCTACCTGAACTTGGCGAGCGGCCAGTCGATTTATACGCAGGATAACGATATTGAGATTTTTACCGAGGGCAGGAGCAAGTTCAATTCGCTGCTGGCCGATATATCGAAGGCGAAGCATCACATTCATCTGATGTATTATATCGTCAAAAACGACAAGCTGGGCCGATCGCTTATCCAGGCGCTTGCGCGCAAGGCGAGGGAAGGGGTCGAGGTGCGGTTTCTGTACGATCATATCGGCAGCCCCGGGCTGTCCAAACGGTTTTTCCGGCCGCTTACCGAGGCGGGAGGCAGGACCGCGGCGTTTTTCCCTCCCAAAATCCCGTACTTGAACTTCCGGCTCAATTACCGCAATCACCGGAAGCTGGCGATTATCGACGGCTCGTGCGGGTATATCGGCGGATTAAACGTGGGAGACGAATATCTCGGGCTGGACAAACGGTTTGGCGACTGGCGGGATACGCACTTGAAAGTGCGCGGGGGAGGCTTGTTCCAGATGCAGATGCAGTTTCTGCTCGATTGGAACCTGTCGTCGGAAGCGAAGGTAGCTGAAGTGACTCCCTACTTCCCGTCGGCACGGCATCCGGGCAAGGTCGGCATGCAGGTTGTCTCCAGCGGGCCGAACAACGACCTGGAGCAGATCAAGAAAGCGTATATCAAGATGATTCATGCCGCCAAGCAAAGCGTATGGATTCAGACGCCCTACTTCGTTCCTGACGAGAGCCTGATGACATCGCTGAAGATGGCCGCCTTGTCCGGCGTGGACGTCCGGCTCATGCTTCCCGGCAAACCGGATCACAAGCTGGTCTACTGGGCGTCCACCTCGTATTTGGGGGAGCTGCTGTCGGTCGGAGTCAAATGTTATTTGTACGACAAAGGGTTTCTGCACGCGAAAACAATCGTTGTCGACGGAAGGGTCGCCTCGGTCGGAACGGCCAATATCGATCTGCGCAGCTTCAAGCTGAATTTCGAGGTCAACGCCTTTCTGTACGACACCGCGACCGCTACGGCGCTGCAGGATATTTTCCTGGAGGATCAGCGCAACAGCACGGAGCTGACCGAGAAGAAGTATCTGGAACGCCCGCTGTTCAAACGGTTTCTCGAATCGTGCGCCAGGCTGCTTTCCCCGCTTCTGTAACAACAGCAATCAAACAAGAGACTGCCGCCGGCGCGTGTCCGGACTGCGGTCTCTTGTTCGTAGTGCGCCGTATTGCGACTCGCCGCTATTCATACGGGCAGCGCACGGGCGGTTATTAATCGAGGTCGACAAGACCCCGCTGCAAATAGTGTTCCATCGCTTTCGCGAGATCGTAGATCGTATGCGACGAGTCGATATTTTCGTAGGCGTGCTCGCATTCGTTCCGGTAAGCCATCTCTTCTTCGTAATGGGACAAGTATCCGTCGATCCGCTCCTGCGAATCTCCGCGATCCTTCAGGCGGTTTAAGATCGTCTCGCGGCTTGCGTAGATGAAAAACCGCTTCACTTTATCCCCGTACACTTCTTTCAGGATTTCCGCTCCGTAGCGGTTCAGTACGAGATAGATGCAACCGAACTGCTGCAGGCCGGCTTCTACATCAGCGCTTCTCAGGCCGTAATGGACGCCGTCGATTTCGACTGTTTCGATGAATTCGTCGTTGCGCCGGGAGGCTTCGAACTGTTCTCTGGTAATGAAGTGGTAGTCGCGGCCGTCCGCCTCGTTCGCTCTGGGCTGACGGGTCGTGCAGGAGATGACTTGCTTCATCTGGATTGTCGTCCCGGCCATTTCGGCGATCGTTTTGCGCCCTGCTCCGGTCGGACCCGTAAAGACGAAGATGATTTCTTTGTCCTTCAGTTTGTACATGCGCTACCTCCTCGAGAATTAATCTAAACGGTGCTATATACATTATTCGCCATTTGCACCGAAAATCCTGTGTTTGTTCCGAAAAAACGCGAATTCCAAGCCGGACGGGCCGTTTCTAACGGTAAGGGGGTGATGCAGGGAAGCCGGGAGGCAAGGGAGCGGACTTTCGTCGCCGGACACTTAAAGTAAATGTCCGATCAAAGTCAGCGCCCTCGCGGTCTGGTTCTCGAAGCCGCCCGGCGCCGCTTCATCGAGCACCGGCTCGAAGCCGGCCCACCGATACAGCCGGATCGCCTTATGGCTCCATGTCTGGGTCGGAATATACATCGTACAGTCGCCCTCCAGCTCGATCATCCGTTGGACGCCTTGCGCGACGATCGCTCGGCCGAGGCCGAGCCCCTGGTAGCGCGGCATGACCGCAACCCAATGCATAAACGGATAGCGGCGGTTCCCCGTATAGTTCCACCAGGCGGTAAACGTAGCGACCTTGTTGCCCGCTTCATTCCGGATGAACAACGTCCGCCGGCTTACTTCGGTCGCGTAGGGGACATAGTTTTCGCGAAAATATAACGTCGCTTCCTCCGCGTGTTCGAACTCGGCTACGGACGCCTCGATGATGCCCCACGCGAGCTCATCCCCGTCCCGGTAATACTCGAAGGAATATCCTGCCGGCAATCCGGCTGCCGGAACGGGCGTGCCCGGCTGCCGTTTCATAATGACGCGCGCATAAGGTATGCTTTTGTCCAGCATAGCGATCCCCCTCTTTTACCGAGAACTGTTACTTCCGGTCTCTCCACTTGTCGAGGCGGTCGACAATCGCTTTGGAGCGGAATACCAGCAGCCCGCCCAGAAGCAGCTTCGTAACCAGCTTCGCTGCTGCGAATCCGATCTCATACCGGACCTTCGGATTGTCCATAACCGGGTCGATCCCGATCAGGACCGTATTATGCAGTATGGCGAACAGCTCCGGTATGGAAACGGCGACGAGAATCGTACCGGCCACCATCAGGGCAAGCTCGAAAAAGCGCGAATGCCGGTTGTCGTCAGGCTCGGCCGCGTCCCGAAGAGTTAAGTGCCCTACGAGCTTCTCGGTGCGGAACCAGAAGAAGAGGCTGGCCAGCAAAAACAGGACGGACGGCCCGATAGAGAGAAGCAGCAATCCGCTCGTCCCCGGTCCGCCCGCGATGGCGGGGCTGGAAACGTACGCATAGCCCAGCAGGTTCGACGCCCACGATAAAGCCTGAAGGAACAAATATACGGACAACAGTCTTAGCGCCAGAAATCCGATAGTTCTGCCGGTCATTCGGTCAGCCTCCTCTTCGTTCCTTCATCTCGAAAAATTCGCATAGCGCCCTGGGATGATAAGCCAGCTCGCTTACACCGGCCTGAGTGACGACGGTATCGTCGTCGAACCGGATCACGATGCCGCCGGAGTCGATCATATGATCGTCCTGAAAGACGCGGATGGCGACCTCGCCCTCCATCGCTTCCTGGAAGTCCCGGTCGGTCGTTAATCGGCGGTTGCGGGCCATTTTGTCAGCTCCTTTCCAAGCGGATTTGCACGTATCCATATTGTACCAGATGCGGCCGCCGGGGCAAACCGCTGACTGGATGCGCCGCTGCCTTAAGGCCGGGGCGGCTCTGGCGGATTTTACTCGCTCTGCCGGAATGGTGTACAATGGATGGAATGGAAGGGCACGACCCTATAGGAGGAATACGATGCGCTGGCAGGAAATATCGATACATACGCGCGAGGAAGTCGGAGAACTGATTGCAAGCGGATTTCACGAATTGGGGGCCGGGGGAGTCACGATTGAGGAATCCGGTACGCTGAACAAGGAGCGGGATACGTCGTACGGCCAATTGTACGATACGCCCCTTAACGATATTCCCGAGGGAGAAGCGGTCATCCAGGCCTATTTCGCCGAGCCGGAAAATATCGACGAGCTGATCGCGCAAATCAGCGAGCATGTCCGGTTCGTGCGGGACGAACTCGGATATGACGTGGGCAAGGCGGAGATTACGACCCGGGAGGTCGACGAGGAAGACTGGGCGCACGGCTGGAAGCAGTATTACAAGCCTATGCGCATTTCGAACCGGTTGACGATCAAGCCGACCTGGGAAACGTATGAGAAAGAAAGCGATGACGAGATTATTTTGGAGCTCGATCCGGGTATGGCTTTCGGTACCGGAACGCATCCGACCACTTCACTGTGCCTGCGGCTGCTGGAAGAGTACGTAACGCCGGATGCCGAGCTGATCGACGTAGGGACGGGCTCCGGCGTGCTGGCGATCGCGGCAGCGAAGCTGGGCGCACGGCGGGTGCTGGCGCTCGATCTCGATCCGGTCGCGGTGAAGAACGCTTCGGAGAATGTGGAGCTGAACGGGCTATCCGGACAAATCGACGTGATGGAAAGCGATCTGCTCGGTATTCTTCGCAGCGCTGAGGCGGCTTCGAGCGGTGGCGAAGGGGCGGCGGCTCCGGCGTTCGGCGTCCAGCTTCCGGTTCAGCTCGTCGTAGCGAATATATTGGCGGAAATCATTTTGCTGTTCACCAAAGACGTATACGACGTACTGGGCAGCGGCGGAACCTACCTGACATCGGGGATCTACAAAGATAAGGAACAAGCCGTCTCCGCAGGGCTGACCGAAGCCGGATTCGAGATCGAACGAGTCGAGCGCGACCAGGACTGGGTAGCGATCGTAGCGAAGAAACGGTAGGTGACGGGCGACGATGGAAGGGTTGAACAGTTTTTTACGGTATCCTCTCGAGGAGCTGCCGTTCGTATTTCTGGTCCTTGTGATTGCTTTTACATTCCATGAGTTTGCTCACGCATACTCGGCTTATAAGTTCGGCGATCCGACGGCGAAACAGCTCGGACGGGTAACGCTGAACCCCCGCGTCCATCTGGACGTGATCGGTACGATCCTGATCTTCATCGCCGGCTTCGGATGGGCCAAGCCCGTTCCGGTCAACCGGGCGAACTTCAAAAATCCGCGGCTGATGGGGATCATCGTCTCGGCTGTCGGACCTTTGAGCAACCTGATTCTGGCCTTCTTCGGCCTGCTGCTCTATCATATTCTGGCCGGAACGGGCGTGCTCAACGGCGCCTCGGTCGGAGTGATCCGGGCGATCGATCTGTTCCTCAGGCTGCTGATCGAGCTGAACATCGTGCTGTTCATCTTTAACCTGATTCCGCTGCCGCCGCTGGACGGCTACCGGATCGTCGAGGATTTGGCGCCGACGCATATCCGGGTCAAAATGGCGCAAAATGAACAATGGGGCATTTTCGTATTTTTGCTGCTTATTTTCATTACGCCGCTGAGAAGGGTGACGATCGATCCGTTGTTTGCCTTGGGCGGGGATCTGATCTACTCGATGAGCAAGTTTATCGCGATCTTCATCTAACCTCGGACGGCGCAGACCCATCGGCTGCGCCGTCTCTTTGAATCGTCCGTAGTAGAAATTCGACAAAAAACGTTGTATGATGGAAGATGGTTTCATCCTGCGATCCGATTCGCAGGACGCGAGGCAACTACAGCGTAAAGAATGGTTGGGTGTTATGCAGCGTTATTTCATTCCTCCGGAGCAGTTGACGGAATCCGAAGCGATCGTGACCGGTGACGACGCTCATCATATCGCGAACGTAATGCGCGCCCGCACGGGCGACACGATTATTATCAGTAACGGCGACAACCGCGAAGTGCTGGCGAAGCTCGAATACATCTCGAAGGACCGCGTCATAGCGGCCGTAGTCGAGCCGTTGCCGATGCTGGCCGAGCCGGCGATCCGCGTGACGATCGCCCAGAGTTTGCCGAAAGGCGACAAGCTGGAGACCGTCATTCAAAAAGGAACGGAGATCGGCGCGGTCCGGTTCCTGCCTTTCGTATCAGAGCGGACGGTCGTCCAGTACGATGCGAAGAAAGAGTCGAAACGGCTGGAGCGCTGGCACAAAATCGCCAAGGAAGCTGCCGAACAGGCACACCGCAACCGGATTCCCGCGGTAGAGCCGCCCTGCTCCTGGAAGCAGCTGATGCAAGCGGCCCGCGAGGCGGACAAAGCGTTTTTTTGTTACGAAAAAGAAGAAGGCACGATGCTGAAGCAGGCGGTTGTACAAGCGATTGCCGAGCGGGGCGGAACGGCCGGCATGAACGTGATGCTGGTCGTCGGTCCCGAAGGCGGCTTCACCGAACGCGAGGCGGCGGAGGCCGAAGCGGCGGGCTGCGTCTGCGTCAAGCTCGGCAGACGGATTTTAAGAACGGAAACGGCCGGCATGGTAGGACTGACTTGTTTGTTATACGAAGCCGGAGAGATGGGAGGCTGACGAAAATGTCGACAGTCGCGTTTTATACGCTTGGCTGCAAAGTTAATTTTTACGATACCGAAGCGATCTGGCAGCTGTTCAAAAACGAAGGCTACGAGCAGGTCGATTTCGAACAAACCGCAGACGTTTATGTCATCAATACGTGTACGGTGACGAATACGGGGGACAAGAAAAGCAGGCAGATTATCCGCCGCGCCGTCCGCCGCAACCCGGACGCGATCGTGGCCGTTACGGGCTGTTATGCCCAGACATCTCCAGCGGAAATCTTGGCGATTCCCGGTGTCGACCTCGTCATCGGCACACAGAGCAGGGATCAGATTCTTCCGCTGGTGAAGCAATACCGGGAGGAGCGCCAGCCGATCAATGCGGTCCGCAACATTATGAAAACCCGCGAATTCGAGGAGCTGGACGTTCCGGATTTTGCCGACCGGACACGCGCTTTCCTGAAAATTCAGGAAGGCTGCAACAATTTCTGCACGTTCTGCATCATTCCGTGGTCGCGTGGCCTGATGCGCAGCCGGAAGCCCGACAGCGTCATCAAGCAGGCGCATATGCTCGTAGAAGCCGGATACAAGGAAATTGTGCTGACCGGCATTCATACCGGGGGCTACGGCGAAGATATTCAAGATTACGATTTGGCCGACCTGCTTCGCGACCTGGATCGGGTCGAAGGGCTGAAGCGGATTCGCATCAGCTCGATCGAAGCGAGCCAAATTACCGATAAAGTCATCGAAGTGCTGAAGTCTTCCGATAAAATGTGCCGCCATCTGCACGTGCCGCTTCAAGCCGGCGATGACGCCGTACTTGCGCGGATGCGCCGGAAGTATACGACGGCGGAGTTCGGAGAGAAGATCGAGAAGCTGCACCGGGCGCTGCCGGGCGTCGCCATCACCACCGATATCATCGTCGGCTTCCCGGGCGAGACGGAGGAGATGTTCCGCCGCGGCTACGAATTTATGGAACGGATGCAATTCGCCGAAATGCACGTGTTCCCTTATTCGAAACGGACAGGGACGCCTGCGGCCCGGATGGAAGATCAGATCGACGAGGAAGTGAAAAACGAGCGCGTGCACGAGCTGATCGATCTGTCGGAGAGGATGCAGCTCGCTTATGCGGAGAAGTTCGTCGGACACACGCTCGAGGTTATCCCGGAGAGAACCTACAAAGGGGCGCCGGACAGCGGGCTGATGATGGGGTATTCCGATAATTACATCAATCTGGTGTTCCCGGGTACGGAAGCGATGATCGGTCAAGTGTGCACGGTGAAGCTGACCGAAGCGGGAGTTAACGAGAGCAAGGGCGAGCTGGTCAGCGTCGAGGCTCCGGAGATCAGGAAGGCGGCCGTTAACGGCTGATTGCCCGGCAGATGGGAATGTCCAAGGATTTCGTGATCCGGTTGTATGTCGGAAAACGGAATCCTTCTTGTTATCGTGCAACGATTGTGACCATAATCCGAAAGGTGAGGTGATCCGGATGAAGGAAATATCGGCTGGCGGAGTCGTATACCGCTTACTGCCGGACGGCAGGACGGAAGTGCAGATGATTCAGGACCGGTACGGGAAAAAAACGCTGCCCAAGGGCAAAATGGAGCCGGGCGAGACGATCGAACAGACCGCGCTCCGCGAGATTTTGGAGGAAACGGGTATCGAAGGGAAGATCGTCGCGAGCCTGGAACAGGTCAAGTATAAGTATAACCACGCCGTGCACGGGACGATTGACAAAGAGGTTCACTATTATCTGGTCGAGGCGACCGGCGGCGATTTGCAAGCCCAGATCGAGGAAATCCGCGGCGTGGAATGGCTGGACCCTCTTGAAGCGTGGTCGCGGCAGCGGGAGCAAGGTTACGCCAACAACGACTCGGTACTGAAAAAGGCGCTTGACGCCATGCGAATCGAGGTGGAATGATGAGCGGAACCGGCTCTTTCGATATAACGAAGCTGCCAGCGTACATCGACCATACTCTGCTGAAAGCGGATGCGACGGCCGAGGCGATCGGCAAGCTGTGCGACGAGGCGAAGCAGTACGGGTTTTACAGCGTGTGCGTAAACGGCATGTGGGTTCCGGCCGCAAGCAAGGCGCTGGCAGGAAGCGGCGTTCGCGTAAGCGCGGTGGTCGGGTTTCCGCTTGGAGCGAGCTTAACCGGCGTGAAAGCGTACGAGGCGGCGAGGGTGGCGGAACACGGGGCGGCCGACATCGATATGGTTTTGGCCGTAGGAGCGCTGCTTGCGGGCGATGAAGATTACGTCAGGGAGGATATCCGGGCGGTAGTGGAAGCGGTGCGCGGCCAAGCGATCGTGAAGGTCATACTCGAAACCGGCTATTTAAACGAAGACCAGAAACGGACCGCCTGCCGGCTGGCGGAAGAGGCGGGCGCCCATTTCGTGAAGACGTCGACCGGCTTCGGTCCGGGAGGGGCTACGGTCGAAGACGTGGCGCTGATGAGGGCCGCCGTCTCGCCGAACGTTCAGGTGAAGGCGTCCGGCGGAGTGCGGGATTTGGCGGCGGCGCTCTCCATGATTCGAGCGGGTGCGACCCGGCTTGGCACAAGTTCCGGCGTCGTGATTATGAATGGAGCTGCGGGGTCTTCCGGTTATTGAGACGGAATCTGGGAATGCGGCTTGCCGGCGGGCGGCGTTTCCGGTTACTGCTTCGGACCGGCGGCGGCGCGCAGGGCAGGCAAATAACAAAGCGGCAGCGCTAAAATCGAGCAGACGATATTAAAAATCGTCTGGGCGTGCGCAATCTGGCTGGACGGATTGGCGCCGAGCAGTACGGACGCGTAATGGAGCAGCGGGAGCAGGGGCAGGAACAGCAGCGCTCCTCCCGCATTAAGCGCAATATGCGACCAGGCGACGAATTGGCCGTTCCGGCTGCCTCCGATCGCGGCGAGCAGAGCGGTGGCGCACGTGCCGACGTTCGCTCCCAGCACGATGGCGATGCCCAGCTCGACCGGAATGGCGTCGACGGCGGCCAATCCCATCGTCATGGCGATCGTGGCCGCGCTGCTGTGGATAATGGCGGTCAGGACGGCTCCCGCCGCGACTCCCCACAGGATGCTGCGCTGCGCATGCTCGACGAACCAGCCGAACAGCCCCCGGGACTGGAGCGCCGGAACGATCGACTGCATCACTTCGACTCCGAGCATGACCGAGGCGAAGCCGCTGACGGCCAGCGACAAGGAGCGGATATGGTGCAGTGTCCGCTGAAGCCGATACGACCGGGCGTAAAACGTAGAGGGCAGCGTTCCGAACCAGACCGAGCCGGAGACGAGCAGCAGCGGGAACGCGAGCTTGGTCAGATTTAAACCGATCAGTTCAGTGGTGATGCAGGTGCCGATATTCGTGCCGAGGATGATCCCGAGCGTCTTCGGAAACGTCATAATGCCGGCGTTGACCAGACCGATCGTAATGACCGTAATCGCGCTGCTGCTTTGCAGAATGGCGGTCACACCGGTACCGATCAGCATCCCGCGAAGCGGCGTGCGTGTAAAGCGTTCGATTAGACCGGTCAAGTACGAGCCGGCCCATTGATGAAGCGCGAGCTCCATCACCTTCATCCCGGTCAGAAAGATGCCCAGCCCGACCAACAAGGGGAGTACGATTTGCGCAGTCATGGGATCTCCTTTGCTTGCAAAACTGTGAAATGGACCTTATCGTTACTTCATCTATATGCCGGCGGCCGGACGGGCATGACAAGCTGTATTCGTGCAAGCAGAAAGTCCGGGACTACCCCGGCGCAACCCCCAAATCGATAGCTGGCTGGAGGAGTATTATGGCAACGGTCATACTGGACCGCAAGAGAAAAAAAAGACTGGAGCAAGGCCATCCGTGGATTTACGCCAACGAGATCGAAAGCATCCAGGGCGAATACGAGCCGGGCGATCTGGTCTCGGTTACGAATCATACGGGTCAATATTTGGGCTGCGGGTACATCAACCCCAAATCGCAGATCGCGGTTCGGATCGTCTCGTACACACCGCTGGAAGAGATGGACCGGACCTTTTTCGCGCAAAGATTCGCACAATGTCTGGAGCATCGCCGCAGGTTCGTTGCAAGGGCGGACTCGTACCGGCTCGTCTACGGCGAAGCCGACTTTTTGCCCGGACTGGTCGTGGACCGGTTTGAAGACGTGCTCGTCGTACAAGTTTTGTCGCTCGGGATGGAGCGGCGCAAAAGCGTCATCGTGGAGACGCTCGCCGAGCTGCTGAAGCCGCGCGGGATCTATGAGCGCAGCGATGTGCCGGTACGGGAGCTGGAAGGACTGGAGCAGACGAAAGGGCCGCTCTACGGCGATTGTCCCCGTTATGTGGAGATCGTCGAGAACGGACTGCGCATGGAGGTCGACATCGAGCAGGGGCAGAAAACCGGCTACTTTTTCGATCAGCGGGAAAACCGCGCGGCGATCGGCAAGCTGATGACCGGCTGGGGAACCCGAAGCGGCATCCGGCTTGTAGAGGAGGGCGCCCTGGAAGAGGGAGTATCCGCAGACTCAAGCGGCACCGGGGACGGGGGGAGCAAGCTCGTTCCTGTAAATGCGAACGGCAAGCGGGTGACGTTTCCGTACTGGGACGGGGCGACTGTGCTGGAATGTTTCTCCCACACCGGCAGCTTTACGCTGAACGCTTGCCGATTCGGGGCCAAAAAGGTGACGTGCCTCGATATATCCGAGCATGCGATCGAGACGGCCAAGCGCAACGTGGAGCTGAACGGCTTCGGCGAACGGGTCGAGTTCGTCGTTGCGGACGCCTTCGATTATTTGCGCTCCCAGGTAAAAGGGCTTGATGAGCGGAAAACGCGTGCAGCGGCCGGACAAGCGAAGGTGGATACGTCGAAGCCGGTCGGCGCGGAAGGGCGGACGTGGGACGTCGTCATTCTCGACCCCCCGGCCTTCGCCAAGACGAAAGGCGCCGTAGAGGGCGCCTGCCGGGGTTACAAAGATATTAATCTGCATGCGATGAAACTCGTCAACGAAGGCGGATACCTCGTCACCGCCAGCTGCTCGTACCACGTTCGCCCGGATCTGTTCCTGGAGACGATATTGGCTGCTGCAGCTGATGCCCGCAAAGTGCTCCGGCTGGTCGAGTACCGCGGCGCAGGCAACGATCATCCGCGCATTCTCGGCGTCGATGAAGGCGATTACTTGAAATTTGCGATCTTTGAGGTTCATTCGCGGTAATGCGGAAGTAAGACGGCAGGATTGTGCAGGAGCTGCCGATTGGAGCGGACTGGCGGCTGCTCCCGGAGTGAGGCGTGACTCACTTCGGGGCAGCCGCATTTTTAGTTGCTGCCGCGCTGTCTCCGGTTCGATTCCTGCTTGAGATGATGACGGATTCCTTTGCCCGCCAGTGGCTCGTCCGCGAATCTCGGGATGACATGGAGGTGGGCGTGAGGCACCGTCTGGCCGCCTGCGGCGCAGCAGTTCCAGCCGACGTTGTATCCGTCCGGGCCGCTCTCGGCGCCGATCCGCTCTTTCGTCTGCTGGAGCAGATCGCGTATATCTTCCCATTCCTCGGCGGTCAAATCGAACACCGTTTCACGATGGGCTTTCGGCACGATCATATAAGATCCTTCGAGCACCGGATCGAAGCTGCGGATTAACACGTTAAACGCGGTAACGGTTACCGCTTCTTTCTGGACGGCCGGCCAGCAGAAAGGGCAATCTCCCATTGCGCGGTTCCTCCTCTTCGCCCGCTGTTTGCGGGGAATACAATATAACAGCCATTGTAGCAATCCGGAGCCGGCCGTGACAACGGATAAATCGGTTTTAGCCAATAGGCTTTCGCTCCGGAGGCGATGGACATCCCCTCACCTATGCAGTAATGTAATAGGGACAGCATTTTACGGCAGAGGAGTCCGATTCGTTTGAAATTCAGACCATGTATCGACATTCATCAAGGCAAGGTGAAGCAAATCGTCGGCGAGACGCTCAGTGCGAACAACGAGGGCGTCGTAGAAAACTTCGTATCCGACCGGGAGCCGGGCTATTATGCGGAGCTGTTCCGGAATGACGGCTTGACCGGAGGACACGTTATTATGCTGGGCGGAGGCAACGCTGCCGCCGCCGAGCAGGCGCTTGCGGGTTATCCCGGCGGGCTGCAGATCGGCGGAGGCATTACGGCGGACAGCGCTCCCGGCTGGCTGGAGAAGGGGGCGTCGCATGTGATCGTCACGTCTTACGTGTTCCAGGACGGCCGGCTGCAGCAGGACAATCTGGACCGGATCGTGTCCGCCGTGGGCAAGGAGAAGCTTGTGATCGATCTGAGCTGCAAGGAGCGGGACGGCAAATGGTTCGTCGTGACGAACGGCTGGACGACATTCAGCGACTTCGAGCTGAATGAAGCGAATATCCGCAGCCTTGAAGCGTACTGCGACGAATTTCTGATTCATGCCGTCGATGTCGAAGGCAAACGCGGCGGCGTGCTGACGCAGTTGGTCGAGAAGCTGGCCGGCTGGGTGACCATCCCGACCACGTATGCGGGCGGCGCCCGTTCGCTGGACGATCTGGAGCTGTTTCACCGGCTGACGGAAGGCAAGCTCGATATTACGGTAGGCAGCGCCCTTGATATTTTCGGGGGACAGCTGCCGTATCGCGATGTAGTCGCTTATTTTGAGTCGCTCCGGTAACGGCGGGCAACCGAATAGGGGGCGAGCCTGGAGGCAGCGACTAAACCTTATCGACGACCGGCAGGAGTGAAAGTATCCATTCCCTCCTGCGCACAAATATATGGATTAACGCGCTAAAGGACCGTCCGGAATTTTTACCGGACGGTTTTCTTCGTTCGCAGGCGCAAATAAATAAACCGAAAAAATCAGCTTACCAGTTTATTCACATTCAGGTATAATGATTAAACCGAATTCATAAACCAAACATATGTTCCTTTGTGAGAAAGGTACGAGGTGATTTCGTGAATTTTATCGTTAAGCTTCAATGGTTTTTCAGGCAGCAATGGTCGAAGTACGTCTGGACCGTCATTCTGATGACGATCGTCAACGTCCTTAACGTCATCCCACCGAAGATGATCGGAAACGTGATCGACAGCATCCGCCTGGATCAGCTGAACGCGGCCCAGCTTACGAAGACGGTGGCGTTTTTGTTCGCCCTCGGCATTTTTCTGTACATCTTAAACTTTATATGGGTGTACTCGCTGTTCGGCAACTCGTTTCTGCTGGAGAAGATGCTGCGCTCCAGGCTGTTCGGGCATCTGACCCGGATGGCGCCCTCGTTTTTCCATCGTAACCGGACCGGTGACCTGATGGCGCTCGCTACCAACGACGTGCCCGCTATCAGCCAGACTGCCGGCTACGGTGTTCTGACGCTCGTCAGTACCGTATCGGGGACGACCGTCGTCCTCGTCACGATGGTGACGCTGATTGATTACAAGCTGATGCTGGCGGCGCTTCTGCCGCTTCCGTTTCTGGCATTTGCGATCAGCGTGCTCGGCAAGCAGATGCGCAAACGGTTTTTGGCGGCGCAAGCGGCTTTCGGCAAAATGAACGACCACGCCCTGGAATCCATATCCGGCATGAGAGTGCTGCGCTCCTACGTTCAGGAGACGAAAGATATGGAAGCGTTCGGCGGCGTGACGCAAGATGTGATGGACAAAAACAGAAGGGTCGCTTTCGTCGGCGCCTTGTTCCAACCGGTCGTCCAGACGATCGTCGGCATCAGTTACGCGATCGGGATCGGCTACGGCTCGTATCTCGTCTTTCACAGCGAGCTTACGCTCGGTCAGCTCGTCTCCTTTAACATTTATCTCGGCATGCTGATCTGGCCGATGATCTCGTTCGGCGAGTTTATCAATGTGCTTCAGCGGGGAAGCGCTTCGGCCGACCGGGTCGATGCGGCGCTGCGCCAGCAGACGGACGTGCCAGAGGCCGGCGAGCCTGTAAATGTGGAGGAGCCGCTCGTCATCGAGTTCGACCGGCTTACGTTCCGTTATCCGGGAGCGTCCGCAGACAGCCTATCCGATATATCCGTCCGGCTGAACCGCGGCGAGACGCTGGGGGTCGTAGGCCGAACGGGCAGCGGCAAAAGCACCTTGCTCAAACAACTGCTGCGGCAATATCCGATTCCGGAGAACCGGCTGCGCATATCCGGCGTTCCGATCGAGAACATCTCCCAGGAACGGGTAAAAAGCTGGATCGGCTACGTCCCGCAAGAACATCTGCTGCTGTCCAAGTCGATCCGAGACAATATCATGTTCGGATTCCCCGAAGCCGGGGATAACCGTCTGCATCAGGCGATCGAGGCGGCCTGCTTCACCGGTGACATCGAACAGATGAAGGAAGGGCTCGATACGGTGATCGGCGAGTACGGAGTCATGCTGTCGGGCGGACAGAAGCAGAGAGTCGGCATCGCACGGGCTATCGTGACCGATCCGGAAATCTTGCTGCTCGACGACGCGTTGTCGGCGGTCGATGCCCGCACAGAGAGCCGGATCTTACAGAACATCCGGTCCGAGCGGTCCGGCAAAACGACGATTATCGCTACGCACCGGTTGTCCGCCGTCAGCCATGCGCACCGCATCATCGTGCTGGAGGAAGGACGGATTGCGGAGCAAGGCACGCATGAGCAATTGATGGAGCTCGGCGGCTGGTACCGCCGGCAATACGACATACAGCAGATGGAATCGAATCTGATGAACGAATTGGAGAAGGGGTGAACCGGTGGACCACGATAACGTTACCCGATCGAGTGTAACCCGGAGACTGTTCCGATACGCGATGTTCAGCCGCACGAAAATTATAATCGCCCTCGTGCTGCTCTGCGGCGCGGTAGGGACGCAGCTGGCCGGTCCTTATATCGCCAAAGTGATCATCGACGGCCATCTGCTGTCGATCTCGCGGCCGTGGCTTGTGACGGCGCCAGCCGCTGTGCCGGAGGGAGTCCGTTCTGTCGCGATCGGGGACCAAGCCTATATCCGGCAAGACTGGGCCGAAGGCGTACCGGAGGCTTCCGGCTGGAGTGCGGCGACAATCCGCCAGGAGGGCGCGAGCTTCATGCTGGAGACGGCGGAGTCCGCCGCGCCGGTCCGCCTTACGAAGGAAGATGTTATCCAATTGTACAGCTACGAGTTCGTGCCGGTACTGAGGCTGATCGGATTATATGTCGGACTGCTGGCGCTCTCGGGGTTGCTGACGTTCGTCCAGTCTTATATGCTGCAGACGGCCGCCTTGTCGATTATCCGCAAAATGCGCATGGACGTCATGAACCATATTCACCGGATATCGGTCCGTTATTTTGACAATACGCCGGTCGGGCAAGTCGTATCCCGCATCGCCAACGATACGGAAGCGATCCGCGACTTGTTCATGAGCTTTATGGCAACGTTTGTCGTCAGCGGAGTGAACCTGATCGGGATCTATATCGCGATCTTCCTGCTGGACGTGCGGCTGGCCCTGTTGTGCCTGGTGCTGATCCCGTTTTTCATCGTCGTGATGACGATTCATCTGAAATACTCGAAAGTGTACGTGGCCGCGATGCGGGCGAGGTTGAGCGACATGAACGCGATGCTGAACGAGTCGATCAATGTGATGCCGATGATCCAGGCGTTCCGCCGGGAGAAGGCAAGAACCGGCGAATTCGAAATGCTGAACGAGGACCGTTACGTCAATCAGCGCAAGCAGATGCGGCTGTTCTCGTTATCGTCGCGCAATATCGTAGGACTGACGGGAAGCTTGATGACGGCGGGCGTCATCTGGTATTTCGGGGGAAAGTCGCTGCACACGGCGATCTCGTTCGGCGTATTTTACGCTTTTATCGATTATTTGGGCCGGATATTTCAGCCGATTATCGGCATCTTCGATCAATTGACCAATGCGCAGCGGGCATTCGTTTCGGCCGAACGGGTATTTTCGCTGCTGGACCGCGAAGGCGAGAAGCTCGACGCGGAAGCCGCGCCGCCGCGTCCGGAAGGCAACGTCAAATTCGACAACGTCTGGTTCGCCTACAATCAGGAAGATTACGTGCTTCGCAGCATCTCGCTGGAAGCCCGCAAAGGCGAGACGGTCGCGCTTGTCGGCCATACGGGATCAGGCAAAAGCTCAATCATGAATTTGCTGCTCGGCTTCTACGAACCTAGCCAAGGGACGATTACGATCGACGGCGAAGATATTACCGGGATATCGAAGCAGGCGCTGCGCAAACATATGGGCATCGTGCTCCAGGACCCGTTTTTGTTTACCGGCGACATCAAGTTTAACGTGGGGCTGTATAACGAGCACATCGACCGGGAGAAGGTGAAGCAAGCGCTGCGCGACGTCGGGGCGGCCGAGTTCGTGGAGCAGCTGCCGGGCGGCTGTGACGAACCTGTCGTCGAGCGGGGCAATACGCTGTCCGCCGGCCAGCGCCAGTTGATCTCGTTTGCCAGGGCGCTTGCGCACGATCCGGCTATTCTGATTCTGGACGAAGCGACGGCGAGCATCGACAGCGAAACCGAAGGCATTATCCAGAACGCGCTTAAAGTATTGTGCGAAGGGCGGACGACGTTTGTGATCGCTCACAGATTGTCCACGATCCGGGAGGCGGACCGCATCTGCGTCCTTCATCACGGGGAAATCGTCGAGTCGGGCAATCACGAGGAGCTGATGGCGCTGCAGGGCCGCTATTATAAAATGTATCAGCTGCAAAAAGGGGAAGGCTCGCCGCCTCCTGCCGCAGCAGGCGAACATTCCCCGGCGATCCGCAGCCGTTAAACGGCGAATCGGCACGAAAAAAATAAAGCGGATCGGAAAACTGGTCTATGTTTGGGGCTCGGCCGTGTTATAATAGTCGTATTACGAATAGACGTACATTCGGCCGGGAGACTACCACTATGAAAACGACGATTTACGATATTGCCAAAGCAGCAGGCGTTTCGATCGCAACCGTCTCCAAAGTCATCAACGGTACCGGAAGAATCAGTACCGATACGAGAGAACGGATTACGGAAATTATGCAGGAGCTGGATTATCAGCCGAGCGTTGTCGCTTCTGCGCTTACCGGGAAAAGCACGTTTACGATCGGTCTGCTCATCCCCGATCTCGCCAACCCGTTCTTCGCGGAAATCGCGAGAAGCGTAGAGGATCGCGGCCACGAGCTCGGCTTTAATCTGGTCATGTGCAGCACGGACAACAATTCGAAGAAGGAAGCCGGTTACATCACGCTTCTGAGACAGAAACGGGTAGACGGCATTATTATCGCGACAGGTACGAGCATCGAAGGCTTGCTAAGCGGCTTGGCCGACTATAATATCCCGCTGGCCCTGATCTCGAGAGACATCCCGTCGATCGAAGCGGACAGCGTCAGAGCGGACGATGATACCGGCGCTTACCAGGCCGTCGCTCATTTGACCGGTCTCGGTCACCGGCATATCGCCCTGATCGCCGAAGACATGGAGCTGATGACGACCAGGGAACGGGTGAGCGGGTATCGCCGCGCCTTGGAGGATGCGAACATCGCTTATACGGACGATCTCGTCACGATAAGCAATTCCTCCGT
Source organism: Paenibacillus sp. GYB004 (assembly GCF_036577605.1). Classification (NCBI taxonomy): domain Bacteria; kingdom Bacillati; phylum Bacillota; class Bacilli; order Caryophanales; family Paenibacillaceae; genus Paenibacillus; species Paenibacillus sp. GYB004. The sequence goes on from NZ_JARBDB010000052.1 coordinate 250,752, forward strand.
TGAAGCCGGCAAGCAGCGTGCGCTGGAACTGATGGGATCGGATCATCCGCCGACCGCGATCGTCGCCTTTAACGATTTGCTGGCGGTCGGCGTCGTCCAGGCGGCCAAGGAGCTGCGCTTGTCCATTCCATGGGACTTGTCGGTAATCAGCTTCGACAACACCGTACTAGCCGGCATCGTCGATCCTCCGCTGACGTCGGTAGCGGTGCCGATTCAGCAGATGGGCCGGCAAATTATGGACATGCTTATCGAACGGGTGAGCGGGGAGAAGGGCGATAAGCGGCGTATCGTCTTAAAGCCGGAGCTGATTATTCGTCAATCCACCACGTTTCCGAGCAAAGTGTAAGAGGTTTGGCAGAAGCACTGCGATTTCTAATCAAGACAGCCGGGTGATAGCGACGGTTGCCTTTTCGTTTTTGCCGGCCCTGTATAACGGCGGCCAAGCCGCTTAAACGATCGTACATAAGGAGCGGAACCGAAGGATATACTTTACCTAATACGCTCACCTTGAGGAGTTCAAGGGCTGCCGGGAAGCGGAGTCGGCGAAAGGAAGCCTCGTCTTTACAGATCTGAGGCTGGATACGCGATAAAAAGTAAGGTTTGCCGCACAAAAGGGCGCATTTTAACAAAATGCGCTTTTTTTCGTTGTGATTTCATAACTACTTTCACTTGACTCGGACAAAACGTTTGTTGTAAGCTAGCTAATAGTTTACTGCTAAACTATTTACTATTAAACGATAGGAGGTGCGAAATGCCGGAAACGAACAGCCATCTGTTGGAGCTCCCTAACCTGTTTCGTACATTAGTGAAAAAAATGAGCCACGAATGGAATCGGAATATGGGCGACACCTTCTCGATGACTCAGTTTCGGACGCTTTATATGCTCAATGAGCGGGGGCCGCAAAAAGCGGCCGAACTGGCGGACTTATTATGCGTCACCTCCGGGGCCATCACGGGACTAGCCGATAAATTAATCGAAAAAGGACTTGTGGGGAGAGAGCGCAGCGAAGACGACCGGCGAGTCGTGTACTTACGCATTACCGATCCGGGCAAGCAAGTGCTTGAGGAACTGCGGGAGAAACAAAAAGAGACGATTGCCCGGTTGTTCGAGGGATTGCCGGAAGAAGACATCCTTCATCTGAAACGGATATTCACAACCCTGCTCGAACGAGTAGAGCCTATGGACAAAAAGGAGTAGAGAACATTGGAGCATTTATCGCACAAACGTAAAGTTACGATCATGATGGCAATTGTAGCCGCTATGTTTTTCGCCGCCATCAACCAGACGATCGTAAGTACGGCGATGCCCCGGATTATTGCCATTCTTGGCGGTATGGACTATTATACGTGGGTCATTACGATCTACATGCTGACTTCCACGATTTCAACCGTACTTGTCGGGAAGCTGTCCGATATTTACGGGCGCAAGCCGTTTATTTTGGCAGGAATCGTATTTTTTATCATCGGTGCATTTTTAACCGGTTTTTCCAAAGATATTTTTCAATTGATTACGTACCGGGGCATTCAGGGCATCGGCGCCGGCATTATTATGGCTTCCGCCTTTACCGCGGTCGGCGACTTGTTCGCCCCCAGAGAACGGGGCAAATGGACGGGCGTGATGATGGCCGTGTTCGGCTTCTCCAGCGTCATTGGCCCTACGCTCGGCGGATGGATCGTCGACCATATGGACTGGGAATGGGTATTCTGGATCTTCCTGCCGCTTGGAGTCGTCGCTTTCGTGATGATTATGATGCTGTTCCCGAAAGTGGAACGGAGACAGGCCGAATCGATCGATTATATGGGCTCGTTGTTTTTGACGCTGACGATCGTTCCGCTGCTGCTCGGATTTTCGTGGGCCGGTACGAAATATGCGTGGGGTTCGCCGCAAATCATCGGCTTGTTCGCCGCAGCAGTTGTGGCCTTGCTTATCTTTATGTTTATCGAAACACGGGTAAAAAGCCCGGTTATGCCGCTGTCCTTGTTCCGCAACGGCATCGTGACGGTTTCGAACGTGATCGGATTTTTGATGAACGCCGGTATGATGGGCGCGCTGATCTATTTGCCGTTTTTCGTGCAAGGGGTGGAAGGCGTATCTCCGACGTATTCCGGTTATGTCACGATGCCGATGTCGATCAGTATGGTCATCTTGAGCTCGCTCGTCGGCCGGTGGATTACGAAGTCGGGCAAATACAAGCGGTTCGCCCTGATCGGGATGCCGATCATGGTCGCGGGTATGGTCATTATGGCGTTTATGGACAACATTCCGCTGGCGGTGCTCAGCATGATCGTGTTCGGAGTCGGTCTCGGCCTCGGGATGCCGGTTTTCTCGCTTACCGTGCAAAATGCCGTCAGACCGGAACAGCTTGGCGTGGCCACCGCCTCTTCGCAGTTGTTCCGCAACCTGGGCGGAACGATCGGGATCGCGGTTATGGGTACGATCATGGCGACCAGCCTGCAAAACAGTCTGAAGTCGGCGGCGGCCTCGGGCGGCGGCATCGATATGTCGAAGCTCGATCCGAAGGTGGCAGAGCAGCTGTCCGCGTTCCACAACCCGGAAATGCTGCTTGATCAGCCGAGGCTGGCGCAGCTTCAACAGACGCTGCCGGCTGACGTGCAGCCGATCTTTACGAAGATGATCGACATGCTGCGAGACGCGCTCGCCTCTTCCCTGACGACCGTGTTTTTGTCCGGTGCGGCGCTGCTTGTAGTGGCTTCCCTGCTCGTCTTCCTGCTGAAGGAAATTCCGCTGCGCACGTCCAACCGGATGCCGGAACAGACTTCCGGAGACGGGGAGAAGCAGCCGGACGGGACGCCCGTCGTTGCCAAGTAAGGATAAAGAAGTTGAAGTCCCGCGAGTCCGGAATGTACCGGGTCCGCATAAAAAACCTCCAATCCGCTCTTATGGGCGGGCTGGAGGTTTTTCGTCTTTCGGCTAGGATGTCCGGCTGGCAGCTTGTTTACGCGGCCGGTTTCTGGAACTCCCGATTGTAGTCGGGATGGACCGGTTTATTCAAATAGTCGGCGTCGATATAGTCGGCGGCATACTTTTTGCCGAACAATAAATCGTATTGCAGCATCCGGTAACGGTCCAATTCCTCCTGCACGTAATCGGGAGGCGAGATGTACAAGTTCTGTTCGGTATCCACGACCAGATTGCGCAGCAGTCCCGGAATCTCACTGTACACGTCCCAGTTGACCGCGAAAGGAGCGGGCTTCTCCAGGCCGAGCGTATCCATCACGTAGGAGCCGAGAAACGAGGCGCTGATGGCCGGTACGTTGTCGGCCGGCAATTCGAAGTTCGCCCACATGACGAACGGCACGCTGCGCATATGTTTCAACTCCTCCAGCGTCCAGTTCTCCGAACGATCGGTGCGGATGAGTCCTCCCTGGTTGTATACGTCGTAGCTATATCCGAGCATCGGAAGATGATCTCCATACATGACAATGACGGTCGGTTCACCGGATTGCTCGAAATGGTCGATCAGCTGCTGCAGGCTCTGATCTGCATCGCGGGCGCCGATTGCGTATGTCTGAAGAATATCGAGCGCTTCGTCGGTCAGATCCCCTTCAATGTCCATCGCCGCATCCCCGTAACGTTTATCGTCGTAAGGTCCGTGATTTTGCATCGTCACGGCATAGATGAACATCGGCCGTTCCGATTCGTCCACCTGTTTGATAATTTGCCGGGATACTTCGGCATCGGCTATGAACGGTCCTTTGAGCTCCGGCTCGGCGAAGCTTTCGCTGCTCATGAAGCTTTCGAATCCCAGTTGCCGGTAGGCGTTCTCGCGGTCCCAGAACCAGCCTTCGTAGGAGTGCACCGCCAAACTTTTATAGCCGAGATGCTCGAAATAACTGGCAAGGCTGGGCACCGGCTTTTTGACATATTGCTGATACGGCACCGAGCCGCTCGGCAGAAAGCTCATCGACTGGCCTGTCAGCACCTCGAATTCGACGTTGCTTGTACCGCCTCCGAACTGCGGGGACAGCATGTAGCCGGAAACCGATTCGGCCTGAAGCTTGCGGACGGTAGGGATCGGATCGTCGTGAAAAAAAACGTCGGGCAGCAGCGTAGGGTCCCAGAACGCCTCATTCATAATGAAAATGACGTTCGGTTTTACGGTATCCGCGCCGGCATCGGTTACAACGGTAGGGGCCGCCGAGGCGGAGGCGGTTCGCTTCTCGGTAATCGCATGGGCGATATCGGCCATGGCCTGTTCGCCGTAACCCGGTGGCTTGGCGACGATCGAATGTTTGACGTTCATCGTGAAGGCAAGCGTCAGTCCGTTGTGCCCGTAATTTTGCTGCTGGTTCCATAAAATTTCGCTTGCGCCCGCCTTGTACTGCATGTTTTCGGCCCAGGAGGCGTTGATGCCGAACGCATACAAGGCGATGACCGACAAGCTGCCGAGCGCGATCCGCGGCAACCAAGGCAGCACCAGCCTCGGTACGACCAGCCGCAGGGCGAACAGCAGCATTACGACTCCCAGCACAATCCCAATCCGGAGTATCGCCGCTTGCCCGGTTATTAGCGGGGCAATATTCAGACCTTCTTTGTTAAGCAATATATCCCAAGGAAAAAAAGGCTCTCCGATCAATTTTGTTTTGAAAAAGCTGATCAGCGACATCAGGCCGAACAACAAGACGGCGATGGCGACGGACGGTACGAGCGAGCCGATCACGCAATAAACGAGTGTCAGCGCGCACAAGTAAAGCAGGGCGTTCAGCCAGAACAGCGACGGCTGATTCAGCGCCCAGTCCCATGTTTCTTCGAAGCTGCCGCGCTGGATCGTTTCCGCTCCCAGCACGAGCAGTATGGGGATCACCGCTAATAGGGCCGTAATGGGGATGGCTTGTTTGAGGCCGAATTTCCTCGTAACGGAGGATATAGTGCGATTTTTACTTAGATTGAGCATTTTTACCACTTCTCCCTTCCTACTCCGGGTTGTTGCTCTTTTTCTCTGTTTTTATCTATTGTTTTATTTACGTATTGTAAAGGAAGTTCCTTAAGAAAAGATTAAGCGCCGCCGCCCGGTCTATTCCTCTCACTGGAATCCTTAGAGGAATAGATGGTAATCGATCGCAGCGGACAGCAGGAAGGATCTATGCTACAATATAACAATATAAGAACATTTGTTTTCGTTTAGGAGGCCGGTATGTCAATCCGTTACATATTAGGTCGGTCCGGCAGCGGGAAGACGAACCTCTGTCTGGACGAGATCAGAAGCCAGTTGAAGGCGGAGCCGGAAGGGCCGCCGCTCGTGCTGCTCGTCCCTGATCAGGCTACGTTTCAAGCCGAGCATGCGCTCGTCTCGACCCCCGGTCTGGCAGGAACGATCCGGGCTCAGGTGTTGAGCTTCCGCCGCCTGGCGTTCCGCGTGATGCAGGAAGCCGGGGGGGCGGCGCGCGTTCAGATCGACGACAGCGGCAAGAAGATGCTGCTTTATGAGCTGCTGCACAAACACGAATACGAACTGAGACAATTTGGAAATATGTCCGACCAGTCCGGATTTATCGACAATTTATACCGGATGTACAGCGAGTTTCGGCGGTATTGCATCTCGCCCGCCAGGTTTGAATCGTATGTGCAGACCGCAGAGCGCAGGGAGGAACCGGGCGTCAGCGAGCTGCCGGCGGCCAAGCTTCACGATATGCTGCTGCTGTACAAACGGTTCGAGGAGCGGCTGTCCGGCCACTATATGGATTCCGAGCATCTGTTGACGAAAACGGCGGAGATGCTGTCCGAATCCGAGTATGCGCGCGGAGCCCGGATCTGGATCGACGGGTTTTACGGCTTTATCCCGCAGGAGCTGCAGGTCGTCGGCGAATTGATGCGCTGCGCCCCGCAAGTGACCGTAAGCCTGTGCATCGACCGCGATTACAGTTTTTCCGATTCGCTTGACGAGCTCGACCTGTTTCATCCGACGGCGCGCACGCTTGTCAGGCTGAAGGAGCTGGCGACCGGGCTGAACGTGCCCGAGGAACCGCCGGTGCTGCTGCAGCATCGAGACCGTCCGCACCGATTCGGGCGCAGTCCGATGCTGTCCCATCTGGAACGGAACTTCGAATACCGGAGCGGCAAGCCTTATCAGGGCAGCGGAGAAGCCGGGCGGCACGAGATCGTTCTGGCGGCGGCCGTGAACCGGCGGGCCGAGGCGGAAGGGACGGCGAGAGAAATCGTGCGTCTTGTCCGGGACGAAGGCTGCAGATGGCGCGATATCGCGGTAATGGTGCGCAATATGGAGAGCTACGACGACTTGCTGGAAGTCACGTTCCGGGATTTCGGCATTCCGTACTTTCTCGACCGCAAGCGGTCCGTGCTTCACCATCCGGTCGCCGAGCTCGTCCGGTCCGCCCTGGAAGTCGCTTTGGGGCGCTGGCATAACGATGCGGTGTTCCGCTGCGTGAAGACCGATCTGCTATTTCCGCTCCAGGCCGATACAGACGGGGCGGACGCGGCGAAGGAACGGGACCGGCTTCGCGACGCGATGTGCCGGCTGGAAAACTACGTGCTGGCGGCAGGCATTCAGGGATACCGCTGGACGGAGCCGCGCAAGTGGACCTATCGGGTCGGTTCCGCGCTTGACGATGTTCAGCAGGAGAATGCCGCGTCGGACGAGGCGTTTCTGGACGAGATGGACCGGATGCGGAGCATCGTGGTCGGGCCGTTGTCCGCGCTCGAGAAAGCGTTGAAGGATGCCGATACAGTCCTGGACATGACTGCGGCGCTCTACCGGTTTCTCGAGTCGGCGGACGTGCCGGCCAAGCTGGAGCGGTGGAGCCGGGACAGCATGGAAGCGGGCAACCCGGAGCAGGCGCGGGAGCATACCCAAGTATGGGGCAGCGTCGTCGATCTGCTTGATCAGATTGTAGAGATGCTGGGGGACGAGTCATTATCGCTGGAGCGGTTCGCCGGAATTGTGGAGTCCGGACTCGAGAGCGTTCGTATCGGACTCGTACCGCCCTCTCTCGATCAGGTGCTGGTCGGCACGATGGACCGGACGCGATCCGGTTCCGTCCGCCACTGCTTCGTGCTCGGCGCCAACGACGGCGTCATTCCGGCCCGCCCGCAAGAGAACGGCGTGTTGACCGAGCCCGAGCGGGATCGGCTGATCGCAGCCGGCCTGGAGCTGGTCGAGGGCAGCCGGAGGAAGCTGCTGGACGAGTCTTTTCTGATCTATATGGCGCTGACGGCCGCCTCGGATTCGCTGACGGTTTGTTACCCGTTAGCCGACGAAGAAGGAAAGTCGCTGATCCCTTCGGAGATCGTCAAGCGGTTGAAGACGATGTTTCCGTCCGTGAAAGAGCGGCTGCTCCTGATCGATCCGCCTTCCGGACCGGATGCTGCGGAGGCGGGCGGCGATCCGTACGAATACGCGGTGCATCCCGACAGGGCGCTGTCCCATCTGGCCGTACAGCTGCGCCACTGGATCAAAGGCGCGCCGATCTCGGACGTCTGGTGGGACGTCTACAACTGGTACTGTACGCGGCCGGAATGGCGGGACAAGCTGTACCGGACGTTAAAATCGCTTGTTTACACGAACCGGGAAGAGCCGCTTCCCGAGTCTGTGAGCCGCGAGTTGTACGGCGAGATGCTGCGTGCCAGCGTATCGCGGATGGAGCGTTACGTCGCCTGCCCGTTCTCGCAATTTGCTTCGCACGGCCTGCGTCTGTCCGAACGGCGCGTTTACAGGCTGGACGCCCCCGATATCGGCCAGCTGTTCCACGCCGCGTTAAGCCGGGTTGCGGCCGAGCTGCAGGGGGAAGGCGAAGACTGGGGAGCTCTGACCGCCGAACAATGCTACGAACGTGCATCCAAAGCGGTGGACGAGCTGGCTCCCCGTCTGCAAGGGGAAATTTTGCTGAGCTCGAAGCGGTACGGCTATATTGCCAGAAAGCTGAAGCGGATCGTCGGCCGGGCCTCGATCGTACTGGGTATCCATGCCCGGCGCGGCCTGTTCGTGCCGATCGGGCTGGAAGTCGGCTTCGGGCCGGGCGAGCCGCTGCCGCCGCTCGAATTTACGCTGGATAACGGCTGTCGGATGGAGATTGTCGGGCGGATCGACCGCGTGGACCGGGCCGACAGCGAGAAGGGCGTCTTGCTGCGCGTCATCGACTACAAATCGAGCTCGACGTCGCTGCGGCTGGCCGAAGTTTTTTACGGAATGTCGCTTCAGATGCTGACTTATCTCGACGTGGTCATTACGCATGCGGAGCGTTGGGTGGGCGTAAGCTCGATCCCGGCGGGTGTCTTGTATTTTCACGTACATAATCCGCTGCTCGTACGAAAAAATGCGCTGAACGCGGAGGAAGCGGAAGAGCAAATGCTCAAGCGTTTCAAGATGAAAGGGCTCGTCCTCGAGGATGCCGAGACGGTCCGGCTGATGGACGATTCGTTCCGCGAGCGGAACGGACATTCGCAGCTTATTCCGGTAGCTCTCAAGGCGGACGGAGGATTTTACAAAAGCTCCTCGGTCGTATCGGAGCCGCAGTGGGACCGGCTGCGCCATTATGTACGGGGAATGATTACGAGTATCGGGACCGAGATTACGAACGGGAACGTCGATATCCGGCCGTTCCGGATGGGGACCAAGTTCGCCTGCGCATTTTGCCCTTACAAGCCGGTATGCCAATTCGAGCCGCTTTTTGAAGGGAACGAATACAAGAAGTTGAACCGGATCGAGAAGGAAGCGGTATGGCAGGCGATCGACCAGGCGGTGAATGAATCATGACCGGAGCGGAAGGAGAACGGAAAGAGGGAAGGGAAGTACCAGGCATGACACTGGAACGGGAGAAAGACGGTATGTATGCGGCAAGACCGGCCAAGCCGGAAGGAAGCAGCTGGACGGACGAGCAGTGGGAGGCGATCCGGCTGCGCGGATCGGATATTTTGGTCGCTGCGGCCGCCGGGTCGGGCAAAACGGCGGTGCTGGTCGAGCGAATCATCCGGCGGATCACCGATGAGCACGATCCGGTCGACGTCGACCGGCTTCTCGTCGCAACGTTTACGAACGCGGCCGCAGGCGAGATGCGGCAGCGGATTCGGGAGGCGATCGAGAAGCGGCTGCTGGAGCAGCCGGGCTCCGAACATCTGCGCAGGCAGATTGCGCTCATACACCGGGCCTCGATCACGACGCTTCATTCGTTTTGTCTAGAGGTGATCCGCCGCCATCATCAACTGATCCGGCTCGATCCGTCTTTCCGGATTGCCAACGAGACGGAAGCCGAGCTGTTGCGGCAAGATCTTTTGAGCGAGCTGCTGGAAGAACATTATGGCCACAGCGGGGAAGACAGCGCGTTTTGGCAGCTGGCGGACGCCTACGGCGGCGAGCGGGGCGACGATGCTTTGTTCCGGCTCGTGCAGCAGCTGTACGACTTCTCGCGCAGTCATCCGTGGCCGGATCATTGGCTGCTCGAGACCGCTTCGCGGTTTGAGCCGGGGAACAGCCGGGAGGCGAATGGGGACGGCGGCGGGACGGATCGCTGGCGCGTCACGCTGACAGAAGGCGTGAAGCTGGAGCTGCAAGGGATGGCCGGTATGCTGGAGGAGGCGATCCGGCTGTGCGGCCGTCCCGGCGGTCCGGCTCCTTATGCGGCGAATCTCCGGGACGATCTCGTCCAGATCGCGGCAGCTCTACAGGCGGCGGATGTTTCCTGGGAGGCACTGTATGAGGCGTTCCGCGAGAGCGGGTTCGGCAAGCTGAACGCCTGCCGTGCAAGCGATGTGGACAAACAGCTGCAGGAGCAGGTGAAGCAGCTGCGGGACCGTGTCAAAAAGCAGTTTGCCGACATCCGCGAGGAGCTGTTCGAACGGTCTCCGGAACAGTACGAGTCCGAGATGGCGAGGATGGCTCCGGTCGTCCGGATGCTGGCCGAAATCGTCATCGAATTCGGCCGGAGGTATCAGCTGAAGAAGGTCGAGAAGGGGCTGGTCGATTTCGCCGACCTGGAGCACTACTGCCTGGCTATCCTTCGCAGTCCGGATTCGACTGCGGACCGGCTCCTTCCGTCGGAAGCGGCGATGCAATACCGGGAGCAATTTGCGGAAATCCTGCTTGACGAATATCAGGACACCAACTCGGTGCAGGAGGCGATCGTTAGTCTCGTCTCCCGTCCCGCCCCGGGCAACCGGTTCATGGTCGGGGACGTGAAGCAGAGTATCTACCGGTTCCGGCTTGCCGAGCCCGGCCTGTTTATGGATAAGTACAAATCGTTCGAACCGTCCGGCAACAATCATCCGTCCGGCGGTCGCAAAATCGACCTGGCCCGCAACTTCCGCAGCCGGCAGCAGATCGTCGACGGCGTCAACTTTGTGTTTAAACAGATTATGACGGAGCGGGTCGGCGAGCTGGAATACGATGAGGCGGCCCAGCTCGTTTGCGGCGCGGTTTATCCGGACAGTCCTGAAAATTTGAATGTTGAACTGGCGCTGATCGACAGAGGCGGCACGGCGGACGAGGAAGAAGAGAATTCGCAGACTGCGGATTCCGAGGACCAGGACGAAATCGCCGACATGGCGGCAGCTAATCCGTCTCTCTTAAGCCCCGAGCAGGAGGAACAGCAGACGGAGACGGCCCAGCTGGAGGCGCGGTTTATCGCGTCGCAGATCCGCCGGATGACCGGGATGGACGGGGATGCTCCGTTTCAGGTGTACGACCGGGGGGCAGGCGGCTTGCGGCCGATCCAATTCCGGGATATCGTCATCCTTCTGAGGGCGACGTCGAGCTGGGCTCCTGTCTTTATGGATGAGCTGAGAGCGGCGGCGATTCCGGCATATGCCGATCTGAATACCGGCTACTTCACAGCGACTGAAGTGGAAACGATGCTGTCGCTGCTGCAAATCGTCGACAATCCGTATCAGGATATTCCGCTGGCGGCGGTCCTGCGTTCGCCGATGTTCGGCCTGACCGCCGCCGAGCTGGCGCTCATTCGTATTCACGGCCGGCATTTGCCGTTTTACGAGGCGGTGCTGGCCTATCTATCCGATTCCGATCCGAGCGGCGGGACGGCAGAGCGGTTGAACGGCTCCGGTCCTCTCCCGGCGGCGGATGCCGGGCAGCAAGAGATGCAGTCCGAAGCAGCGGACGAGCGGAAGGTCCTCTCCAAGCTGCTGTCGTTCCAAGCGATGCTTGGCCGCTGGCGGGACGAAGCGAGACAAGGCTCGCTCGCTCAGCTGATCTGGAACATGTACCGGGAGACCGGCTATTACGATTTCGTCGGCGGCATGCCGGGAGGCTTGCAGCGGCAGGCGAACCTGCGGGCGCTGTACGACCGGGCGCGGCAGTACGAAGCTACTTCGTTCCGGGGGCTGTTCCGTTTTCTCCGTTTCGTGGAACGGATGCGGGACAGCGGGACGGATCTTGGAGCCGCGCGTGCGCTCGGCGAACAGGAAGACGTCGTAAGAATCATGTCGATTCATAAAAGCAAGGGTCTGGAGTTTCCGGTCGTGTTCGTCGCCGGACTCGGCAAGATGTTTAACCAAACCGATCTGAACGGTACGTTTCTGCTGCACAAGGAGCTTGGCTTCGGACCTTTGTTCGTCGATCCCGAGCTGCGCGTCGCCTGCCCTACGCTTCCGATGCTGGCGATCCGCAGGCGGATGAAGATGGAGATGACCGCCGAGGAGCTGCGCGTACTGTACGTCGCTTTAACCCGTCCGAAGGAAAAGCTGATTCTGGTCGGAACCGTCAAATCGGCGGACAAGACGATCCAGAAGTGGAGCCGGATGCGGGAGGAGACGTTGTGGCAGCTGCCCGCCCACGAAACGGCCAAAGCCCGCACCTATCTCGATTGGCTCGGACCGGCGCTGATCCGCCACCCGGCGGCGCATATTTTGCGGGTACGGGGCGGCGGCGAACAAGCGGAGCCGTATATACTGCCACCGGTGATGACGGACGAGCCGTCCCGCTGGAGCGTCGGCATCCTGCCCTCGGTCGGTTTCGCTCAAGCGGCTGCGGCCGTTGAAGTGAAATTTGCCGATGAGCGGATGGAGTCGCTGGCCCAGCTTGAGCCTGTGAGAGACGGCGGCGCATACGGCGCTGACGGCGTTGACGGAGCGGAAGATCCGATAAGCCGGCGTTTCGACTGGACGTACGAATACGGGCAAGCGTCGGAGATGTTTTCGAAAACGTCGGTGTCCGAGCTGAAGCGGCAGGCGGAACGCGGTTTTGCCAAGGAGGAAGGAGCTTCGGCGGAATGGTCTGAACTTCCGGTCCCGGGTATTGCCGGTGAGGCGGATTCCGCCGTTATAAGGAAATCCGATCTTCACAGCCTGGCGCGGCGGCCGAAATTTTTGAGCGAACAAACGATGACCGCTGCGGAGCGTGGAACTTTATTTCACTCCGTCATGCAGCATATTTCATTGGATGGCGAGGTAGGAACGGCCGACGTGGAGCGGACGCTGGACCGGATGATCTCGCGCGAGCTGCTGCTGCCCGAGCAGCGGAAAGCGATCGATACGGAAGTAATCGTGTCGTTTTTCAAGGGGGAGCTGGGCCAAAGGCTGCTTCGCGCCGATAAAGTGTACCGCGAAGTTCCTTTCAGCTACGGGCTGGCCGCCGAGCAAGCATATCCGGGTGCGGACGAGTCGGTGCGCGGGGAGACGGTGGTGATGCAAGGGGTGATCGATTGCGTCTTTGAGGAGAGCGGCGAACTGGTGCTGCTGGATTACAAGACGGATTCGGTGCGCGGCGTCTCTTTGGAACAGTTGAAGGAGCGGTATAACGTCCAACTGGCCTTGTATGCCGAGGCGATCGAGCGGATCTGGCACAAGAAGGTGAAGGAAAAGGTGCTGTTTTTCTTCGACGGTCCTTATACGCTGCAACTGGATGCTTCTAACCGCAAGGGAGAGAGCTAGTACGAAAAGGGAGCCGGGAAACCGGCTCCAAGCTTATACCATGCTCTAACGGACATGGTGGAGGCTATTTCGCTAAAAAACAGGGTTTTAAAATGTAACGGTCACCACAGCGCTTATTTACTCCGAACTACCTCCAAAAGGGATACTTCTCATCAAATAGTTGCATCTATGTCCGTTAGAAAATAAAATGGATCGAAATTCACCGCAATAACGGCCGCTGTGTCCGTTAGAGTTTTTGTTATTATAGTGAGTGTTGCAGAAAAAGCAGGACCGGCTTGCTTCGATCGGCGCCGCGGATCAAGATCGATTGCTTAACTCCCCCCAGGACCACTTGCTCAATCTCGGCGATGCTGTCCGGAAGAATGCGGCCTTCGGCGTCTTTGATCGGGGGAGTGCGGGGAGGAGAGAACAGCACGATCACAAGCAGCACAAGCGATAAGACCATGGTGGTGAGCCGCATTTTGTTTCGTTTCCTCATCCTTACCTTCCTTTGGCAACAATAATCCCCGGCAGCGGTAGGTTGCCGCTCCGGGGATTCGGATTATGTGTTAGTAATAAGGGCTAAGTTTCGTGAGAGAGCATCAAATCTTTATCGGTCGTATTCAATCGGACCCATTCCTCGAACGTATCCGGCGGCATCGGTTTGCCGAACAAATAACCTTGCGCCTCGTCGCAGTGGTGCTGCCGCAAAAATATGTACTGTTCTTCCGTTTCGACCCCTTCGGCGGTTACTTTCAGCTTCAGCGTCTTGGCGAGCACGATAATGGCGTTTACGATCGCGGCGTGATCGGGATCTTCGTGAATTCCGCTTATAAACGAACGGTCGACCTTCAGCACGTCGATCGGGAACTTCTTCAAATAGCTGAGCGAGGAATAACCTGTTCCGAAATCGTCGATCGATATTTTGACGCCCATTTCTTTCAGTTCCCGCATCATCAAAATATTGCGGTTGACGTTTTGCATCGCTACGCTTTCGGTAATCTCCAGCTCCAAGTATTGCGGGCGCAAACCGGCCTGCCGCAGGATGCGGGCGATCACCGCAGGCAAATTTTGCTGGCGGAACTGATGCGGCGACAGGTTGACGCTGACGGACAGCTCGGGCAACCCTTCGTTTTGCCACTTTTTGATCTGGTTGCACGCTTTGCGCAGCACTTGCTCGCCAAGCTGGACGATCAGGCCGGTTTCCTCGGCCAGCGGGATAAATTCAGCCGGAGGCACGATACCGAGGCTCGGATGTTTCCAGCGGACCAGCGCCTCCACGCAGACGACCCGCTCCGACTTCGTATGAATGCGGGGCTGGTAATAAACGAGCAGCTCGTCCTTCTCCAGTGCCTTGCGCAGCATGGCCTCCATGGCGAACCTCTCGAGCTGGGCCTCCGTCTTCTCCGGAGCCATGTAGTACTGGAAATTGTTGCGGCCCTGCTGCTTCGCCCGGTACATGGCGACCTCTGCGTTTTTCATCAAATTCTCCGACGTTGACCCATGGTTGGGGTAGAGAGCGACCCCGATGCTCGTCGTGGCGTATATTTCGTGCGGTCCGAGAAAGATGGCCTCCTGCAAACATTGAAAAATCAGGTTGCACACTTGCGTGGACTCGTCGGATTTGGAAATGTTCGGGACGAGCAGGGCGAATTCGTCTCCTCCCATCCGGGCGAGCGTGACGTCTTTGGAGATCGCCGTGCGGATTCGTTGTGCAACCGTTTGCAGGAGAGAGTCCCCCGTCTCGTGGCCCATCGTGTCGTTCACATGCTTGAAGCCGTCGAGATCGAGGAAAATGACGGCAAGACCCCGCTGCCTCAAGCTTTTTTTGTTCAGATAAGCGGTCAGCCGCTCCTTGAACATCTCCCGGTTGGGCAGTTCGGTCAGCGAGTCGTAGTAAGCCATCCGTACCAGATTGTCGGACGTCCGGCCGACCAGCCAAATCAGCACGACCATTCCCATCAGCCCCATGACGGTGTCGAGAGCAAAAAACGATCGGCCCTGCACGGCTGTAAAGAGGACAATTTCGCCGATGCCGAGTGCGCATATAACGACCGCTGTCCGTTTGCCGAGCTCGGATGCGTACAAAGGCAGCAAAAACAGCAGCAGCCAGGTTGGATTGGCATCCGGCGGCCACTTGGGCAATATATAGACCATCGTAACGATCGCCATGTCGAAAAAAACGATTGCCGCAAGCCCGGGCATCCGCAGCAGCTGGCTCAAGTCGCCGACGCTGTACGCCCGATGAACGAGAAACGCCGTGTAACTAAGCGACAAAGCCGCGAGCGCTAAAAAAATAAATTGCTTATGGCTGACGAACAGAAGCAGCAATACCGCGGGGAAGATGGAATGTCCGATGGCAAACACGTTGGCGTTTTTTTGGTTCATGCTACTTGCTGCACCCCTCGCGATGATTGGATGAATCGGAGCCTGTATCTCGTGCGCGAATCGCACACGGGTCCGGCGGTGTCGAATCCTACTCAGTATACCTTATTTCCTTGCCAGATTCTATGAAAAATCGTCTGATCTTGTCGATTCAGCGGGAAAAATGTTGGTTGGAAACAACAAGCACCCTCCCTAATTGCCATAATATTCTCACAATTAAACCGATCGTCGGCTTTGCATGTGGAATATAATGGATGGAAGAAGGAGCTTTGTTGATGTCGCGTGGAAAGGATGATCGTATGCGTTTTTGGTTCCGCCGATCCAGTCCCCAATCAGATCCGAAGAGTGAACCCGATCAGGAGCTTGGGCGATCAAACGCCCCGGTTCAGAGCGATACCTTGCCTCCATATACGGACATGGAGAATCCGTCTGGTTCCGAACGGATATATGCAGCTTCAGACCGAGCCGACTCCGCAGAGCGGGATGTACCTCCCCCGGTGCCCGCAACACGGAAACGAAAGGCGAATCACTGGATGGACGAAGCGATAGAGGAATGCGCACAAACCGGGGGCCTTGATCATTTGAAGGGGAAAGGGGAACCGATCCCGATTCCGGACGGGGATGTGCTCAGCTCTGTTCTGAAGCAGGCCAATGTGCTTCCTCCGTGGCTCGAACTGCAGCACGAAATCCGCAACGACCTTCGGGCGTACGTGAGCTCCGGCCGGGCTAACCCGCCCGCGACTTCCGAATCGGCGGACCTGGATGCGATCAACCGGAAAATTTCCCGCTACAATATGCTCGTCCCGACGCCAATCCTGCAGAAAGGCCGGGTGAAACCGGATACGGCCGAAGAGCAGCTCAAGCTGTGGGAGTGACGGGGGAGCCCCCGGACAGCCCCCCGTACAGCCATATCCCGAGAGATCGGCTAAGAGGAGCGGCCGCTGGCAGCGACATAAGGGGGAGCTGTCCTGGAAGTGCCCGCCTGACACAGGAGCGTCCCGATTACGAAACGAAAGGACCTCGGCTTCCACGGTAAGTGGAGGATGAGGTCCTTTTTATAGAGAAAAATCGGTTCACTAGGCGGACTTCCAAAAAACGGAAAAACTTTGGAGACAGTCCCTGAACCTACGTAAACTTCGATCTAAACAAGCGCCGCAGGCTGGGGAATTTCTTTCAGAATCGTCTTCGCTACGTTGCGCGCACTTCCGAAAGCGCGTTCCGCCAGTTCTCCTTTGCCTACGCAGCCGTCCCCGCAAAAATAAAAAGGCACATTTTCGATCCGGTTGGGCAGCAGTGAATTGGTGGCGATGTTTTTTACGCTGGCAACCATCGCTTTTTTGGATACGCGCTTCACGGCGATCGCTTCGCGCCAGCCCGGGTAATGTTTGTCGAACAGCTGCTCCATCTGGACAGTGCGCTGCTCGAGATATTGTTTGCGGAGCTCGTCGCTCTCAAAATCGTCGCTCAGATAGGCGATGCCCTGCAGAAGCTGGCCCCCTTCCGGCACGAGTGTATGGTCGGTGGCGGAAACGTCGCTGATGAACAGCTTGTTGTTCATGTCGCTGATGTAGGAGAACGGCCGGGCCACCACCCGGCTCAGTCCGACGTCGTACACCATCACTTCCGTCGCGGTATTCGTCTCGTAGGGGGCTAGGAACGGCTCCCAGGCGGTTCCTTTGAGCAGCTTGATCACCTGCTGTACCGGCATGGCGAAGACGATCCGGTCGAACGCGAGCTCTCTCGTTTTGGATTTGAGGATGAACTTTTTATCCTCGTACCGGATGGCGTCGATCCCTTCCTGCAAGGCGATTTCCCACTGGCCGGACGCTTCGATTTTTTCTTTCAGCTGATTCGTAATGACCGCCCAGCTGCCGAGCACGTAATTCACCGGCCGGGAAGAGAGGAACAGGTTCTGGTAATAGTCGGCGATGACCGGTCCAGGTACTTTGCGCGCATCTTCTGGGGTGATGAAGAAGTTCGAGCAGACGAGATGCTCCCACAGCTCCTTGACATCTTCAGCCGCGTCGGAATCGGCGAGGAAGTCGCCCAGCGTCTGATAGTTTTTCATCTGATGGATATTCGCGATAATCGCTGTTATTTCGCCGACGAACCGGACTTTCTGCATCGTGCTGAGCAGCTCGGTTTTCATCAGGTTGACGAAATCGAGCGGAGCCGGCGTAATCTGGTCGTGCTTCTCGTACATCACCTTCCGTTTATCGACCTGCTTGCTGCTGAACGACAGGCCCAGCTCCTTCTCCAAGGTCGTCAGCTTGTGCCGGTCGATCCCGTAGATCGCATGCGCCCCGTAGTTCAGCGTGAAGCCCGCTTTCTCGTAGGTGAACGCGCGTCCTCCGAGCTGCGGGCTGCGCTCGAACAGAACGCCTTCGATTCCGGATTCCTCGGACAAATAAGCGGCGGCAGTCAAGCCTGCCAGTCCGCCTCCGATTACAGCCACTTTCATAGGTGGATCCTCCTTTTGTTTCGGAGCGACGGACAGAGGCTCCGCCCGGGCGTCCGACCGCAGCCCGGCCCACAGCAGGGCGAACTCGGTGCGGATCAGCTGCTCCAAGTCGTCTCCTTCGCTCATACACCATTTCGTAACGATCCCGGTGTAGGCGCTGATCAGCAGAGCCGCTTTGTCGGGATCGGGCAGCCAGCGCAGCAGCGCGTCGTTCAGCTTCTCCGTCTGTTCCCGTTGATTCCGGTTGATTTTGTCGTTTTGCAAGGCGAGCGCGGTCATGCTGCGCATCAGGCGGGGGGATGCGCTAATGCCTGCCGCCAGATCGAGGAACAGCCGGTTAATGTGGCTCTCCAGCGATTGCACCTGCGCCGGGGAGCGGCGCAGCCAGGCGGCGATCACCGCTCTTTGCCGCTCGCCGACTTCGGCGATAATATCTTCTTTATTGTTGAAGTAGTGGTAAAACGTGCCCTTCGACGTGTGAGTAGCTGCGATGATGTCATCGACGGTTACACTTTCGTAACCTTTTTCCATAAACAGCCGAAGCGCCGTTTCGATGACCAAGTCGCGTTTCTTGAGAGTGGAGGCGCGCATCATGTTCACGATATCACCCTCTGAGACCAGTATAGCTCCATTGTAGCTTATATTAGACCGGCAGTCTATCCGGAATTAGACTATTAGTCTAATTGGGCTTTTCAGGCGATAAACCCGCTTATACAGGCGTGGATCGAAGCGCTTATTTTGCGCGTTTTCTCTCTGGGAACCGCGACTTTTCGCTGCTTGCGGTTTTTCATTAGAGAGGAGCTGAATATCAGGGGAATTATTGGACCGGTAGTATATGTAAAGCGTCGGACATCCTCGTCGTGATCGGAGCCGAGCCGGTACCGTACCGGGTGATTCGGATTTGCGTGAGACTGGATGGAGCAGTCGTTGTTTGTTGTTGTTGATTTGTTGTTATTGCTGCTGTTTATTTATGATGTTGTTTTGATGTGTATGATTGCAACAAATAAACTTGTTAATTAGTTGTTTTAGTTGCGTTTAGTTGTATTTCCTGTTGACGATATTCATTTCACGGCGTTATGATGGGATCGACAACATTGGGATGGGAGGGAGCGGGGATTTCCATTGCGCTCGGATTGGTGCTCGCCTCTGGATTTACGCATGCCGTCTGGAACTTATTTACGAAATCGAGTATAAACAAAAGCGCTTTTTTGTGGGCGATTCATATCGGGTCGTTCGTGCTGCTGCTGCCTTATTTCATTGCTGAGCTGAGCGAAGCCCGTATCCCGCTTCGCGGATATGCTTTTATGGGGCTGTCCATGCTGTTTCAGTGCGGATACTTTCTCCTGCTTCCGCTCGCCTACTCCAAGGGGGATATGTCTCAGGTATACCCGCTCATGCGCGGACTCGGAGCGCTGCTCGTCCCGATTGCCGGAGTGACGATATTCGGCGAATCGTTGACGCTGGCCGGATGGATCGGGATCGGCTGTATCGTGTTCGGATTGCTGGCGATCGGAGGCGGTTCCTTGTCGGTTACCAGGCTGCGACATCTGTGGCCTGCGGCGGCGGTCGGGTTGTGCATTACCGGATATGTGTCCACCGATAAGGTGGTGCTGGAATACATATCCCCGCTCGCGCTGATCGAATTGTGCAATATCGCATATATCGGGCTTATGACGCCGCTTGCTTTGCGGAAAGGCAGGCTGCGGACGGAGTGGAAGGCGAATCGCTGGAGAATTGTTGCCGGCACCTTTTTGTCTCCGGGCTCGTACTTGCTGTTTTTGCTGGCCGTGAAGCTCGCTCCACTGTCGCATCTCGCTCCGATCCGGGAGATGGGTACCGTCTTCGGAACGATCCTCGGCATATTCATTCTGAAGGAGCAGCAGGGAAGCAGACGGATCGCCATGTCTGTCGTGATAACGGCCGGCGTAGTGTCCGTCGGGCTGTGGGGCGGTTCGTAAGACGGATCAGATTACGGGAGGAGATGGATCATGTTCGCCAAAAGAGTGATCGTTATCGGATGGGACGGTGCGGGCAATTTTGTCCGCGAAGCAAGGACGCCGAATTTGGACCGGCTGATCGCAAGAGGGTCTTGTACTTACGAGGCGCAAGCGGTTATGCCGACCATTAGCGCGCAATGCTGGGGTTCCATGCTGCACGGAGTCAGCCCTCTCAAGCACGGACTCGACAACGGAATCGCGGCAAGCCGCGCGTATCCGGAGCAATCCCCTTATCCGTCCGTATTCCGAGCGGTGAGGGAAGCGAGACCGGCTGGCGAGCTGGCTTCTTTTGTATGCTGGAAGCCGATCAATAACGGGATTATTGAACAATCGGCCGGCGTCCGGTTCGTAAGTCTGGGCGACGATGAGCTTGCCGAAGCGGCGGCTGCGCATATCCGCGAATGTTCCGGTCTGGACCTGATGTTCATCCAGTTCGATGCTCCGGATATGGCCGGTCACAAGGATGGATACGGTACGGCCGGACAGTTGCAGGCGATCGCGGAGACCGACGGCCGGACCGGCAAGGTGATCGAGGCGGTGGCGGCCCGGGGATGGACGGAAGAGACGTTGTTTATCGTGCTGTCGGATCACGGCGGCGGGGGAGAGCGTCCGGACAGTCACGGAAGCAGCCACCCGCTGGACCAAACGATATTTTGGGCATGTGCGGGGCCGGGCGTCCGTACGGGATCTGCGGTCCCGGACAGCTTGACGATTACCGATACGGCTGCCGTTATCGTTCACGCGCTTGGCCTTGAAGCACCGTCCCAATGGGAAGCGAAGCTTCCGGAAGGGCTGTTTTCCGGCACAGCTTAAGCGAAGCTTTGCCGCCGCTTGAACGGAACCATCCGGCCATGGGTGAATATCATGGTTGGTATGGAGGTGCTGGAAGATGCATAAGCACGAAGCACAGGCGTTATGCCGGGAGCATATGCACCGGTATGTGCGGATTCAGGTGGCGGACGGGGGCACTGTGGACGGAATTATCGAGTTTGTAGACGAGGAATACGTCTATATGGCCGTTCCGGTAAGGCCGGGCGACGAGGCCAACGACCGGCGAGGATATTTTCCGTATGTGCCGGGAGGGTTTTACCCGCCTTATTTTAATCCGTACTACCCGGGCGGACGATTCCGCAGAGTCGTTTTGCCGCTTGCGGCGCTGCTCGCCTTGTCGCTGCTTCCTTTCTATTGAAAAAGGCGTAATAAGATAGATACAGGGGTCTTCTCCCGTACGCGCGGAGGCGGCCCTGTTTTTTTGCCGGTTCGTCCTGCGGAAGGAAAGGGCGCCGAATGCGAAGAATAAGGATAAGGGTACAGGCCGCGAAGCGGGATACCGGAGCGTTACATGCCGGCAATGTCATTTTCCCGAGAAAGGATCGATGATCGCATGATGAGGAACGGGTCGCCGTATCCCGTAAGAATAGGAAAGCTCCGGCAACTGCTGGAGCAAGCGCAGGCCGATGCGGTAATCGTAACGTCGGCCGCCAATCTGTTTTATTTTACCGGCGTCTGGATCGAAGCGCATGAACGGCTTACCGCCTTGGTCGTCCGCCGTGAGAGGGACGCATTCCTGATTGCGCCCGATCTGCACCGGGGCGAGCTTGGTTCGCTTGGGATGGAGACGCTGTTTTGGCGGGACGGCGAAGACGCATCCGCGCTGCTGGCCAGGGGGATCGCTCACGCGGGCGTTGTCGGCATCGATGACAGCTGGCCCAGCGGCCATCTGCTCCGGCTGATGAACCACCGGCCTCATGTCGACTGGCGCAGCGGGACGGAGATGACCGGCAGGCTCCGGATGGTGAAAGACCGCGGCGAGCTGGAGCTGATCCGCAAATCGGCGGCAGTCGCCAATCGGGTGATGGAGTCGTTCCAGACTTATCTTCGCGTCGGCAGCAGCGAGGAGAAGCTGCTGGACGAGCTGCAGGAACTGTGGCGCCGCGAAGGGATTCGGGAGCTGTCGTTCGATCCGACGGTGGCGGCCGGCGCGAACGGCGCCAATCCGCACCACGCACCGGGAACGGCCGTTGTGCGCGAAGGCGACTTCGTAATCGTGGACACCGGAGGGAAACTGGACCGCTACTGCTCCGATATGACCCGGACGTTTGCCGTGGGCGGCGAGCCTTCAGCCGAGCAGAGGGACGTGTACGAGCTCGTGAAGGAAGCGCATTTGGCCGGTCTGCGGGCAGTTCGTCCCGGAGTGACGCTGTCCGAGATCGACCGTACGGTCCGCGCGGTCATTGAGCAGGGCGGTTATGGCCCGTATTTTATTCACCGGACCGGTCACGGGTTGGGCATTGACGTGCATGAAGAGCCGAGCGTGCAGACGGGGAATGGGCTGCCGGTAGAAGCGGGCATGGTGTTCAGCGTCGAACCCGGGATTTATTTGCCCGGCAAATTCGGTGTGCGGATCGAAGATATTGTAATCGTGACGGACGACGGAGGCGAATCGGTGAATGCTTCCGTTTCCAAAGAACTGACGGTGGTATAATGGATAACCCGGGAGGATTGCCTCCCGGACGGTTGTGGAATGCAAATTGCGGGAGTCGCCTGAATCGGGGCGGCTCCTGTTTCTATTCGTCCGGGTTTGCTGAGTCACGCTGCGACCGAGGGTGGGCATATAGTATTGCAGGCGGCCGATTTCGCATGAGAGCGAAGCGCCGGCACGGAGGTGTCAGTCGTTATGGAACGATTGATGAGGAATATGCTGCTGTATTTATCCAGAAACCGTTTGGCCCACCGGACGGCCAAACGGTTCGGGCTTCGGCTCGGGGCTAGCCGGTTTGTCGCTGGAGTCACGGTCTCCGAGGCGATCTGGGCCGTCACCGGGTTAAACGAAGCCGGCATGGAAGGGACGCTCGATCATTTGGGCGAGTTCGTGGAGACGAAGGAGGCGGCGGCCGAAGCGGCGGAAGCGTGTCTTCATACGCTGGACGAGATTGCAAAGGCCGGAATAAGCTGCAATTTGTCTGTTAAGCTGACCCAGCTCGGATTGGACTTCTCGGCCGGAGATTGCCGGAGCCATATGAGGCGGATTGTCGGCCGGGCGGCGGAGTACGGAAGCTTCGTCCGGATCGATATGGAGGATTATGCCCATAACGAACCGGCGATCGAGCTGTTTCAGTCGCTTCATAACGAGTTCGGCGGGGCGGTGGGGCTTGTTCTTCAAGCCTACTTGTACAAAAGCGAGGCCGACTTGGACCGGTTAGCCGAATATGCGCCGAATGTGCGATTGGTGAAAGGCGCTTACAAAGAGCCTGCCGAGGTCGCATTTCCGGATAAATCCGATGTGGACCGGAACTTCATCCGTCTGATCGAGAAACAGTTGCGAAACGGCCATTATGCCGCTGTCGCGACACATGACGACCGGATTATCGATTCCGTCATCCGTTTCGCTGAGGAGAACGGCATTCCCCGGTCCGGTTTCGAATTTCAAATGTTGTACGGCATCCGCCCCCAGCGCCAGCGGGAGCTTGCCGGTCTGGGCTACAAGATGCGCGTGTACGTCCCGTTCGGCCGGGATTGGTACGGCTATTTCATGCGGCGGCTGGCCGAGCGTCCGGCGAACGTGCGCTTCGTCTTGAAATCGATGTTTAAATCTTGAATTCGCTGTCACGAGGTTCGTGTACATGAACAGAAACCAATTCCGGAACGAGCCGTTCACCGACTTCTCGCTCCCGGCGAATGCCGACGCTATGCGGGAGGCTTTGCGTCTCGCGGCGGGCCAATTGGGCCGGACTTATCCGCTCGTCATAGACGGGGAGCCCGTATACACGGGACGTGTCGCCGCCTCCATCGACCCGGGCTCGTTAAGCCGGACGATCGGTCTCGTGGCGCAGGCGGACGTTGCCGCCGCCGGGAAGGCGATGGCCGCGGCGAAACGCGCATTTGACACATGGCGCTTCGTCGCTCCGGACGTCCGGGCCGGCTATCTATTCAAAGCGGCCGCCCTCATGCGCAGACGCAAGTTCGAGTATGCGGCCTGGCTCGTGTACGAAGTCGGCAAAAACTGGAGCGAAGCCGACGCGGACGTTGCCGAGGCGATCGATTTTCTCGAATTTTACGGGCGCGAAGCAATCCGGCTCGGGGCTCCCCAGCCGCTTACTCCGGTTGCCGGAGAGGACAACCGGCTGACCTACATCCCGCTAGGGGTCGGCGCCGTCATCTCGCCCTGGAATTTCCCGCTGGCGATTATGGCGGGCATGACCGCGGCGGCAATCGTATCCGGGAATACCGTCCTGCTGAAGCCGGCCTCGACCTCTCCGGTCATCGCCGCCAAATTCGCCGGGCTGCTGGCGGAGACGGGCCTGCCTGCCGGAGTGCTGAACTTCGTGCCGGGAGCGGGATCGGAGATCGGCGATTATGTGGTCGATCATCCGCTTACGCGGTTCGTCTCCTTCACCGGCTCCCGCGATGTCGGCTTGCGCATTCATAAGCGGCTGGGCGTTACCCATCCGGGCCAGCTGTGGATCAAGCGGTTCATCGCGGAGATGGGCGGCAAGGACGCGGTTGTCGTGGACAGCTCGGCCGATCCGGAAGAAGCGGCGGTGGCAATCGTGCAGTCGGCATTCAGCTATCAGGGGCAGAAATGCTCCGCAGGCTCGCGCGCCATCCTGCACCGGGACGTGTACGACGAGGTGCTGAAACGGGTCATAGCCAAGACGGAAGCGCTCCGGGTCGGTCCGCCGGAGCATAATGCGGACATCGGTCCTGTCATCGACAGCAAGGCGTATCATAAAATATTGGACTATATCGAGATCGGCAAAGGGGAAGGGCGGCTCGTTGCGGGAGGAGGCAAAGCGGTGGGAGACGGATACTATATCGCACCTACGGTTTTCGCCGACGTCGCCGAGGACGCGCGCATCATGCACGAAGAAATATTCGGTCCCGTGCTTGCCGTATGCAAGGCGGAATCGTTCGAGCACGCGGTCGACATATTCAACAATACGGAATATGGCTTAACCGGCGCCGTATTCTCGAACGACCGGGAGCATCTGGAATACGCCCGGGACCGGATGCACTGCGGCAACCTGTATTTCAACCGCAAATGTACGGGAGCGCTCGTAGGCGTTCATCCGTTCGGCGGCTTCAATATGTCGGGGACCGATTCGAAGGCAGGAGGCCGCGACTATTTGCTGCTGTTCACCCAGGCGAAAGTCGTCTCCGAACGGTGGTAGCCCGTATAGGGCTAAAGGGTGGCCCTCCGGCAATACTATTTGCTGGAGGGAAAATTGTTTCCTCCTCTCATCAAAGCGGCTTCCGTATAAAACTGTTTCTCTAGACCCACTCGATTGTCGTCTGGTACGATGGGTTCATGTTTTTTCGGCAGGTTGGCAATCGGAGGGAGCAGGCATGGACGGGTACGCAGATTTGAAGCAAGGGGAAAAAGGAGCCTGGGTCAGCATCGCGGCTTACATCCTGCTGTCCGTTTTCAAGGTGGGCGCAGGGTTTTATTTCGCATCGGAAGCGTTAACAGCGGACGGTATGAACAATATGTCCGACGTGTTCGTATCGGTCGCCGTCCTGATCGGGCTGAGGATCGCCCAGAAGCCGCCGGATACCGACCATCCGTACGGGCATTTCAAAGCGGAAACGATCGCCGCGCTGATCGCTTCGGTCGTGATGGCCGGCGTAGCGGTGAACGTGCTGTGGGGGGCGATGCAGTCGCTGTTTGCCGGCGAACGGCCCGCACCGGATCTGAAGGCCGGCTGGATTGCGATCGCCGCTGCGATCGCCATGTTCGCCGTCTATATGTACAACCGCAAACTTGCCGAGAAATTGGACAGCCGGGCGCTGCATGCGGCGGCCCACGACAACCGATCGGACGCTTTCGTCAGCATCGGAGCGGCGGTCGGCATATTCGGCTCGCAGCTCGGCCTCCCCTGGCTCGATCCGCTTGCCGCAGTGGCGGTTTCCATCGTCATCGGCAAGACGGCGTGGGACATCTTCAAGTCTTCCACCCACGCGCTGACGGACGGCTTCGAGGAAGACAAGCTGGACGGACTGCGTGCGACGATCGGCCGCACGCCCGGAGTGACGTATACGAAAGATATTCGCGCCCGCGTGTACGGCAGCCGGGTGCTGCTGGACGTGATCGTCGAGGTCGATCCGAATCTGAACGTGATCGAGAGCCATGGCATTAGCGAACATATCGAGAAAAGACTGAAAGCCAAACATAAGATTATGGAAGTTCATGTCCATATCGAGCCGGGAGACGTTCCGGAACGAACCCCTTGAGCGGCTTCCTTGCCCGCGCGTTTGCAAGAGTTTGCCGGACGGACAGCGGGCAAAGCCGCGCCGGGCCCGGCGCCGAGCAACATTTCCTGCACGAGCCTTCGTTTTCTGGTATCATGAAGAGGACAAATGAAACCTACCAGGAGGGAGTCTCCACTTTAATGACGACGATTACGTATACCGGCATCCACGATATTCATGCCGTGGTTGATTATTTTATGACGAACGACGAGATGATGGTGAACAATCCGGTTTTTGCCGAGGCATCGAATGTAAGCATTTTGAAGCAAAGTTTGCATAGTCTGCTGTCCAGAGTCGAACATGAGAAAGATTTCCATGATCTGCTCAACTATAAAAATCTGGTGTTTAACCAGCTTGTCCATTACTGCGATTCAATCGAATCGATCGAAGGGCTGAAGGACGATCTGCACGAGCTGCTCGTCCACCGCATCTACACTGGGTCCGAGCTTAAAATTCTGGCTTGGATCTACAAGCAGTCGTACGGCGCAGACGCCGACATGAGCAATCCGGAAGGCAGCTCGCCGCAAGGATTTCTCCGTTATTTGAAGATGAACTGCAAACCGGAAGTGACCGCGCACTTTATCGGTCTGGGGATGCAGCAATATATCCGCACCAAATATCCGGAAGAGCAATTTTACCAAAATGAGAATACATTCGCCGGATGTTACAACTATATAACCGAGCTCGTTCTGGAGACGGAGGAGCTGGATAAGCTGGTGAAGACGGTGCAGGAGCAACAGGAAGAGCTCGTCTGGCTTCGCGACGAACTAATCGCCTCCGAGGAGCAGCTCCAGAAAGCGCCTGACGACGAAGAGCTCAAGCAGCGCCAGCAGAAGCTGATCGTCGATTTTATGACCGAGCGGCTGGAGATGGAATATTTGTCGCAAGTGATTATCCGTTTATTCTAACGTGAAAATGGAGTGTTGGAGATGGATGACTGCATTTTTTGTAAAATCGTCAAGGGAGAAATCCCGTCCCGCAAAGTGTTCGAGAACGACCGCGTACTCGCTTTTCACGACATCCAGCCGCTTGCGCCGGCCCATGTGCTCGTCATCCCCAAGAAGCATATCGCTTCGATGAACGAAGCGCAGGAGGAGGATGTAGCCGTCCTGGGCGAGCTGCTGCTTACGGCCAAGCAGGTAGCCGACGATCTGGGCATCGCCGAATCGGGGTACCGGCTCGTAAACAATGTCGGGCCTGACAGCGGTCAGCTCGTGTATCATATCCATGTGCACGTGCTCGGCGGCGAGCAGCTTGGGGGCTTAAACGTCAAGGCTTGAGGCGGCTGTCGAAGGGGTTCAGGGCGGTAGGTTGACACCCCCTTTCCGTTTCAATTATAATGTAGTTTGATAAACAGTGTTTTCGTCTTGGACGGTCTGTTCGGAGGGAGGGAAAACTAGTGTCCGAAACTCGAGTTCGCAAAAATGAAACCATAGATGCTGCACTTCGTCGCTTTAAGCGTTCCATTGCGAAAGACGGTGTCTTGGCGGAAGTCAAAAAGCGCAAACACTATGAGAAGCCTAGCGTTAAGCGCAAGAAGAAGTCGGAGGCTGCTCGTAAGAGAAAGTTCTAGGAGGATCTCATGAGCTTAAGCGAACAGTTGAACGAAGATATGAAGCGAGCCATGAAGAATCAGGACAAGTTCTCACTATCCGTCATCCGAATGATTCGATCGGCGATTAAAAACGTTGAGATAGATCAAAAGAAGACGTTGGACGACAACGAAGTACTTGATATTCTGAATCGCGAGATCAAACAACGCAAAGACTCCCTCCAGGAATTCGAAAAGGCGGGCCGGGACGATCTCGCCGAGACTTTGAAGAAAGAACTTGAAGTCATTGCCGTATATATGCCGGAGCAATTAACCGAGGAAGAGATTAAAACTGTCGTATCGCAGACGATCCAGGAAACTGGAGTTTCTTCCAAAGCGGAATTAGGCAAATTGATGAGCGCGCTGATGCCTAAGGTGAAGGGTCGTGCCGACGGCCGACTCGTTAACCAGATCGTTCAGCAGCTTCTTTCTCAGTGAAGGCCGAGATGTTCCGACACCGTACTACCGACAAAAACAACACTCCATGCGGGGTGTTTTTTTGTTGGGTGCAAGATCGTTCGGATCATTATGAACATTTATTGAAACATTCTTTCTCCGCTTACGTAGAACATACTTAAGAGGAAATAGGATGGATGGCGGCGCTCCGGTTCCCCCGGTTGAGGTCCGTCATGAAGGAGGAGCTATGAGAAATGGTGTTCATGGACCTCGATTGAAGCTTTTGACGTATGTGCTGCTCGCCGTCGTTCTGGCCGGTGCGGTGATGCTTGGGGTAGGGGTGCAGCTCGCCAGCAAGACCGCTCAGGCGGCTCAATCGGACGGAGTATCGCCGGGGAAGCTCGTGTATGTCGTTCCCGTCCGGCAGACGGTTGAAAGCGGCTTGTATAGCTTTCTGGAGCGGGCGTTCGAGGATGCCCGGGAGGCTCGCGCCGAGCTGATCGTGCTCGATATCGACACGCTTGGCGGACGCCTCGATTCGGCCGAGCAAATCGGCCTGCTGATCCGGGAAAGCCCGGTTCCGACTGCCGCGTTCGTACACGGCCGTGCGGTATCCGCCGGCAGCTATATCGCCTTGAACGCCGGCAGCATCCTGATGAGTCCCGGCAGCACGATCGGCTCGGCTGCTGTCGTCGATCTTGGAGGCAACGAGATCGAGAGCGCCAAGATCGTATCGCACTGGTCCAGCGAGATGCGGGCGGCGGCCGAGCTGAGAGGACGCAATCCGGAGATCGCCGAAGGCATGGTCGACAAAAACGGGATCACCGAAATGCCGCAAATCGGCCGGACGGTCGGCAAAGGCGAGATCGTATCGCTGACCGCGGACGAAGCCCTCAAAGTCGGGTATGCGGATCAAATCGTATCGTCGGTGGAGGAAGCGATTGCCAGTAAAGGGCTGACAGGCGCAACCGTCATCATGTTCGAGCCGAGCTTCGCCGAGAAGCTGGCGCGGATTCTCGTCCATCCGGTCGTGATGACCGTGCTTCTGATCGTCGGAATTGCCGGTGTGGTGATCGAACTGCTGATTCCGGGTTTCGGCATTCCGGGGATACTCGGCATCAGCGGATTCGGGCTTTATTTTTTCGGTCACTACGTGGCCGGATTTGCGGGAGGGGAAGATATCGTGCTGTTCATTGCGGGCGTCTTGCTGCTTCTTATCGAAATCTTTGTTCCCAGCTTCGGCATTCTCGGTATATTGGGTATCCTATCGATCATCAGCGGTGTCGTGCTGGCGGCTTTCGATACCGGCAATGCGCTGCTGTCTCTCGGCATCGCTTCCGCACTCTCCGCGATCGTGATTTTCATCGTGGTGAAACTATTCAAGCGGTACGGCATCTGGAACAGGTTCATTTTGCGCGACGAGATGAAGACGGAGCAGGGCTACGTCTCGCACACCTCGAAAGACCATCTGTTCGGGGCGGTCGGTACGTCGCTGACCCCGCTTCGCCCGGCCGGTACGGCGGAATTTTTTAACGAGAGAGTCGATGTCGTAACGGCAGGCGAGTTTATCGAAGCGAATCGTCCAGTCAAGGTAGTCAAGGTCGAAGGCGGCGTCGTAACCGTTCAGCAAATGTAACAGCGTGTTAATCAGGCACGTCCAACTATTATCAGGGAGGTAGTTCGATACATGGAGCCGTCTTACATTTTCATTTTGCTTATCGTTGCCCTATCGATTATCGTTCTTTCGGTATTTTTCAGCTTTTTCCCGGTCATGCTGTGGATTTCGGCGCTGGCGTCCGGCGTTCGCATCGGGATATTCACCCTGGTGGCGATGCGTCTTCGCCGGGTCATCCCGAGCCGGATTGTCAACCCGCTCATTAAGGCTCATAAGGCCGGATTGCCGATTTCGAATAACCAGTTGGAGAGCCACTACTTGGCTGGAGGTAACGTAGACCGCGTTGTTAACGCGCTGATCGCCGCCCAGCGGGCGCAAATTCCGCTGTCGTTCGAACGTGCGGCCGCGATCGACCTGGCCGGCCGGGATGTGCTGCAAGCGGTACAGATGAGCGTTAACCCGAAAGTAATCGAGACGCCTATGGTATCCGCGGTAGCGAAGGACGGCATTGAGGTCAAAGTGCGGGCGCGGGTAACGGTTCGTGCCGACATCGACCGGCTCGTGGGCGGCGCCGGCGAAGAAACGGTCATCGCGCGGATCGGCGAAGGTATCGTTACGTCTGTCGGTTCCAGCGATACGCACAAGCAGGTGCTGGAAAACCCGGACATGATCTCCCGTACCGTTCTCGGCAAAGGGCTCGACGCCGGCACGGCATTCCAAATTTTGTCCATCGATATTGCGGATGTGGATATCGGCAAAAACATCGGCGCGCACCTTCAGACCGAGCAGGCGGAAGCGGACAAGCGGATCGCCCAGGCGAAAGCCGAGGAGCGCCGCGCCATGGCCGTCGCCCAGGAGCAGGAGATGAAAGCCCGCGTCGTGGAGATGCGCGCCCGCGTGGTCGAATCCGAGTCGCAGGTGCCGCTGGCGATGTCCGAAGCGCTCCGGGAAGGCAAGATGGGTGTGATGGACTATATGAACTTGCGCAATATCGAGTCGGATACGCAGATGCGGTCTTCGTTCGGCAAGATGGGACAGCCGGACAAAAACGATAAGGATCACGAGTGATGGAACGGCTGCTGGAGTTCCTATCGGCCAATTTGGGATTGGTGATCTTCGTCGCAGGTATTGCGCTGACGTTTCTGGCCAAGCTCCGAAAAGAAGGCGGGAACGGGCAAAACGGCCGCAGACGGC
The DNA here is from genome assembly GCF_036577605.1 of Paenibacillus sp. GYB004. Lineage (NCBI taxonomy): Bacteria > Bacillati > Bacillota > Bacilli > Caryophanales > Paenibacillaceae > Paenibacillus > Paenibacillus sp. GYB004. The sequence goes on from NZ_JARBDB010000052.1 coordinate 281,475, forward strand.
CCAAGTCCAATCCGATGATGCCTTCGTTCGGAGGAGACCCGAGCCGCACGGACCGCCGTTGGCCGGAGCCGTCCTACCCGCAGCCGGAAGCATCCGGTTCGGAGGAGCGCACGCAGGCTCGTCCGGCGGAGCGGACCGACAGACGAGCTGACTTGACGGCCCCGCTCTCCGTCGCAACGTCCGGAATCGGAGACTCGCCGGTATCGGGAACGGGGCGTGGGCTCACCGGCGCTCCCGGTGAAGGAGGAGAGCTGGAGCTGTCCCCGAATGAGGCGATGCGGGGCATGATGTGGGCGGAAATTTTAGGACCTCCTCGATCCAAGAAACCGTTTGGCGGGAAAAACCGCTAGGGAGGAAACAAATAAAAATGAAACGATACGGATGGATTCTTAGCAGCATCGCGGCGGTGGCGGTGCTGCTTTTTTTCACCGGCTGTCAGCGGGAAGAGGTCGGCACGAACCGCGATGCAGGGAATCCGGTTCAAGCCGGACAGGACGGCTCCGGCCACCGGGGCGCTGCGGAGGCAGTTCCTTACGGAGAGCCGGAAATCGTTGCCGACAAGCTGAATGTGCCGTGGGATCTCGCATTCGCCCCGGACGGCCGGATGTTCTTCACCGAGCGGCCGGGGACGATCCGGGTTATCGCGGAAGGCAAGCTTCTTCCGGAACCGGTGTTCGCCTTTGGCGGGCCGCCGTTCGTCAGCACTGGCGAAAGCGGTCTGCTCGGGCTGACGCTGGACCCGGACTTTGCCGCAAACGGTTACATGTATACTTACCATTCTTACGAAATGAACGGAATTAAAAACCGGGTGCTCCGTCTCGTGGTCGAGGGAAATAAGGCGAAGCTGGACCGTGTCCTGCTGGCCGACATTCCCGGGCAGCGCAACCATGACGGCGGGCGAATCCGCTTCGGACCGGACGGGCTGCTGTACGTGACGACGGGAGACGCCGAGGAGCGGGAGTTGTCGCAGACTCCGGGCAGTCTGGCCGGCAAAATTCTCCGCATCCGCTCCGACGGCACGATTCCGGCGGACAATCCCGATCCGAAATCGCCGGTGTACAGTTATGGCCATCGCAATCCGCAAGGACTGGCGTGGCAACCGGGGAGCGGGCGGCTGTTCAGCTCGGAGCACGGACAGACGTCCAAGGACGAGATCAACATCATCGAGAAGGGCGCCAACTACGGCTGGCCGCTTATCGAGGGAGATACGAAGGAGGCGAAGCAGCCGCTGCCGGCGGGGACCGTCCTGAGAACGCCTCTGCTTCATTCTGGGGCGTCCGTGACCTGGGCCCCGTCCGGAATGACCTTTGTTGCCAACGGACCTTGGAAAGGCCGTCTGCTGGTCGCCGGGCTGCGGGGCGAGCAGGTGCTGAAGCTGACGCTCGAAGGCGCGGACCCGGTTCGCGTCACCGGGCAAGAGTCGCTGTGGAAGGGGCAGTTCGGGAGAATCCGGAATGTGACCGAAGGGCCGGACGGGTCGCTGTACCTGCTGACCAACAACCGGGACGGACGCGGAACGCCGGCTGCAAGCGACGATCGGATTATACGCTTCAAGCCGAAATGATTGGGCTTGAAGGAAGAGCTTCATCGCGGCTTTACTGTCGCGGTGAGGCTTTTTTTTGGATTCGCAGCCATCACGTAGCGGAAGCATGACTTCTGTAATTTCCGCTAATACATTACTTTCACGCTGTAGCGGAAGGTTGGCTTCCTCTATTTTGGACTATTAAAGGGATAAAGACGTTTACGCTGAAAATAACGGAACAAAATGTTCCGCTAAATGTCAATTTCCTGCTGCGAACAACAGATAGCGGAAGGTAAACTTCCGATTAATTCACGGGCTGTATGGTAGCGGGCAGGCCCGCGCTCAAAAACCATAAAACAAAAGCACTTTTCATTGTGTTGATCTGCTGTAGGAGGAAATTTTGCCTATACGACGACCGAAGACATGGATAAACGCTTTTTTATTGCGGCAAAGTGACGGCAGGGGCCGTCAAACGGTCTTTTTTGCCCTTTTCCCGCATATGGTGGTAGAAGCTACGGTTATAAGGCAAGGAGGACCGCGCGACATGCTGCCATGGAACCGGCGACTGAGCAAACTAACAGCCAAACTGCTCGACCTCCCTCAGGACGTCGTGCTGGATATTCCCCGATTCACGATGATCGGCAACCGACAGCTGTATATCGAGAACCATCGCGGCGTTCTCCATTTTTCCAGCGAAGTGCTTAAGCTTGGCTTGACCCAGGGTCAACTGGAAATACGCGGCAAGCAGTTGGTGATCAGAGCGATCTTACCGGAAGAAGTGTTCATAGAAGGGGTCATCACCGACATCCGGTATTCGGAATAGCCCCTTGCGGGCGTATCGTGTACAAGCCGTTGTGAAGGAGGAGCAGGATGTGAAAACGACGTTATTCAACCGGGTGCGGGGATATGTATGTGTCGAGCTGCGGGGTCCCCGGATGGAGAAAGTGCTGAACACGCTGATCGACAGCCGGTTCGCTATCTGGGATATCCGTTACACGGATCAGGAGACGGCGGAGCTGTATATCGTCATCCGCGATTTTTTCAGGCTTCGCCCGATTTTGAAGGAATCGGGCATGAAGCTGCACGTGAAAGGGCGTTACGGGTTTCCTTTCGTGCTGGACAAGCTCGGGCGGCGAAAAATGTTTCTTGTCGGCATTGTCTGCTTTTTCCTGGCGATTTACACGCTGTCCATGCTCGTCTGGCAAGTGGAGGTGGAAGGCAACGAGAAGCTGAGCAGGGCTGAGATCGTACAGGCGGCGAAAGAGCACGGCATTTACCGGTTTCAATGGAAGTTCCGGCTCGAGGACCCGGACATGCTGTCCCACAGGCTGCAAAACCGGCTGCCCGGCACCGCTTGGGTAGGCGTGGAGGTGCAGGGGACGCAAATTCGAATCAAGGTGGTTGAATCGTCGCGTCCCGATCCGCGCGAGCTGATGAGTCCGCGCCATCTCGTTGCGTCCAAAAACGCGCTGGTCACTCAAATATTGGCCGAAAAAGGAAAGCCGTTGGTGAAGCCCAACACAAACGTAAGCAAGGGCGATATTCTGATCTCGGGCATTATCGGAGACGAATCCAATCAGCAAACCGTCGTCGCCCAAGGGACGGTTCGAGGGATCGTCTGGACCGAGGCGTCCGTAGAAATCCCTCTGGTGCTGACCCGCAAAGTATATACCGGGGAGACGAAGACGCGCTCCTATCTGGTGATCGGCAGCAGGGCGCTGCAGGTGAGCGGTTACGGCGATCTGCCATTTGGCCAGTTCGAATCGATACCGGACCGTCGGACGGTGCAATGGCGTAATTGGAAGCTGCCGTTCGGCTGGCTGAAGGAGACGCTGCTGGAATCGAACGTCGAGGAAGTTCAACTGGAGCCCGAGGAGGCGAAAGCGATCGCGCTCGAGCGGGCTCGGACCGAGGTTGTATCAGCGGCCGGAGAAGGCGCCGTATACAAGAGCGAAAAGATTATTTTGCATGAAAAGTCGGACAATGGTAAAGTTTATATGAAAGTGCTTTTCGAGATCGAACAGCCGATCGCCGTCGAGCAGCCGATCGTTCCATGACCGGCCGGCGGCAGCGGCGCAGAGGAACCCGCATTCGACTACGACGACAAAGGGACTGAGGCTTTTTTGAATCAAGCGACACATTTGAAAATCACACTCAATAATGCAGCGGAAGGGCTTGCATTGCTGGGACCGCAGGACAAGTTCATCCAACTGATCGAACGTGAAACGGAAGCGAAAATCAATACCCGCGAAGCGGAGCTCGTCATCCAGGGGGCGCCAGCCGAACTGAAGTGGCTGGAGCAGCTGTTCGACGTGCTGCTTCAATTAATCCGCAACAATTATCCGCTTACCGAGAGGGACATTCTGTACGCAATCGAGCTCGCCAAAGAGTTGAAAGCCGACCAGCTGCTCGATCTGTTCAAAGGGGAAATTGCTTCGACCTACCGCGGCAAGCCGATCCGGGTCAAGACGATCGGCCAGCGCCACTACGTCTCGACGATCCGCAAGCGGGACATCGTGTTCGGCATCGGACCTGCAGGTACGGGCAAGACGTATTTGGCCGTCGTGCTCGCCGTCGTCGCGCTGAAGGAAGCTCAGGTCAAGCGGATCGTGCTGACCCGCCCGGCGGTGGAAGCGGGAGAGAGCCTCGGCTTTTTGCCTGGAGACCTCCAGGAAAAGGTTGACCCCTATTTACGACCGTTGTATGATGCACTTAACGACGTGCTAGGACCCGAGCAGGTGGCCAAGTCACTGGAGCGCGGGCTGATCGAGATCGCGCCGCTCGCCTATATGCGCGGGAGAACTCTTGACGATTCATTCATCATTTTGGATGAGGCGCAGAACACGACGCCGGAGCAGATGAAGATGTTTTTGACCCGCCTCGGATTCGGTTCTAAAATGGTGATCACCGGCGACAAGACGCAGATCGATTTGCCGAGAGGCAAAAATTCCGGCCTTGTCGAGGCGGAACGTATCCTGAAGTCGATCGAAGAGATCGGAATCGTCTATTTCGCCGACCAGGACGTAGTCCGCCATTCGCTCGTACAGAAAATTATCGTCGCGTATCAGCAGGAAGATATGAACATAAAGGGCTGACCCTGATTTTAGTCCTGACCATAAAGAAAGGACTGAACGAGAGTGGTTCAAAACCAGCGGAATTCCAACGACGGACAACCATCGATCCGGCCGGGCGGCTGGAAGACCAGCTTCGGGATCCGTCTTCTGCTGTTCGTATTGCTGGGATTGTTGTTTTACATAGCGGTTGATTCAAGAGTGATCCCGCAGACGTTTAATGTCCAGCTTGGAGCAGTCAGCGAGAAGACGATCTACGCCACGGAACAGTACCAGAACGCAATCGAAACCGAAAAGGTCAAGGAAGAAGCAGCAAGACGGGTGCAGCCCGTCTATTCCATTTTGTCGATGAAAAACGAACAGCTGGTCGAGGCGATCATCGCCAAGCTGCGGCAAATCAACGCCGACGATCAGTTGGCGGCGGCAGACAAGGTGAATGTGTTCCGTTCGGTGTTTCCGACGATGTACAACGACCATGCCGAGATGCTGTACGGCTCGATCAAGTCCAGCGACCCGGCCAACGAACCGCTGCTTAACGAAGTGAAGGCCGCGCTGCGCGACCAGCAGTACCGGATTCCCGAGGAAGTGTACTTCAAGCTGCCAAGGTTGTCCAAGGAAGATCTCGACGCGATGGAGCCGGTAGCGATCGATGTAGTCGGCAGACTGATGAGCGACCAGCTGCTCAACGCGCAGACGGCGCGCGCCCGGGTCGCGGAACTGGTCAACACGTCTACGCTTACCAAAAATACGACCCGCGAGATGGTTCAGGAAATCGCCAGATTCGTCATCACGCCGAACAAATTCGCCAACCAGAAGGGGACTGAAGAAGAACGGGCGAAGGCGCGGGAAAATACGAAGCCGGTCTACATCAACAAGGGCGACGTGCTGATTCACAAAGGCGAGCTGGTGACGGAGGAAACGTACGAGCGGCTGAAAGCGATGGATCTGCTTAAGGAAAAGGTCAGCTATTTGCCTCAGCTGGGGCTGATTGTGCTGAGCGGGCTGCTCGTGCTGTCCTTGTTCATGTTTATCCGCCAAAGCGAACAGCCGATCCGGACAGGCAATGTCCAACTGCTGATGCTCGTCCTTATTTATGTCTTGAACGTAGCCGGGATGAAGATTGTCGCGCTCGGGCAAAACCTCGAATATTCGAATATCGGTTATTTGGCGCCGGTCGCTTTGGGCGCCATGCTGATCACGATTTTGATCGGGATGCCGATCGCTTTGATTTCATCGGTCATTTTCGCTATCCTGGCGAGCATTATATACAACCAGGGAAGCGTATCGCTGTTCGATTTCCGATACGGGCTGCCGGCGCTGGTCGTATGTCTGACTTCGATTTTTGCGATCCAGCGGGCACATCAGCGGGCGTCGATACTCAAGGCAGGCATTATGGTGTCGCTGTTCGGATCGATCACGATCGTGGCACTTATTTTTCTCGATAATATTTATTCGCGCACCGAGATTATACTGGCCTTTGCTTTCTCCGTTTCGTCCGGGCTGCTGACGGCGGTGCTTGTCATCGGACTGATGCCGTTCTTCGAGGTGGCGTTCGGCATCTTGTCGCCGCTCAAGCTCGTCGAGCTGTCGAACCCGAATCATCCGCTGCTGCGCAAGCTGCTGACGGAGACGCCGGGCACGTACCACCACAGCGTGATGGTCGGCAATCTGTCGGAGGCGGCGGCCGAGTCGGTCGGAGCGAACGGTTTGCTTTGCCGGGTAGGCTCGTATTACCATGATATAGGCAAAACGAAAAGACCCAGCTATTTTATCGAAAACCAGACGAACATTGAAAACCCTCACGATTCTATCGAGCCTTCCTTGAGTAAATCGATCATCGTCGCTCACGCCCGCGACGGAGTCGAGATGCTGAAGGAGCATAACATGCCGAAGCCGATCCGCGACATTGCCGAGCAGCATCACGGAACGACACTGCTGAAGTTTTTTTACTTCAAGGCCAAGAAGCTGCAGCAGGAAGGCGAAGAGCCGATTCCCGAGGAGGAATACCGCTACCCGGGTCCGAAGGCGCAGTCAAAGGAAGCGGCGATCATCGGCATCGCCGACGGCGTGGAAGCGGCCGTACGGTCGTTGCGCAATCCTTCGATCGAACAGATCGATACGATGGTACGTAAAATTATAAAGGAACGTCTGGACGACGGCCAATTCAACGAGTGCGACTTGACGCTCAAAGATTTGGAGACGATCGCGAAGACGTTGAACGAAACGCTGCTGGGCATCTTCCACTCCCGGATCGAATATCCGGCGGACACCCCGGCGGCAAGCACGGATGCCAAGGAAGCGAAACAAGCGTAAGGAGACGGTGACGGATGAGTTTAAGCTTAAACTGGAACAGCGAGCAGGATGCGATACAGATTGGTGAGCCGCTCATCGCCCGGCTGGAGGAACTGCTGAAAATTGCCGCCGAAGCGGAAGGGATCGAGGACGGCGAAGTGGTCGTAAGCTTCGTCGACGACGAGACGATCCGGCAATTGAACCGGGAGTACCGCAATATCGATAAAGCGACCGATGTGTTGTCGTTTTCGATGCTGGAGAGCACCGAAGACGAGCCGGGCATCGTATACGGGACGGATGACGAGGAAGAGGACGACGAGGAGAAAGCCGGCCCGGCCGGCGATGAGATCGGGGACGTTCCGGAAGACGAGTCCTACCCCGATCCGATCGGCGACATCGTGATCTCCGTCCAGAGGGCGATCGCGCAGGCCGAAGAGTACGGACATTCGCTCGAGCGCGAGCTCGGTTTCCTGTTCGTACACGGTTTTCTGCACCTGGTCGGCTACGATCATGAGGACGAGGAATCGGAGCGCGCGATGTTCGGCAAGCAGGAGGCGGTTTTGCAAAAAGCCGGGCTGCATAGATGAGAGACGTCAAGAAGTTCCGCAGGAGCTTCCGGTACGCTTACGAAGGGCTGAGGTACGCCTTAGCTTCCCAGCAGAACATGCAGTTTCATTTTTCAGCGGCGATTATAACGCTCATTCTGGCGATCGTATTCAAGCTTCCGAAGACGGAAATCTTATTCGTGTTGTTGTCGGTTACGCTCGTGATCGTTTGCGAGCTTATCAATACCGCAGTGGAGAAGGCGGTCGATCTGGCGATGCCGGACCGCCATCCGCTGGCGAAAATCGCTAAAGACGTAGCTGCGGCCGCCGTTCTCGTATCGGCGGTTTTTGCCGCTATAGTCGGTATGGTTGTATTCTACGAACCGATCGAGAGATTGATCCGGGAGGCTGGCACCGCTAAGAGCGGCCTTACGCCGGGACTGATCTGGACGCTGGTCGCATTGGTTGCGATGACGGTCATCGTCGCCCAGACGCGGTTTTCCAATCAGCGGATTCCGCTCCGGCCGAGCTTGTTGACCGCCGTATCGTTTGCGATCGCCACATGGATCGCTTTATTGACAGCGAATACTTTAGTCGCCTTGCTGGGCTACAGCTTGTCGATCCAGCTTATGTTCGTCCTGTACGACAAGCGGAGCCGGCAGCTGCCGCAATTGGCGGCCGGAGCCCTCATCGGGTCAGTCATGACCGCCCTTGCCTTTTACTTGATCAATTATATGTGAGGAAGAAGGGAGCCGCCTATGAGCAGCAACGGGATCGAAGAGCAGCAGCTTATCCGCCACGCGCTAGCCGCCCGCGAGCGCGCCTATGCGCCCTATTCCGCTTTTCGCGTCGGCAGCGCTTTGCTGGACAGACAGGGTGGCATTCATTACGGCTGTAATGTGGAAAATGCGGCTTACGGCCCGACGAATTGCGCGGAGCGGACAGCGCTCTTCCGGGCGATCGCCGACGGTCACCAGCCCGGTACGTTCGCTGCGATCGCGATTGCCGGCGATACGGAAGGGCCGATCTCGCCTTGCGGCGTTTGCCGCCAGGTACTGCTGGAGCTGTGCGCTCCGGACATGCCGGTTATTATGGCCAACCTGAAGGGCGACATCGCCCGCATGACCGTCTCCGGGCTGCTCCCGGGCGCTTTTGGTCCCAAAGATTTGACCGGGAAATGACGGCTGCCCAATTGCCGGTTTAGAAACATCGGGATTCAGGCAAGTCGGATTCGGTTATTCTAGAGAAAATGGCTCCTGTTCGATATTAGGCAAGATCCAACGTGTTAAGTGATTAGGGGGGCGTCCCCAACCAACTGGAGGAAACTATGAAGGACCAACATAAATCGGGCTTTGTTGCCATTATCGGCCGACCGAACGTCGGCAAGTCGACCTTGCTGAATCAGGTGATCGGCCAAAAAATCGCCATCATGTCCGACAAAGCCCAGACGACGAGAAATAAGATTCAGGGCGTGTACACGACGGAAGGGATGCAAATCGTCTTCCTTGATACGCCGGGCATTCACAAACCGAAGTCCAAACTCGGCAGCTATATGATGAAGGTAGCGGAAAATACGCTGGATGAGGTCGATGCCGTATTATTCCTTGTCGACGTCGTAGACGGTCTCGGAGGCGGCGACCGTTTCATTATCGAACGGCTCAAAAACGTGCAGACTCCGGTATTCCTCGTGCTGAACAAAATCGATCAGGTTCATCCGGAAGCGCTGCTTCCGATCATTACCGCTTACAAGGATCTATATCCGTTTGCCGAGATCGTCCCGATCTCCGCGCTGAATGGCAACAATGTGAATACGCTGCTGGAGCAGATCGGCAAATATTTGCAGCCCGGACCGCAGTATTATCCTTCGGATCAAGTGACGGATTACCCCGAGCAGTTCATCTGCGCCGAGCTGATTCGCGAGAAAATTCTTCACCTGACGCGGGAAGAAATCCCGCACTCGATCGCGGTTGCCATCGAAAATATGAAGGTGGAAGACAACGGGATCGTGTCGATCGGCGCGGTGATCTATGTGGAGCGCGATTCGCAGAAAGGGATCGTGATCGGCAAGCAAGGGGCGCTGCTGAAAGAAATCGGCAAGCAGGCGAGACGGGATATCGAAGCGCTTCTCGGCTCCAAAATTTTTCTGGAGATGTGGGTAAAGGTCAAAAAAGACTGGCGCAACCGCGAGCATGTGCTTAAAGATTTGGGCTTCCGTCACGACTGAGGCAATAGGCTATTTTTACATTGGATACTCGATACGCTGACCGCTCATCCTATGACAGAACAAGCAGAATATTTCCTCTGTGAAAGGATGGGCCGCATGCGTGACTTTTCGTGGAAGTATTTTACGATGACCGGAGACGTTGAGTCGTATCTGCTGTATAAGGAGTTTGATTATCAGACATCTGTCCGCCCCGAGGAGGAGGAAGATATCGTTTCGGACGACGCTGACGAGTTAAATTAACCGGGACGAGTGATAGAGGAAAGAGCAAGTTCGATCTCTCATGGGAAGAGGGAATGGTTGTGCTGGTTCGGGTCGAGGGCATCGTAATTCGCAGCGTCGATTACGGGGAAGGCAACAAAATTTTATCGATTTTCTCGAAAGAAGCAGGGAAGCTTAGTGTGATGGCGCGTGGCGCCAAAAAGCTGAAAAGCCGCCATACGGCCATCGCACAGCCCTTTACATACGGCGAATTTGTCATTTACAAAGCAGGACAGATGGGCACGCTGAACAGCGGGGAGATCGGGAACGCTTATCAGGGACTCCGGGAAGACATCCATAAGGCGGCTTACGCTTCTTATCTGATGGAGCTGACGGAACGAACGATGGGGGAAAACGAGCGCAATGCCCCCTTGTTCGACCAACTGAAAGCGGCGCTGGACGCGATCGACGAAGGCAAAGATCCGCAAATCGTCGTGCACATCTACGAATTAAAAATATTGGCGATCGCAGGCTACATGCCGGAGCTTGGCAAATGCGTCTCCTGCGGCTCCACCGACGGCGCCATGTCGCTAAGCATCCCGATGGGAGGAACGTTATGCCCACGCTGCCGGCATAACGACCCCGGTGCCCTTGCCGTAACGGAAGGTATGCTCAAGCTCCTGCGGCTGTTTTTGAACATGGATATCCGGCGGCTCGGCAGAACGGATGTCAAACCCGGGACGAAAAGCCAGCTTAAGCTGTTCATCCGCAAATTTCTGGACGAGCATATCGATGTGAAATGGAAATCGCGCAATTTTATCGACCAGATGGATAAATACGGGCTCTAACGAAGCTGCTTGCTTTCCTCTTCCGAATCTGGTATTATTTCTCGAACCCGTCACCGAGGCTAAGCGTCCCGGGAGTCGGGATTTTTTAACGATCTCATCCATGGGCGGTGAAGCCATGAATCGCAATCATCCGAAACCTATCGTCTATGTCGTCTCCGATTCCGCCGGCGAGACGGCCGAGTCTGTGCTCAAGGCGGCGGCTATCCAGTTTCATCCGAACCATGTGGAAATTCGCAGGGCGCCTTATGTGAACGGCAGGGAGGGCGTCGATTTTGTCGTGGCCGAAGCGGCCAAGGCGCACGGAATCGTCGTGTTCACCCTGGTCGTTCCGGAGCTGCGCGATTATTTGATCGCCCAGGCGCGCAAGCGCAAAGTGATCTCCATCGACCTGCTCGGTCCGATCATCTCGACGCTGGAGAAAGCATTCGATCAGGAGCCGCGGCATCAGCCCGGACTTATTCATCAGCTCGACGAGGATTATTTCAAAAAGGTCGAGGCCGTGGAGTTTGCGGTCAAATACGACGACGGACGCGATGCGACCGGCGTGCTGCTGGCCGATATCGTGCTGGTAGGCGTATCCCGCACGTCTAAGACGCCGCTGTCGATGTATTTGGCGCATCGGGGGCTAAAGGTAGCGAACGTTCCCCTCGTGCCGGAGCTTCAGCCTCCCGAACAGCTGTACACGGTTTCACCCCAGAAAGTAATCGGACTCGTCATCGATCCGGACAAGCTGAATATGATCCGCCGCGAGCGTCTCAAAAGCCTGGGTCTCGCCGACAACGCCCTCTACGCCCAGTTCGAGCGAATCCACAAGGAGCTGGATCATGCCAGAACGGTCATGTCCCGTGTCGGCTGCAAAGTGATCGACGTATCCAACAAAGCGGTGGAGGAAACGGCGGGCATTATCCTAAGCCTGATTCGCGCTTAAGGGCATGTTGAACCAATTTCAACTACGAAAGCAGGATTTTTTGTTTCTTCATCGTATATAATATTACGGTAACAATCGGGAAGGAAATTGGTGGTAGCCATCGCGGTCAAAATTATTGTCGATGCGGACGCATGTCCGGTCAAAAGCGAAATCGCAAGTGCCGCTTCACAGTTCGGCATTCCCGTTATGATGGTCGCTTCCTACGATCACCGGCTGCAGCCGGGGGAAGGCGTCACGATCATTCAGGTGGATCGCTCGGATCAGTCCGTCGATCTGTATATCGCAAACCGGGTATCTGCAGGCGATATTCTCGTCACTCAGGATTTTGGTTTAGCTACGATCGGGCTGGCCAAACGGGCGGTAGTGCTTTCGAACCGCGGGCAGATCTACACGGACCGGACGATCGATTTTTTGCTGGAAAAAAGGCATGAGTCCGCCAAACAGCGGCGGGCCGGCAAATTCGGAAAAGGCCCGAAGCCGTTTACCGAGCTGGATCGACAGTCATTTCTACAAACTTTGACAAAAGTTTTGACCCGTTTGCAGGAGAATGGGACGATTTAGCGAATACGTATACGTGTACTTTGCAAAGGGTGATTAGGATGAGTAGCGGACTTATTCCGGACGACATCATCGAAGCAGTCCTAAAGCACCACGATATCGTCGACGTGATCGGCAAATACGTGCACTTGTCCAAGCATGGCCGTAATATGAAGGGACTCTGCCCGTTTCATTCGGAGAAATCGCCTTCTTTCAATGTCAATCCGGAGAAGCAGATTTACAAATGTTTCGGTTGCGGCGTCGGCGGACATGTGATCCGGTTTATCCAGGAGATCGAAGGATATACGTTCGGCGAAGCGGTTCGGCATTTGGCCGAAGAAGCGAACATTGCTTTCGAATGGGAGCAGCGGACGCCGGAGCAGGCGGAGCGGCAGCAGGAGAAGGAACAGATTATCAAAGGTCATGAATTCGCAGCCAAGCTGTACCATTACTTCATGGGCAATACGGCTGAAGGAAAGCACGCTCTGGACTATTTGCGCTCGAGAGGCTTCACGGATTCGTTGATCGACACGTTCCAGATCGGATACGCTCCGGCCAGATGGGATTTCCTCGCCTCTTATTTGGAAAAACGGGAATTTCCTATGCCTTTAATGGAAAAGGGCGCGCTTGTTGCAGCTAAGTCATCCGGGGGGTATGTCGATAAATTCCGTGATCGTATCATGTTTCCGATCCGCGATGCGAAGGGGCAAGTGATTGCCTTTGCAGGCCGGACGATGGGAAACGAGCAGCCGAAATATTTAAACAGTCCGGAGACGGCGCTGTTCCGCAAAAGTAAAGTGCTGTACAACTTTCATGCGGCACGGGCAGAAATCAAGAGAACGTCACGAATCGTATTGTTCGAAGGGTACGCGGACGTTATTAAAGCGTGGTCGGCCGGCGTTCACAACGCCGTAGGAGGGATGGGTACCGCTCTCACCGAGGATCACGCCTTATTAATGAGGCGTAACGCCGAACAAGTCGTGCTATGCTACGACGGTGATGATGCCGGACAATCGGCGGCTTTCAAAAATCTGGGCATGTTGCTTAAGGCGGGCCTGGATGTAAAGATCGCCATGCTGCCGAACCGGCTGGACCCGGACGATTATATTGAGAAGTATGGACCGGACCGTTTCAGAACGGAGATTGTAGAAGGTGCGGTTCCGCCGGAGAAGTTCAAGCTCCTTCACTTGAGGCGTAACTTCAATCTGCAGGATAATGAAGCGAAGCTTCGGTATGTACGAACCGCGATTCGCGAGGTTATCGCAACCATTGAATCGCCTACGGGGCGGGAGCATTATTTGAAGGAGCTTGCCTCGGAATTCAGCGCTATTTCCTCGTTCGAATCGATGAAGCAGGAGATGCATGAAATCCGCGAACAGCATCAAAAAAAGCAGCGTTATGGGGATAATAACGACATTTCGTGGAATAATGTTAGGAATGACGGGACCGATTCCGCCCCTCTGCCCAAGCTGAGGCCGGCATACGACAAGGCGGAGCGCCACCTGCTGTACGTGATGATGCACGACCGTGACGTAGCGGAGCTCGTTCAGCAGCGGCTGGGAGAGACTTTTAACGAAGAAGCTCATGCAGCGTTGGCTGCTTATTTATATGCCTATTACGCGCAAGGATTCGAACCGGACGCGAGCCGATATATGGCCACGTTGCAGGACGATCGGCTGGAGCGACTGGCCAGTTCGATTCTGATGACGGAGTCCGATCAGGGGATAAATCCCCAAGTTCTCGAAGACTATATGAGACAAATCGATAAGCATCGGCAGCAGCAGGCGATTGAGCGGTTGGAAGAAGAACGGATACGCGTGGAGAAGTCGGGGGATGCAATTGGCGCCGCGCGAATCGCAATAGAGATAATAGCCCTAAAGAATCAACTGAAAGCGATGTAACCAACCAAGCGTGGCGAGAGTTGGAGCCGTTGATCATTTTAGGGAGGAGGGAGCTTGGATATGGCGAACGATCAACATACCGAACTGGAAACGGAACTGACGCTCGAACAAGTCAAAGACCAGCTGATTGAACTAGGCAAAAAGCGGTCTTCTCTGACTTATAAGGATATCATGGAAAAACTGGCTCCGTTCGATCAGGATCCCGAGCAAATGGATGAGTTTTTTGAGCATTTATCCGAGCTCGGCATCGATGTAGGGAACGAAGCGGAAGACGACATGGTGATGGGTCAGGACGAGGAGCATGACGAATTTCATCTGGACGACGATTTGTCGCTTCCTCCCGGCATTAAGATTAATGATCCGGTTCGTATGTACTTGAAAGAAATCGGCCGCGTTCCGCTTCTTTCGGCCGACGACGAGGTTGATCTGGCCAAGCGGATCGAGAAAGGCGACGAGGAAGCGAAGCGCCGGTTGGCGGAAGCGAATCTTCGTCTTGTCGTCAGCATTGCCAAGCGTTATGTCGGACGGGGCATGCTGTTCCTCGATCTGATTCAGGAAGGGAACATGGGCCTGATCAAGGCGGTCGAGAAATTCGATCATACGAAAGGCTACAAGTTCAGCACCTATGCGACATGGTGGATTCGTCAAGCGATTACCCGCGCAATCGCCGACCAGGCGAGAACGATCCGGATTCCGGTCCATATGGTGGAGACGATAAACAAGCTCATTCGTGTATCGAGACAGCTGCTGCAAGAGCTGGGACGAGAGCCGACGCCGGAAGAAATCGCGAAGGAAATGGATCTGAGCACCGAAAAAGTACGGGAAATTATGAAGATCGCTCAGGAGCCGGTATCGCTGGAAACGCCGATCGGGGAAGAGGACGATTCGCATCTGGGGGATTTCATCGAAGATCAGGAGGCGCTTGCGCCGGCTGATGCCGCTGCTTACGAGCTTCTGAAGGAGCAGCTCGAGGACGTGCTGGACACGTTAACCGAGAGGGAAGAGAACGTGCTTCGGCTGCGCTTCGGACTGGATGACGGCCGTACGCGGACGCTGGAGGAAGTAGGCAAAGTATTCGGTGTAACCCGGGAACGAATTCGCCAGATCGAGGCGAAGGCGCTGCGCAAGCTGCGTCATCCGAGCCGGAGCAAGCGGCTGAAAGATTTCTTGGAATAAGCCGTTCGGGCTGTTATTCGCTTTGATGCTAAGGCAGCGCTCAACGACTCTTGACGAATAACCGCCGATGGGGATCGAATAAACGGATACCGGAGACCTTTCTGTCGACAAACAGTGAGGTCTTCCTGACTTTATAGCGGCTATTGCGATCCGATGCGGCGCAGGGTGCTCTCTGAATAAAAGGAATCGAGCAGTGAATCGATAACCATACAGCCGCGTGGGAGGTTGCAGTACCCAAAATGGAACACGACAAACGAACGATTATAGTGCGTGAAATCGAACATTGGCGGAGAAGCAAGCTGCTGCCCGAGCATTACTGCGACTTCCTGCTGAATCTGTACGATGCGAGTCCGGCTGAGCGGGATACCCG
Organism: Paenibacillus sp. GYB004; assembly: GCF_036577605.1. NCBI lineage: Bacteria > Bacillati > Bacillota > Bacilli > Caryophanales > Paenibacillaceae > Paenibacillus > Paenibacillus sp. GYB004. The sequence continues at coordinate 297,087 of NZ_JARBDB010000052.1, forward strand.
GGTTATGGGAATTTCCAAGCAAGCTCTAAAAAACAGCAATTGGAAAAACTGGTTTTTCGGATTCGGTCTTGCGGCGCTTATTGCCTTTATCGTCCTTCATTTTAACTCTTTTCGATTTCCAATGCAAATTGCCGCCGCCGCCATTCTTGTGGCCGGTTGTTATACGGCAGGCATCCTGCAATCGCGAAAATCGCCGCTGGCCGGATACGCCCTGGTCGGCGTCGGATCGCTTATGCTGCTTGGGGCGGGAGTGTATCTGCTTCGCGCGTATGAGATGGACGAAGCGCCGATTATGCTCGCCTACGTGACGTTTTGCAGCTTCGTCTGGATCATCGTCGGGTTATCCGCGAGGCTGGGGTTGTTTCATTATTGCGGGTGGGCGGGTCTGCTGCTCGTATACGCGATGGTGTTGAATGCCAGGGTGGATCTGGATTGGATCGGGGCGCAAGTAAGCTGGCTGCCGCTGTGTGTCGTGTTCGGATGGGTAGGGTGGCTGCTGCACCGGGCGAGCAAATCGACCGGAGCCGTATTGCTTCTTGTTTGCTTCACAATATGGTGGATGCCGGAGCTGCATTTGCTTTTCTCGGGCGAGGCTGATCTGTCGCTGCTCCAGCTCGTATTTCTGGTCAAGCTGATCGTCGCGGGTTCCGTCTTGTTCGGATTACGAAAAAAATGGATAGAGTGGGTTTTCTGACATGGTAAAATTATCGAAACGACTGCAAACGATCGCCTCCTTCGTCCCTCCAGGGAGCGCAGTGGCGGATATCGGATCGGACCACGCGCTGCTGCCGGTGTATCTTGCCGAGCGGGGGCGCGTTTCCTTCGCCGTAGCGGGAGAAATTAACGCAGGACCTTTCGAGGCTGCGGACAAACAGGTCAAGATGGCGGGTTTGTCGAATATCGTTCAAGTCAGGTTGGGCGACGGTCTGGCCGTCGTGGAGCCCGGCGAGGTTGATGTGGTGACGATTGCCGGGATGGGGGGCAGTCTTATCGCGCATATATTGGAGGAAGGGCAGCAGAAACTCGGCTCGGTCCGAAAGCTGATTCTCCAGCCGAACGTCGGAGAAGATCAAGTCCGTCTCTGGCTAATGGCGCATGGCTGGGTATTGGAGAACGAAGTGCTGCTGGAAGAGGACGGCAAGTATTACGAGGTGTTGTGCGCCGTTCGCAGTGCGAACGCGGATCAGGACAATCTTGACTTGTACCGGCCGCGTCCGCTGGATGGCGGAGTGATGCTGGAGACGCCCGAGCTGATCCGGTTTGGGCCGATCTTGAGCACGCGGCCGGATGAATCGTTTTATGACAGATGGTCGTCGGAGATCGAGAAGCTGGACAAAATTATGGACGGCCTGGAGAAGGGCGGCACGGAAGCGGCGCGGAAACGCTGGCAGGAAATGAATGACGAACGTAACCGGATCGAGGAGGTCATCCAATGTTTGCGAAAGGTCAAACCGTAATTCAGCTGGTTGAACGGCTGGCGCCGAAGCATATCGCGATGGAGGGTGACAAAATCGGACTGCAGCTCGGCTCTCTTCGCAAAGAAATTCGCACTGTACTGGTCACGCTGGATGTGACGGAAGAGGTCGTAGAGGAGGCAATCCGGCTTCAGGCGGAGTTGATTGTGGCGCATCATGCGATCATTTTCCGTCCGCTTACTCATTTGCAGACGGATACCCCGGCGGGTAAGCTGTACGAGAAACTGATCAAGCACGATATTGCCGTCTATATTGCCCATACGAATCTGGATGTGGCGGACGGGGGCATTAACGATATGATGGCGGAAGCGCTGGGATTGAAAGTAACCGGCCATCTGGAGGACGTTCATACCGACAAGCTGAAAAAACTGGTTGTGTTCGTACCGGAATCGCATCAAAATGAAGTGCGCGACGCGATGTTCTCCGCCGGGGCGGGCTGGATCGGACATTACAGCCATTGCAGCTTTAATATTCCGGGCACCGGCACGTTTTTGCCGCGGGAAGGTGCGGAACCGTTTATCGGAACGAAGGGCAAGCTGGAGCAAGCGTCCGAGGTGAGAATCGAGACGGTAGTGCCGGAAAGCGTGGAGAAGCAGGTGATCCAGGCGATGTTGAAGGCTCATCCGTACGAAGAAGTCGCTTACGATATCTATACGATGGATCTGAACGGCCGGACGTTCGGTCTGGGACGGGTCGGCCGCCTGGAAGCTCCGGTGACGCTGGACGCTTTCGCCCAGAAGGTCAAGCAGGCTCTGGACGTGCCGTTCGTTCGCGTTGTCGGGGAACCGGACCGGGAGATTAAAAAGGTAGCGGTACTCGGCGGCTCTGGAAGCCGTTATGTCAAACAGGCGTTATTCGCGGGAGCGGATGTGCTCGTTACGGGAGATATCGATTATCATACGGCACAGGACGCCATAGCCGCCGGCATCGCGATTGTCGATCCGGGACACAATGCCGAGAAAATTATGAAGAAACACGTTGCCGAATGGCTGCAAGCCCGGCTGGACGAGCAGAAGGTGTCCACGCGCGCCGTAGCTTCACAGGTCGATACGGAGACGTTTAAGCTGATGTAACGGTGCGTGCAGCCGCCGTCCAACAAGCGCAGTTTCCAGCGGAAGCAGCATTCTCCTGATCTGACAATGAATTCGGGGTTGCAGCGACTGCCGCCGTTCGGTTATACTAGAAAACAGTTTCGGAAAGTTTGACAGACAATCGCCGGTGCGCTAGCGCACGGGAGGAAAGTCCGGGCTCCATAGGGCAGGGTGCTGGATAACGTCCAGTCAGCGCGAGTTGAAGGATAGTGCCACAGAAATGGACCGCCGATGACGCCGCAAGGCGAACAGGCAAGGGTGGAACCGTGGTGTAAGAGACCACGAGGGGATAGGGTGACTTATTCCCTGGTAAACCCCACTTGGAGCAAGACCGAAGAGAACGCAGCGGACGGCTTGCCGATCCGCAGTCCTTGCCCGGGGCGCGTTCGGGTTGGTCGCTGGAGTCCGTCAGCAATGGCGGGCCTAGATAGATGATTGTCACTTCGATGGTGGGAGGGTTGTGGTGCCCGTTACGACCACCGGAAGTACAGAACCCGGCTTACGGCAAGCTTTCCGGCATGCCACACTTGTTTGCTTATCCGTGCATAGCAGTACCGCTAACCGCGGTCGCCATCTGCGAAAGAGGTCTGGAGATTCGTTCTCCTCATAAGCATACGAACAAAGGCGGCCCCTTCCAGGGCCGCCTTTCTGTGTCCAGACTTATCCGGATGACATTCGGGCTTCGCAGGCACATAAGCAGGTACGGAGCGGGCAATAAACCGATACATAGGAGAAACAGTTACTGCTGCTTGTATTTACGGGCAAGCTGCTCCAATTCACGCTCGAATCTTTGCGGCCAGAAGGTGAGCGAATCCCGGTTTTGCGCCGCCTGCGACAAAGCTTTGACGATGTCGATCTGGCCGTAGCCGAAATATTTGTCTTTGCCGCTTGTCCCCAGATCGACGGCCGTCTGGCGCATCAGCTCCATTACTTCGGTATTGGCCAGCTGCGGATTGACCGAGCGGATCAGAGCCGCCAGAGCGGTAACGTGCGGACTGGCCATCGAGGTGCCGGACAGCGCGGCGTAATGGTTGTCCGGATAGGTGCTGGCGATATTAACGCCGGGAGCCGCGACATCGATGTAATCGCCGTAATTGGAGAAAGTCGCTTTCTTTTGATCCGGATCGGTTGCCGCTACCGCGAACACTTCGGGATAAGCAGCCGGGTAACCGGGGCGTTCTGTGTTGTCGTTGCCGCTCGCTGCGATCAGCACGATATCCCGGTCGAAAGCGTAGCGGATCGCATCGTGCAAAAATTGCGAGTCGGCATAGTTGCCGAGACTCATATTAATCACTTTGGCTCCGTGATCGGCTGCCCATATGATGCCCTGAGCAACCGAATAAGTGCTGCCCGCTCCGGTCTCATCGAGCACTTTCACCGGCATAATCCGGTTGAACCAGGAGATGCCGGCGACGCCTTCCCGGTTGTTCACGAGCGCCGAGATGATGCCGGCGACGTGGGTGCCGTGGCCGACATCGTCGCTCGGCTCGCTGTTTTTGCTAACAATGTTAATGCCCGGTACGGTCCGCCCGCTCAAGTCGGGATGCTCCAGATCGACCCCGGTATCGATGACGGCGACGACCACGTCTTCGCTCCCTCTGGACACGTCCCAGCCGGGCACGGTTTCGATGGCTGGCAAGTTCCATTGATACCGGGCGTACAGCAGATCGTTCGGTTCGGTCGTTTCATTGGTCAAATACAAAAAGTGCGGCTCGGCGTAATCGACGTCCCATTTGCGGAAATAATCGATCAGCTGCTTCGCTTCCATGCCCGACGATTCGAATACGTACGTATAACCCATCTTCTCCATCGAGGAGGCGCCGATTTCCGTGCGGATCTGCTTTAATTGCTCCTCGGTGGGCTCCTGACGAAATTTCACCACGATCTGATTGACGTGGTAATGGCTCGTTCCTTCATTATCTTCCGGGTGATCGACCTTGACGTCACGGAGCGTTTTGGAATCGACGGATTCGATCTTCCACCGCTTATCGCTGGGATAAGGTACGAGGCGCAAGTTTTTACGCTGGTGGATCGCCACTTTGTGTAAAATATCTTGATGAATGATGCCGACGAGCGACGATTGACCGTCCTCCGAAGGCTCGCCGATTACGATGTACTGCTGTTCACCTTCGCCGATTTTGGCGGACTGGTAAGGCTGCCCGGAGCGGACGCTGCTGCGCGCTTCCTCGAGCAGCGGCTCGGCCTTGCCTCTCACGGATTCGGGAATATGGCCGGATTCGGCAGCCGTTTCGCCCGCTCCATGCCCGCTCCATGCCACATAATCCATCTGCTCGTGATGGTGGCGCAGGTCGTCCAGAGCGGACTTGACATCGTCCGTCGTTCCGGGTTTTAATTGATGAAGTGCTTGTTTGAAATCCAAGGAACATTGCGCGCGGCACAACTGTTCCGTCATATCGACGTCGCGCCCCAGCATCATTTGCTTCAGCTGCATTTCCTTCTCCGGGGTGGGATTAGCCGGGTCCGGAACTTTGTTGCAGCTCGCCAAGATCAAAGCGAACGCGCAAAGGATACTAAAAGAAGCGGAAGCTGTCTTATTCCACATGTTCGATCGTCCTCCTTGCCTGATAGCGGCGGTAACGGGCGCGTATAACTGACGCGGTCCGAGAGCTGCGGGCTTCTATGCCTTAAGGTGGGGAAGTCGCAACCGAATTATGCATGCGCGTCCTTGGCGGTAATTTGGATGCAGGATTGGCTTACTTTTCAATACGAATTATGATACGATGAATGAAAAGGGCGGGGACATTCCTGCTTAGCAGGTCCGACATTATGAGGAGGTCAACGATATGGCAACGGGCCAAGTGAAAAATTTATGCGAAACGACCCGGACGAAGTTAAAAGAAGTCATCGCCAAGATGGAGCTCTTCTTGAATCATTACAGCTTGCCGCAGCTGCTTACCGAGAACGATCCCGCGATGGACGAATTTTACCGCGGCTATTTGTCGGATACCCGGCATCTGCTCGTATTTTGCGAGGTAGCGTACGAGAAGCTCGGCGTCAGCTTGCGCCGCCCGAACTTCAATGAAGATTTTGCGGAAAGAACGTTGTATGATGTATATCATAATTGCGTAAACGGATTTTATTATCCGAAAAACGAATGTTATTCCGAAGACGGCCGTTATGCCTACACCGGACAGGACGCGATCCGCTTCCGCAAAAAGCCGAGCCGCGAGGCGCGCAACCTGACGATCGAGCTTTCCAAAATTTTCGAAGAAATGCGCGAAGATCTGGCTTATTACGAAACCGATTATATGACTCAGCGCCGGATGCAGGGCGAGCGGGTCTAATAGAAGCGATCGAAGGTGCGGGCCGGAGCCCGCGTCTTTTTTTGTTGGGCAAATTAGAAGTTTGCTGCAGGGGGAAGATTCAAAGTGCCGCTTTGCGGTTCTACGAATTGATGAATTGCTGTATTCAACTTAAGCCGCTCGGGTAATACCTGGCTTTTGCGGAGAAGGGTAACCAGGTATAAAGAGGTATATCGTTTCGGGTGGCAAAGAGTCTTATTGGTTTAGAACGCGCAGACTCCATCTTCATCCCATCTCAAACAAAGTCAAGGACCGTCGGACGTTTTTGTCGACGGTTTTTTTGTTTTCTTTCCATGGAGTTTATCTCCTTCAACGTGGCTGCAAGTACATTTAAAGCGCTTGTTCGTCCTTAAACCCGTTTCCTTTCTATTTTTGTCATAGCTCTCCTCGGATAGGGTCCTCCAAATGCGGGAACATTGTGAATGGAGGTGAGGGTCGATGGCAAAGCCATTGGTGAAATGCAGCGTATCTAATTGTGCTTTTTGGGGCGAAAACAACAACTGCAAAGCCGACGCGATCATGATCGATATCGACAGCCACGCGGGAGCGAAATTCAACGAAGAATTTGCAGGAGAAAGCTTCGATTCCGAGCATCAAGATTCCGCACCAACATCTTCCGCAACATGCTGCCATACGTTTAAGCCCAAATCCTAATTTATTCGATTGGCGGTATCGCCAAGGAGGGCATTTTGATGGGTGATCGTTTTGATGAGCTGGAAAGAGACATGGAGGCAACCAAAAGCAACGAATATTACGAAAAGCCGGATGGCCACTTCGACGAGGAGTATGGCGCCGAGCTGACGCCTCCCGCCGCGCCGCTATTCGTCAACAACCGGGTGCGCGCCGATCAGGGGGACGTGCCGGATCATCCGGAGCCGAACCGCGATCTGCATGCAGAGGAAGGCACAGGCGTGGAAACGGGCGGGGCGACCATCGGCTGGATCGGACTTGTGCTGGCCATCGCTTCGCTGTTCATCTATCCGGCTATACTCGGTACAGGCGGCATCGTTCTCGGCATTATTGCGTATGTTCAGGGAAGCCGTGCGCTTGGCGCTTGGTCGGTCATTATCGGCGGAATTGCATTATTGTCGTTCGTAGTGCTTGTTCCATATTACACGTAGCGGCACGAAAAAACCGTCCCGGCGATCTGCAGCCCGGACGGTTTTTCTTTAAGAATAAGAAGCTCAAGTTTCAGCGAAGCCCAAAAAAATTCCACTTACGCGGTCCTTATCTCGGAAAGAGCTTCGTTTAGTCGTTAGAAGCTTATCAGATACGAAAGTCCAACTTTACTAAAAGCGTTTAGAGGGTGCAGCAAGCTGTGCTTGCTTAATCGTTTGATTTGCGCGTCATTCTGCTGAAGGCTTGGATCGCAGCGATGATGCCGGTTTCGACCAAAGCGGCCAAAAGCGCCAGCATAAACCAGCTTCCATTGCCAAGCGAGTAGTACAGGAGCGCATGAAGCGCGCACAGGATAACGAACGCCCATAACAAGCTGATCCGGTTAATCCACTCCAGCATGATCGTCCCACCTTTATATCCATTCTAAAAACGTTGCATGCAACCATTATGCGCCAAATCCTCGGCCATTATTCGTTCCGGCCGGGCAAGCAGGAAGCGGGGGAAATGAAAGGAAACCGGTAAAATCGGGAGCTGTTTCAAGAACGGACTGTTCGTCCGGCAAAAAACGTTGTACAATAAGCAGGAAACCAATTGCTGAAACGGGGCTCAAGGATGAGTATAGATCCGAGGATAATGAAGCAGCTGCTGCAGCTGCAATTTCAACCGGGCGATCCGCTATCGGTGCGCAGTACGTCAGCCGACGATTCGGGAGACTTCACCGCACTGCTCCAATCTCTGCTCGGGCAAGCGTCCGCGGAAGGGGAGAGCGGCATGACGGCAGCCGCTTCCAGGCTGGGAACCGCGTCGATGCCGGCATCGGTATATAACGCACATGCGGCTTTGCAGAGCATGCAGCGTTCGGCGTTTGCCCCGTCCAAGCCGAGCGCCTACCAGTTGCTTGTCGAGGAGGCGGCCGGCCGGCACGGAGTCGAACCGAGCCTGATCACGGCGGTGATTCATGCCGAGTCTTCCTTTAATCCGTATGCGGTATCGTCCGCCGGTGCGAAAGGCCTTATGCAGCTGATGGATAAGACGGGCCAAGGTTTGGGTGTCACCGACCCGTTCGACCCTGCCCAGAACATAGAAGGCGGTACCCGCTACCTGGCGGAGCTGATTCGAAAGTATGACGGCAATGAAGCCGTCGCCTTGGCCGCCTACAATGCCGGTCCCGGCCGTATAGACCGTCTCGGGGTCCGCACCGATTCCGAACTGCGGGAGAAGCAGCACCTGCTTCCTCAGGAAACGAGAAACTATGTGGAGAACGTCTTGGAGCGCAAAAGGCAGTACGGCGCCTAACCGTGCTATAGCGGGATGTGAACTTGCAGGCCGTTTGAGCAGACAAACGGCAGCTTGTGTCCACCCTGCAGTAAGGTAAGTTTAAGTTCGCCACAGTGTTAAATCTTCAAAGCGTCGCTTCGAAAAAGCGAACCGAGTTTCTGAACGCAGAAAAGCTGCCTTTACGCAGGGGCATTTATCGTGGAAAAGGCTTCGTTTAAGCTTTTCGAATAAGCACCGATACGATCAATGCGGATAGCTTGATATCCGGCATTGATCGTCTTTTTTGAGCCAAGAAGGTTAAGTTTTCAGGGAATAAGGGTGGTTTGTACCCTCTATTTTGTCCGAAAACCGGCTTGGGCACGGAATAAGAGCGGTTTGAAGCTGTTAAAATCCGCGAAAAGGGCGCATCCCCCACCAGATGGCAGAAATAAGGGGTACAAACCGCCTCTATTCATCTCTGTCCTTCCCATTAGCCGAAAATAAAGGGTGCCAGAGAGGCTGTCGATTCAATATGTAGAAGTGATAGCAGGCTGTTCCAAGTGAAAAATTACCTTCTTCTACTCAAACAGGTTGTCCGGAATCCCTTGATTGAATAAGGTTTGTAAGGTAGGGGATTCCAGACAAAACTCGCCAGAAGGTAATCTTTTCCCTTTCCACTTGGTTGTCCTCAATGAATCGACAGCCTCGCCAGAGACTCTTATTTTGTTGTTGGCGTTAGTCAGTTAGTTAGTTATTTAGTTAGTCAGTTAGTCGTTAGTCATCCTGCTTGCAAGAAATTTAAACTTTGAAGTGCAAAGGAGTCATCCGTTATGCTGTATTTCGACCATTGCGCGACGACGCCTCCGTACGAGGAGGTCGTTGAAGCGGTTCGAGAGGTGATGGCCCGTCACTACGGCAATCCTTCCTCGATTCACAGGGTCGGCATCGACGCGGAGCGGATGCTGACGAAGGCCAGAGAGGTTGCGGCGCGGCAGCTTCGCGCCGCTCCTGAAGAAATCGTATTTACGTCCGGCGGGACGGAAAGCAACAACACGGCCGTGCTTGGAGCGGCTCTGCAATATGCCGGCCGCGGCAAACACCTGATCACAACCGCACTCGAGCATGCCTCGGTGTATGAATGCTTTGAGTATTTGAAGCAGCGGCTCGGTTACGAGGTTACGGTTATTCAGCCGGACGGAGACGGTCGAATCCGTTCGCAAGATGTGCTGGATGCGGTTCGCGACGATACGATTCTTGTGAGCGTCATGCATGTGAACAACGAGATCGGCACGATTCAGCCGGTCCGGGAGATTGGGCAGGCTTTGCGTCAACACCGCAAGGTGCTGTTTCATGTCGATGCGGTCCAAAGCGTCGGTAAAATTCCGGTATGGCCGGGCGAATGGGGCATCGATCTGCTGTCCGTATCGGCTCATAAAATCCGCGGCCCGAAAGGCGCCGGCTTGTTGTACCGGCGCAAAGGCATCGCCCTGCAGCCGCTGCTGTACGGCGGCGGGCAAGAAGCCGGGCAACGCTCGGGAACGGAGAACGTGCCGGGCATCGTCGGCTTCGCCAAGGCGCTGCGCATGACGATGGAACGGCAGGAGGGGGCGTTTGCCCGGTTATCCGGACTGCGTTCGCGGCTTTTGAACGCTCTTCGGACCGTTCCGGGTCTGGTCTACAACGGCTCCGAATCGGCTGCGGATATGGCGCCCCATATTGTTCACGTGTCGGCTCCGGGATTGAAATCGGAAGTTTTTGTCCACGCTCTGGAAGAGCATGGCATGATGATCTCCACGCGGTCGGCCTGCTCTTCGGGGGAAGATCGGCCAAGCCGCGTGCTGCAGGCGATCGGAGCGGACCTCGATCGTGCGGTCAGCGGTCTTAGAATCAGCTTGTCCCCCGACCACACCGAAGAAGATATAGACCGTCTTGCGGATGTTGTAGCCCGTACGATGGAACAGCTAAGGAGGTACCGGTGAATACGGAAGTGATCCTGCTTCGCTTCGGCGAGCTTATGTTAAAGGGAAGAAACCGGAATCGGTTTGAAAATCAGATCGTTCAACAAATCAAGCGGGTGTTGAAGCCGCTTGGCCGTGCGGTCGTACGTACCGAATCGTATGGAAGAATGTATGTCGAGCTCAACGGCGAATCGCATGCCGACGTCGAGAGGGAGCTCTCCAAAGTATTCGGCCTGCATTCCTTCAGCCGCGCGATCAAAACGGCGCCGGATCTGGAGGAAATCCGCGCGGCCGCACGGATCGTAATGGACCGTCTGGAGCGGGTCCCGGAGACGTTTCGGGTAACCGTAAGACGCGTCAACAAGCAGTTTCCGCACGATACTTTCGAGATGCATCAATTGCTGGGCGGATATTTGCTGGAGTCATACGAGGGACTGAAAGTGGATGTGCATGAGCCGCAGGTGAATGTGCATGTCGAGATCCGCCACCAGGAGGCGTTCGTCTATATCGGCACGCTCCCCGGTCCGGGCGGCTTTCCTCTCGGAAGCAACGGAAAAGCGATGCTGATGTTGTCCGGCGGGATCGACAGCCCGGTCGCCGGATGGTTTGCGATGAAGCGCGGTCTGCGCATCGAAGCGGTACATTTTCACAGCTACCCATATACGAGCGAACGGGCCAAACAAAAGGTGATCGACCTGACGAGTGTATTGGCCGAATACGCCGGCTCGATTATGATCCATATGGTTCCTTTTACGGAAATCCAGACTCGGCTAAAGGAATCGTGCCGTGAAAACTTGCTGATCACGATGATGAGACGGGTAATGTTCCGCATTACCGAACAGCTGGCCGAGCAGAGGGAAGCGCTGGCGATCGTTACGGGCGAGAGCCTCGGTCAGGTGGCGAGTCAGACGTTGTCCAGCATGAATGTGATCGGCCGGGCTGCGACGCTGCCGGTGCTGCGTCCACTGATCACGATGGACAAGCTTGAGATTATCGCGATCTCCGAGAAGATCGAGACGTATCCGATCTCGATTCTCCCGTACGAAGATTGCTGCACGTTGTTTATGCCGAAGTCGCCTTCGACGAATCCGAGCCTGAAGGTGGTCGAGTACTCCGAGAAAGCGATGGATTGGCTGCCGGAACTGATCCGCGAGGCGGTGGAGAAAACGGAGACGATGTGGGTGAAACCGGAGCAAAAGTCGGAGGAAGACCACTTGTTCTAGCCTCAGGAAAATATAGAAATGCCACTACACGCGCCATATGCAGGGCTCCCGGGCACGGGGCCCTTTTCCCGTTCTTTCGCTCCATTTGCTGCGCGGAGCTGTACTAGAAAGGGCAACAGGATGCATACGTTAACGAATAAGGGACGAGTTTCGTAAGAGACTAGGGTCGGGAGGGTGTACGATGCTGGAATGGCTGTTGTTATTTTTGCAAATTTTGCTGATCAATATCGTGCTGAGCGGAGATAACGCCGTCGTCATCGCGCTGGCGAGCAAAAACTTGCCGCTGCATCAGCGGAAGCAGGCGATATGGTGGGGAGCGTTCGGGGCGATCGGGCTTCGGCTCGTTCTGACGGTTGCGGCGGTGTTCCTGCTGTCCATTCCTTTTATCCAGGCGGCCGGTTCTTTGCTCCTGTTATGGATTGCGATCAAGCTGCTGGCGGACGACGAAAGCCATGCTACGGTAAAAGAAGCGTCTTCGCTCGGCAAAGCCATATGGACCATTATCGTGGCCGACTTCGTCATGAGTTTGGACAACGTGCTGGCGATTGCGGCTAAAGCGCAAGGAAATTTGTCGGTTATTATCCTCGGGATCGGACTGAGTATCCCGATTATCGTATGGGGCAGCAACCTGGTCGTCGTGCTGCTGCAGCGTTATCCGATCTTCATCTACGCGGGGGCCGGCATTCTCGGTTTTACATCCGGGGAGATGTTTATTAGTGACGGCAAGATGCAGCAATATTTGCTTCATCATAACCCCACGGCTCACTGGGCGATTCCCGTCGCTACGACGCTGATCGTCCTGCTGATCGGAGCGCTGTGGAAAAGACACAGTCCGGGCAAGCCGGCGTAATGTTGAAGTTGACGTTTGTTTGCCTATGGCAGCGAGCCTCGCTCCCGAGCTTCTCGGGGGCTTTTTGGTATGCGGAAATGCCCGAATAACGGCGGAAATGTCCGATTTCCGCACTTGTAACCTTTTGACGCAAGGTTCGTCTATAATGAAGAAAGTAAGGAGTAGAATCGGAACATGGAGAGGGGTTCGAATGTGAGTATTCGGAGCAACCTGCGGACGAAGCGGACCGGATGGGTGTTTTTCCTCCTGGTCTTGACGCTGATCGCAGCCAATCTCGCCCTGTGGGGAAGCGGGAAGGCGAGTGCGGAGCGATTGCCGCTCGATATCGTGATCGAGCACGGCTTTGACGGGAAAATGAAGGACGGAAAATGGTTTCCGGTTAAGATGACCGTAACGAATCCGGGTGACGACGTCTCCGGCGATCTGACGGTTCGGATGACGGGCGACGTGAACGGCGGCAAAGGGATCGTGTATGCCGAACATGTGGATCTGCCGAAACAAAGCACGAAGATCGTCTGGTTTGCTCTGCCCGGCAAACAACTGAACGAGCGAAACAACGTCGTCGCCTTTTATGAGAAGGGGGCCGATAAGGGCAAGGTGATCCCGTTCTCCCACGACGACGTATCGATCATCACGAAGCCTTTATCTCCGGAAACGCTTATGGCGGGCGTGATGGCCCGCGATCCGGATACGCTTAACTTCTTGTCCCTGCTGAACCAGAAGGGGTATCAAGTACAGACGACGCTGCTTTCTACGGACGATTTTCCTTGGGAAGCCACGATGCTGGACGGTCTCGATGTAATTGCCTTCAACGATGCGGAAACGGACAGGCTGAAGCCCGAGCAGGTGAAGGACATTGAAGCATGGGTCGAGCGCGGCGGCAAGCTCATACTCGCGGGCGGCGCCGGCTATGCGAAGACGGCCTCTCCTTTCGGCGCGATCGCGCCGGTAACGGTTTCCGGTACCGCCTCGGTTGCGGAGCTCGGCTCGTTCGTTCAGGCGACCGGCCGGGAGCTGGACCTGAAAGGTCCGGTTACGGTATCGGCTGCAGCGGTAAAATCGGGCGAGACGTTATACGCCGAGAAAGGGATTCCGCTTGTCGTGGAAGCCCCTGTCGGACAAGGCTCGGTCACTTATATCGGTTACGACTTGTCGATGGAGCCGCTGGCGTCCTGGAACGGCAATCCGGCGATCTGGGAACGGATCTTATCGGATGTTCTGGTTATGGATAACAGCGGTAAATCGGTGCGTATGGACGGTATGTGGGAGCTGAACAACGCCCTGGAAGTATTCCCGCAGCTGATTCCTCCCGCATACGGAATCCTTGCACTGCTATTTTTGGTATACGCCATCGTCGTGGGACCGGCGCTGTATATAATTCTAAAAAGAGTGGACCGCCGCGAATGGGCCTGGTTCGCAATCCCGATCGTAGCGATCGTAACCAGCGTCTCGATCTATGCGATCGGCGCATCCGGCCGCGGCTCGACGCTGGCTCAAACGCTGGGAATGAACATCCTCTCCGGGAAAGGGGAGGCAACCCGGACCGCAGCTTCGTCGGTATTCGTGCCGAGCGGCGGCAGCTACGAGCTGGAGTGGGCCGGCAAGCGCAGTATATCTCCGTTTATGGTGAACGACGGGAGCTCCCTGCAGTCCGGTAATGCCGATATGATCATTCGATCCGAGCCCGAAAAAACAGTGGCGGCGTTCAAAAACGTTCCGTTCTGGTCGGTGCGCAAAGTGTTCGGCTCGCCGGAAACGGTAGCAGATGCGGGACAGTTCGACTACACGATCCGGCTCGACGCCTCCGGCGCCAAAGGCGAGATCGTCAACAATACGAAATCCGAGATGTACGAAGCCGGCATCTTCATCGGAGGGCAGTGGATCCGGATCGGCGACATGAAGCCGGGCGAGAAGAAGCCGTTTCAGGTCGGAACGACCAACATATCGTCCATGATGTACTCCGACTGGGGACATATCGTATTCCCGTACGCCGGCAATCAGGACGTATGGGAGCGGGAACGCTCGCTTCTGAACAGCTTCTCGCGCAGCTATGCGAGCGGTATGCAGAGCGCCCTGTCTTCGGAGCCGATGATCGTCGCGTTCTCCAAATCGGCCAGCGCGTTGTTCAAGATCGACGGCAAGGATGTGCAGTCGGAGCGGATCGATCTGTACGCCCAGCCGCTCAAGCTGGACTACGTCCAGGGCGACCGCATTTTCATCCCGCGCGGCGTTGTCGTTCCTTTTGTAGAGTCCAGCAACGTTGCACATATGAGCACTTACAATAACGGCGGGATCGATGTAGGCAAGGGCGACTTTAAGCTCGTCTACCGCATACCTTCCCGTTCCAACTGGAAGTTTGAGAAAATAACGCTGGCGATGCAGGTTCAGCAGCAGTTTACCGTGGAGCTGTGGAACGAAAGCAGCCAGTCGTGGGAAGCATTAAACGGCAATCCGAGCGAGCTGGACGCCGCCCGTGTGAAGCAAGTGCTGACCGCTGCTAACGAGCTGCGCCTGCAAGTAACGAACAGTCAAAACGGCGGCCGGTTCACGTATCCGACGATCGGTGTGGAAGGGGTAGTGTTGCCATGATCGAGATTCGCGAGCTCACGAAAACATACGGACAATTCACGGCGCTTAACCGGCTCGATATGACGATTGACAAAGGAACGGTATTCGGATTCGTCGGTCCGAACGGAGCCGGAAAGTCGACGACGATGTCCATTCTGGCTACGCTGCTCATTCCGACGTCGGGATCAGCCAAAGTGGGCGGGTACGAGGTAACCGAATATCCGAAAGAAGTCCGGAAGCTGATCGGGTATATGCCCGACTTTTTCGGAGTGTACGATAATTTCAAAACGACCGAGTATTTAGATTTTTACGGGGCCAGTTACGGCATTCCCCGCACGGAACGGCTTAAGCTGATCCCCCAGTTGCTGGAACTGGTCAATTTGAGCGAGAAAGCGGACTTTTACGTCGATTCCTTATCCCGCGGCATGAAACAGCGGCTTTGTCTGGCGCGCTGCCTCGTGCACGATCCGGAGCTGCTGATACTCGACGAGCCGGCATCGGGCCTCGACCCGAGAGCGCGAATCGAAATGCGGGAAATTTTGAAAGAGCTCAAGTCGATGGGCAAAACGATTATTATTTCGTCGCATATTTTGCCGGAGCTGGCGGAGATGGTGGACGAGATCGGCGTCATCGAAAACGGCACGCTGCTGGCAAAGGGGAAAGTGAACGACATTCAGCAGCGCATGCGCGCCAACCGGGTGCTGCATCTCCGGATATTGGAGAAGGAAGCGGAAGCCGTGGCTTTCCTGAAAGATTTGCCGCTCGTAACGCTCGTACTGCAAGACGAACTGGGCATCCGGGTCCACTTCGGCGGACGAGACGAAGAACAGTGGGAACTGCTAAAACTGCTCGTCGCAGGCGGATATAAGGTATTGTCGTTCCATGAAGCGCAGACGGATCTGGAAGACGTCTTCCTGGAGATTACGAAAGGGGTGCGGGCATGACCTGGAAACAAAAGTGGATCAACCCGGTGCTGGAGAAGGAATTCCGCCTTCGGATGCGGACGATCCGATCGCCTCTTGCGCTTCTCGCCTATCTGGTCGTGATCGGCCTGCTGGCGCTCGGATATATTTATCTCGAGATGCACAGCCGCGGCTCGCGCGGTTTCAGCCCGGAATCGAGCCGGATGCTGTTTTACTTTTTGAGCGGCGCACAGCTTGTACTGGTCTGTTTTATGGCGCCAGGCTTGACGGCCGGCGTCATTAGCGGCGAGCGGGAAAAGCAGACGCTGAATATTTTGCTGACGACGCAGCAAAGCTCGGCGACGATTATTTTAAGCAAACTGTTTTCTTCGCTCAGCTTTATGTTTTTGATCGTTTTCGCTACATTGCCGGTGTACAGTATCGTGTTTTTGTTCGGGGGCATTTCCCCTACGCAGCTGCTTGCCGTGTTCGGTTTTTATATCCTCGTCATGGTGGCGCTGGGCTCCATCGGCGTCTTGTTCTCGACGGTGCTGAAGAAAACGGTCGTTTCGCTGATCGTCACATATGGGGTCGGATTGTTTCTGTACGTATTTACCGGCTTGGCGGCGATCTTTATCATGGGTGTCACGAATAATCAGGCGAGAGAGGTTTCCGGATTATTAATCGGCATTAACCCGCTGGCGGCGATGATCAGCATATTCGAACCCGGATTTTCGGATGAGTTTTTCAGAGGCGGCTGGAAAGGGATCGAGCTTTGGCATATCTTCGTTCCGATTCATATCGTGATTTCTATTGTAGCAGTACTGCTGGCGATCCGTTTCTTACGGCCGAAAATGAAAAAGCAGACGGTGTAACGCCGGGAGCCGAATATGAGAGGAGGCCTCATCATGCCGACGGAAACTTTGCGGCGCCACATAGCGGCAATACGAAGACGTCTGATCGCCCTGCGGATGGTCCGGCTCATCCAGCTCGGACTGATCGGAGGAGCGGCGGCGGCGGTAGCGTTAGCGGCAGCGGGCCGATGGTTTCCGATCGGGCATTACCGGCTGCTCGCGCTGATGCTGGTTGCGGCCGGGGCATTAGCCGGAGTCGTTGCGGGGATGTTCCGGAAGCCGGATGAGCGGGACGCCGCCCGGGAGATGGATCGCAGCGGAGGCTTGGAAGAACGCGTCGGCACGGCGCTTGCCCATTTGGAAGCCGATTCCCCGATTGCGAAGATGCAGCGGGACGAGGCGATCCGGTATGCGGAGTCGTTTCGGAGGGAAGCGCCGAAGCGGCTGCCAGTCCCGCTCGATCCGAAAAAGCTGGGCACGCTCGCCGGGATGGCTGCCGCACTTGTCTTCCTGCTTCTGTGGCCCAATGCGATGGACGAGAAAGTGAAACAGAAGCAGGAAGCCAAGCAGTGGATCGAGGAACAGGCTGACAAAACTGAGGAAAAACGGGAGGAGCTAAAGTCGCAAAAGCTGCCTCCGCTCGAATTGCAGAAGCTTGATAAAGAGCTGCAGGCGTTGGAGCAAGGACTGAAAAACAGCGAGACGCCCGTGCAGGCGCTTAACGAAATGGAAGAAGCGATGAAAAAGCTCAAGGAGCAGGAGGAGCAGTGGGTCAAGGAACAGAAGCAGGCCGAGCTGTGGGCCAAGCAGTGGGAAGCGAATCCGGCGTTGAAGGAGCTCGGCCGCAACTTGTCGGGGTTGAATCGCGAAGGAGTGAACTCGGCGCTGGAAGGGCTTCGTCAGGAAGCGGCCCGGATGACCCCGGAGCAAAAGCAGGAGCTCGCCAAAGCGCTTGAGAAGCTGGCCGAATCGGCCGTGTCTGCGGACAAGGAAGCGGAGCAGCAGTTGAAAGATGCGCTGAACCGGCTTGCAAGCGAAGCAAGCGGCCTGGCGTCGGCCCAGCCAAACGGAGGGCTTAGCGAGGAAGCGCTTCAGGCGCTTCAGGAGGCGCTCGCCCAATCGATCGCGGGCCAGCTTGCCCAGCTCCAGCTCGCTGCGCAGGCCGGGCAGTTGAGCGGCCAGCTCGCGCAGGCCGGCCTGCAAGCCGCCGGCCAGTTGGCGGCGCAAGGCGTGGCACTGCCGGCGGCTTGGGGCGCGAACGGGTTGGCGTCCGGGCTGGCTTCGGCCGCTTCGCCCGGAGCGGTCCCGCCGGGAGCCGGCAGCCAGCCGGGCAGCGGCGCAGGCGGCGGCACCGGAACCGGGACCGGACAAACACCCGGTCAAGGCTCCGGAAGCGGGGCAGGCTCGGGTTCCGGTTCCGGCAGCGGCTCCGGGTCTGGGAGCGGAAGCGGCTCGGGTTCTGGCAGCGGTAGTGGCAGTGGAAGCGGCTCCGGATCGGGAGGAGGCGGCACGGGCGGTCTTGCCGGCGGTGTCGGCAACGGCTCGCGCGGCTTGGTCAATACGCCCCGGACCTCTACGGGCGGCGGTACGACCGAGACGGACAGCGGACCGGTTAACGGCAGAGGGGAAGTATCCCTGGACGGATCGGCCCCCGCTATGGACGGCGCATCCCGACCGTACGAGGAAGTGTATTCCGAATACGAAGCCGAAGCGACGCGCTCGCTGAACCGGTCGGAGCTGCCGCAGACGGTTCAGCAGCTGGTCCGCGACTATTTTACCGAAATACAACCGAACCGATAACGATAGGAGGAACTCCTGTGATCGAAACAAAGGAACAGCTGGAGCGGCAGCTAGCGACCGTCGCCGCGATCCGCGAGCAGATCGGGCGTGTCATCGTCGGCCAGAAGGAGATTGTCGAGCAGCTGTTGTGGTGTCTGTTCGCAGGCGGGCATGCGCTTCTGGAGGGGATTCCCGGACTCGGTAAAACGATGCTCGTGCGGACGATCGCGGATACGGTCGACCTCAGCTTCTCGCGCATTCAATTTACGCCGGATCTGATGCCGGCCGACATAACGGGAACTACGATGATCCAGTTCGGAGGCCAGGGAGAGACGACGTACCGGTTCCAGAAGGGGCCGATATTCGGACACCTCGTGCTCGCGGACGAAATCAACCGGGCTACGCCCAAGACGCAAAGCGCGCTGCTGGAGGCGATGCAGGAGAAGACGGTAACGGTCGGCTCCGAAACTCACGCTTTGCCGAAACCGTTTTTTGTGCTCGCGACGCAAAATCCGCTCGAGAACGAAGGGACTTACCCGCTGCCGGAAGCGCAACTGGACCGGTTTCTGGTCAAAATCGTCGTCAGTTATCCGACGAAGGAAGAACTGAAGGAGATCGTGCTCCGCACTACTTCGACTACGACTATTCAACCGGAGAAGGCGGCGGACGGAGAAGCGATTGTGCACATTCAACAAACCGCCAAGCAGATTCTGGTTGCGGACAACATTCTGGATTATGCGGTCAACCTGCTGATGTGCACGCATCCGGCGGAGGCAGACGCTCCCGAATCGGTAAAGCGTTACGTTCAGTTCGGCTCAGGTCCGCGCGGCATTCAGTCGATCGTATCGCTGGCCAAAGTCCGCGCGTTCTGCGCAGGGCGGATGAACGTGTCGTTTCACGATATCGAGCAAGTGGCGATTCCGGCTTTGAGGCACCGCGTGTTTCTTAACTTCGAAGGCCAGGCGATGGGAATAACGACCGACCGGATTTTGCAGGACGTGCTTGCCGCGATGGAGAGCCGCCGATGAGCAGGAATATGGCGCTAGATTCGGAGACGCTGCTGCGGCTCGAGCGGATGTCCATTACCGCCAAGACGAGAGTCCGGGGCACGATGCAGGGCAAGCGCAGGTCCAGACAGACCGGCGCTTCGCTGGACTTCGCCGATTACCGGCTGTACGCTCCCGGGGACGATATCCGGCAGATCGACTGGAATGTGTACGGGCGCAGCGGCAAGCCGTTCGTCAAGCTGTTTCTCGACGAGCAGGAGCTGATCGTCCGGTTGTGGGTCGATGTGTCGGCTTCGATGAATACGGGAGGCGAGCGAAGCGAAGGAACGAACAAGCTGGACTATGCCAAAAGACTGGCTGCCAGTATCGGGTATATGGCGCTCGCCGGATACGACCGGGTAGGCGCCGGACTGTTCGGCGAGCAGGTGTCGTCGACGCTTCCCGTGATGCGCGGCAAAGCGTCCGCACGCAGGCTGTTTCAATATTTGTCGGAGGCGAAAGCGGAGCAGACGGGCGATCTGTTCAAGGCGCTCGGACAGCCCGGAACGCTGCCCCGCCAGCCTGGAATGACCTGGCTGTTCTCGGATTTTCTGTACGAATCGGGCGTCTACGAGACTTTGAACATGCTCGCTGCCGCCAGGCAGGAGGTCGTTGTCGTCCAAGTGCTGTCGCCGGAGGAGCTGCATCCGGAGTTGACCGGCGATTTGCGGCTGGTCGATATCGAGTCGGGAACCGGCAAAGAGGTGGCGATGTCCGGCAAAGTGCTGAAAGCTTATAAGGAAGCGCTGGATTCGTATACGGGAGCGCTTCGCGGCTATTGCCACGAGCGAGGCATTACGTATGCGCTGGCTCCGACGAACGTTCCGGTATTGGAATGGATTGCGGGTACGATGCGCTCAAGTGGCGTCCTGCAATGAAGGATTTGACTCAATTACGGCGGCTGACGGGAGGCCCGTGCGAGGAGGTGCTTGGCTATGTTTTTCGATTCCGTCCCGAGCTTATGGTTCGGCTTGTCTTTACCCGCCATTGTGCTGCTGTACTTGTTCAAGCGCAAATATGTGAATACGCCCGTTTCCAGCCACCTGTTATGGAACCGCGTATTGAAAGATATGGAGGCCAACCGGCCGTGGCAGAAGCTGCGCAACCGGCTGCTGATGTTCGTCCAGCTGCTGATGGCGGCGCTGCTGGTGCTGGCACTGATGCAGCCCTGGATCGCGGCGGGAGGGTCGGCGAAGGAACACGCCGTCATCGTGCTGGACCGGTCGGCAAGCATGACGTCGACGATCGTCTCGGCGGACGGCAAGAAGGAGAGCCGGCTCGACCGGGCAAAGACGGCGGTCATGGAATGGGCAGCCGGGGACGCTTCGGGAAGCGCTATCACCCTAATCGCCATGGGGGAACAGGCCGAAGTGCTGTTGTCGCGTGAAACGGACCGGAATCAGGTGAGAGCGGCACTGGATGCGGTCACTCCCGCCTACGGCAAGACGGCGTACAAAGAAGCGATGTCGCTCGCATCCGCCTTGACGCGGGACGGCAAGGATGCGGAAATCCGCCTTTTTACGGACGGGTTGTTCGCCGAACCGGTAACCGGGCTGACGTTCGAGGTGCCCGTTACCATAATGAAACCGGAGGATGAGGCTTTGGCCGCCGGAGGCAATGTGAGCGTTACGCAGTTCGGAGTCAAAAGCAGCCGGGAATCCGGCGGACTGGCGACGGCGGTCGCTTCCGTCAAAAACTGGGGGCAGGCCCCCGCCCAGATCGATGTAACGGTGTATGCGGGCAAAGAAATGGCCGATATGCGCCGGGTGACGGTGGAGCCGGGGAAACAAACGTCCGTGTACTTTGATGGTCTTGCTCCGGCGGACTGGTACAAGCTCGATATCGGACAAAACGACGCCCTTGCGGCGGATAACGTGACCTACGCTTTTCTGGCCGGCGAACGGCCCAAGCGGGTACTGGCGATCGGGAGCGGCAATCTGTTTCTGGAAAAAGCGCTGCAGCTTGCCGGGGCCGAGGTGACGAAGTTGCAGCCGGAAGGGGCAGACGCGTGGATTGCGACGTTAAAGCCGGAATCCGCTCCCGACGTCATCGTGTTGGAGTCGGTTCCGGAAGGCGCATTGGCCTCGGATGCCTGGAAAAAGCTGCTTGCCGGCAAACCCGTCCTGTATGCAGGGTCCGGCTATGAGGGCAAGCCGGCTTCCGTGCCGGCGGGGTCTTACACGATTGCTGAGCACCCGGTCACCCGTTATTTGAAATTCCAGGACACTCACGTGGCTTCCGTCCGGCAGCCTTCGAACGCGTTATGGGGCAAGCCGGTCGTATCGGCCGGCGAAGTGCCGCTTGTGTACGCCGGTACGGACAATGGCGTGCCGCGGCTATTGATCGCATTTTCCCTGCAGCAGTCCGATTTCCCGCTGAGAACCGAGTTCCCGGTGTTCGTCCACAATGCGCTGGAGTGGTTAACCGCTTCGCAGGGCGGAAGCTTGGGCCGGGCGGTAGCTGCAGACCGCAAGGAAATCGCGATGTCTCCCCGCTCGTCCTCGGCGGTATGGATCGATGCGGAAGGCGGCAGGACCGCCGGCGAGGCGGAACTGACGTCAGGGCGTCTGGCGGCGTTGCAAACGGTGCCGGACCAGCCCGGGCTGTACCGCCTGGAGGAGAAGGACGAAGCCGGGCAGACGGTGCAAATGCGCTGGCTCGGGGTTACGATGGATTCGCGCGAATCCGGTACGGCTGCAGCGGAGCTTGAATTCAAGCCATCGTCCGGTACGGCCGGGGAAGCCGGAGAGGACAGCGCGGAAGCGGGGGCGCCTTCGAAGTCGCCGTATTGGCTATGGCGCTGGATTATAGCTTTGGCACTGGTTGTCGTCGTATGGGAATGGGGGGTGTACCGGCGTGGGACTTCAGTTTGATTCAGCTTTGTATATGCTGCTTCTCATTCCGGCGGCTGCCTACCTCGTATGGATGTGGAGGACGACGTCCAGGCTGGCCGGCTGGCGCAAGCGGATCGCTTTCGGCCTGCGCAGCCTCGTGCTGCTGCTGCTGATTTTGTCGCTTTCCGGCCTGCAAAGCTTTGCCGTGATCGAGCGCAAGGCGGTCGTATTCATAGCCGACCGTTCGGACAGCATGACCGATTCCGCGTCCCTGGAGTCGTGGATTCGCCAATCCGCCGCAGCCAAAGCGGACGACGATTCGGCCGGAGTCGTCTCGGCGGGGCTGGAGGCGGTCATCGAGAAAAGTCCGGACCCGGAAGGGGCCGAGCGGTTTACGTTTACCAGCAAAGTGAACTCGCAGTTTACGCGGCTTGACGCGGCGCTCCAGTTGGCGGAGACGCTGATGCCGGCGGATGCGTCGCCGAGAATCGTGCTGATGTCCGACGGCAGAGAAAATGTCGGGGACTTGCTCAGGCAAGGGAAGCTGCTCAGGGACAAAGGGATTCCGGTCGACGTCCTGCCGCTTCCGTCCAAGGAACGCCGCGATGCGGCCGTCGATTCCTTGACGCTGCCGGAGAAGCTGTATCAGGCCGAGCAGTACGCGCTCGAGGTCGCCGTATCGAGCTCGTTCGCCACGACCGGAGAGCTGCGCATTTATGAAGACAACCGGGAAATCTCGAGCCAGCAGGTGGCGCTGGAGAAAGGCCAGAACCGGTTCGCGCTGCGCGGCCTTGCGAAAGAACAGGGATTGCACCGGTACCGGGCGGAACTGTACGCCGCCGGCGACGAAGTGTCGGCGAACAATGCCGCATACGCGTTCAGCCGCGTGTCGGGGCCTCCCAAAGTACTGCTGGTGGAAGGAACCGCCGGCGCGGCGTCTAATATGACAGGCGTGCTAAACTCCGGACTGATTCCGTACGACCTGATCACGCCGGAGATGCTGTCCCGCGAGCTGGCGGACTATACCGGCTACGACTCGATCGTGCTCGCCAACGTAGCGGCCACCCGGATGTCGGACAGCCAGATGAGCATGATCGAACAGGCGGTGCGCGATTACGGCGTAGGGCTTGTGATGACCGGGGGAGACGAAAGCTTCGGACTCGGCGGTTACTTCAAGACGCCTGTCGAGCGTGCGCTTCCCGTATATATGGATTTGCGGGGGAAAAGGGAAGTCCCGTCGCTGGCGCTGATGCTCGTCATCGATAAGTCGGGCAGCATGTCCGGTGGCAAGATGGAGCTGGCCCAGGAAGCCGCGACCCGGACGATTCAGCTCATGCGCGAGAAGGATACGATCGGCGTCCTCGCCTTCGATTCCACTCCCTGGTGGGTCGTCGAGCCGCAACTGCTGACAGATCCGAAGAAAGTGTCGGAGCAGGTCAACTCGATTACGGCCGACGGCGGGACGGAAATCTATACCGCCGTGGAGCAGGCGTATCAGAAGCTGGTGGACGTAAAGGCCCAGCGCAAGCATATCATCCTGCTTACCGACGGCCAGTCGGCCACGAACCAAAGCTATGAAGCACTTGCCGACCATATGGTGAAAAACGACATTACCTTGTCGTCGGTCGCAATCGGGGACGGAGCGGATACACAACTGCTCGAGCGGCTCGCTCAGCTTGCCAAAGGGCGTTATTATTTCACGAACGACCAAACGACGGTCCCCGCGATCTTCAGCAGGGAAGCGGTGCTGATGTCCCGCACGTATATCGTTGACCAGCCGTTCGTTCCCGCGGTCGGCCAGGCGGCGGAATGGAACCCGATGTTTGCGGGAGGGCTGCCGCAGGTGAACGCTTATATCGCTACGACGCCGAAGGAGACGGCGGAAGTGGCGCTGATGAGCCCCGAGCCGGACCCGCTGCTTGCGCGCTGGCAGTACGGGGCGGGCAAAACCGTCGCTTGGACGAGCGACCTGACCGGCAAATGGTCGGGAGACTGGACCCGGTGGAACCGGTTCGCCGATGTATTCAGCCGGATCGTCAAGTGGACGTTCCCGCAGTTCGACGCGTCTCCGCTGGAGCTTACGAGCCGGATGAACGGAAATGAAGTGACGCTTGACGTCCGCAGCGGCGGAGGCGACGGGACCGGCTACCCCGGCGAGCTGAAGGCGGTCGTTACCGATGAGGAGCTGAACCGTACGGAGGTTGCCCTTGAGCCTACCGTGCCGGGGGAGTACAGTGGGCTGCTGGATGTCGCCAAGCCCGGCGTTTATTTGACCAAAATCGAGGCTGCCGGGGAGGAAGCGGGCACGGCCGGCGCTGCGACCGGCATGACGACCGGGTTCGTAATTCCCTATTCGCCGGAATACCGGATCAGCCAGGAGGACGGGGCGGAGAAGCTGAGACGTCTGGCGGAGCTGACCGGCGGACGGGTGCTGTCGCCGGACAATCCGGAAGAGGCGTTCGCTTCCGCTACGGTGCCGAAAAAGCGCGTCCACGACCTGACGCGGCCGCTGCTGATCGCGGCGCTGCTCGTCTGGCTCGCGGACATCGCGGTCCGCCGCCTCCACGTGCCGTGGGAGCGGCTTGTCCGCCCGCTCGCGGCCTGGACTCGCGGCCGCCGTCCGCAATCGGCCGCAGCCGGCTCCGCCGCCGCGGTCGGACGATTGCGGACCCGCGTCGCGGAGCGCGGCCGGCCTCGACCGCCAGCCTCG